>NZ_RAWB01000039.1 GCF_003612055.1 Corallococcus llansteffanensis
CACCACCGAGGCGCGGCCCATCACGCCTCCGCCGCCCGTGCCCCCCGCGTCCGTCGGCTCGCGGGACCTGGAGGACCAGGAGGAGGACGGGGCGGAGGATGGCGCCGAGCCGGCGGTGCCCCCCAAGGCATGGCGCGCGTTCCTCACGCTGCGCACGAACCTCCCGGCGCGCGTCTACATCGACGGGGTGCGGGTGCGCCGGACGACGCCGCTCCTGAACTACCCGGTCCGCGCCGGCACGCGCGACATCCGCGTGGTCGCGCTCTCCACCGGCGAGCGCAAGGACTTCCAGCTCCGCTTCTCGCGGGGCCAGCACCAGAAGCTGGACGAGCAGTTCCAGCCTCTGCCCACCAGGCGGTGACCGTGGAGCGGACGCGCATCTTCGTCGTCGAGGACCAGCCGCAGCTGCTGCGCAACCTGCTCAAGGTCCTGGGTACCTTCCCGGAGCTGGAGGTGGTGGGCACGTCCCAGGACGGCGAGCAGGCCGTCGAGGACATCGTCCGCGAGCGCCCGCAGCTCGTCCTGCTGGACCTGGAGCTGCCGGGCATGCACGGCATCCAGGTGACCCAGAAGGTCAAGCGCCGCGCGCCCGAGGTGGAGATCCTCATCCTCACCTCCTTCGAGGAGGAGCAGAAGGTCTACGAGGCCATCCAGGCTGGCGCGTCCGGCTACCTGGTGAAGCGCGTGGGGCCGGAGAAGATCCGCTCCGCCATCCAGGAGGTCATGGAGGGTGGCACCGTGCTGGAGCCCCTCATCGCGAGGCGCTTCTGGAACTACTTCCAATCCGTTCAGGCCAGGCCCGCCCAGAAGCCCGCGGAGCTGCCGTGGGGGCTGACGGAGCTGGAGCTGGACGTGCTGCGCTACGTGGCCAAGGGCCTGTCCAACGCGGAGGTGGGGCAGGTGATGACGCTGGAGCGCCGGACGGTGCGCACGCACCTGTCGCATATCTACCGGAAGATGGGCGTCAACTCCCATGTGGACGCCGTGGTGATGGCCCTGCGTGAAGGTGTCGTGGATCTCTAGCGCTGGCGTGGTTACGGTGGGGGACCTATGCCCAAGGCTTCCCCGCGGTCCGCCGCGCGCGCGGTGGACCCCATCCTCCACGCCCTCTTCGACGTTCACGAGGCAACGCTTCCCAACGGTCTGAAGGTCCGCCTGCTGGCGAACCACCAGGCCCCGGTGGTGAGCCTCTACACCTTCTTCCAGGTGGGCAGCCGCAACGAGCGGCCCGGCATCACCGGCATCAGCCACCTGTTCGAACACATGATGTTCAACGGGGCGAAGAAGTACGGCCCCAAGATGTTCGACAAGACGCTCGAGTCGAACGGCGGTCGCTCCAACGCGTACACGTCCAACGACATGACGGTGTACTACGACGACTTCTCCGCCGACGCGCTGGAGACGGTGCTCGACCTGGAGTCGGACCGGATGCGCTCGCTGCGCATCTCCGACCAGACGCTGACGAGCGAGCGCGAGGTCGTGAAGGAGGAGCGCCGCGTCCGGGTGGACAACGAAATCCCCGGCATGATGGACGAGGAGCTGGGCACGCTCGTCTACAAGGCGCACGCGTACCGCTGGCCCGTCATCGGGTGGATGGCGGACATCGAGAACATCACCCGCGAGGACTGCCAGCAGTACTTCCGCACGTACTACGCGCCCAACAACGCGGTGCTCTACATCGTCGGGGACATCGACCCGAAGAAGACGCTCGCGCTGGTGCGCCGCTACTACGGCGACATCCCGCGCGGCCCCACGCCCGCCCCAGTCCTCAACGCGGAGCCGGAGCAGAAGGGTGAACGCCGCGCCGTCGTGCGCCACCCCGCGCAGTCCCCGTCGGTGATGATCGGCTTCCGGGGCCCCGCGGCGAGCGACGAGGACACGCTGGTGCTGGACGTCGTCCAGTACGTGCTCACCAAGGGCGAGGGCAGCCGGCTGGTGAAGTCGCTCGTCTATGACCAGAAGGCCGTGGTGTCGGTGAGCCTGGACTGGAGCTGGCGCATCGACCCGGGGACCGTCCTGTTCTACCTGGAGCTCAAGCCGGACTCGGATCCGGCCAAGGTGGAGGGCCTGCTGTACGCGGAGCTGGAGAAGCTCGCGCGCGAGGGCGTCACCGACAAGGAGCTGCAGAAGGCGAAGAACAACCTGCGCGCGGACCACCTGCGCGAGCTGTCCACCAACAGCGGCCGCGGCCACGCCCTGGGCCACTACGAGGCCCTCCTGGGCGACTGGCGCGAGGGCCTGTCCCTGCCGACCTTCTACGCCTCCGTCACGCCCGAACAGGTGAAGGCCGTCGCCGCGAAGTACTTCGCCCCCGAGCGTCGCTCGGTGGTCACCCTCCAGCCCGAAGCCGGCGCCATCGAGCCCGGCGACGACGCGGACGCTTGAAGCGTCCCGCGAGGAACCCCCTCCCGCGTATGGCCTCCCGAAAAATCGCCTCCGTGAAGAAGACCGTCCGCAAGGCCGCCAAGGCCGTGCGCAAACAGGCCGTCAGCGCCCGCAACAAGGTCGCCGCGGTCCGAGCCAAGGTCCCGGCGCGCTCCAGGCCCGCCGCGCCGAAAGCCGCATCCAGCGCCGCGGCCACCGGGGCGCTGAAGCTGCCGCCCCTGCATGAGAGCACCACGTCCACCGGCCTGCGGGTCATCGCCGCCGAGCGCGGGCCGCTGCCGCTCGTGTCGGTGCGGCTGGTGATGCGCGCCGGTGGCGTGTGGGATCCTCCGGGCAAGGACGGCCTGGCGGACTTCACCGCGCGCCTGCTGCGCCGGGGCACGAAGCGCATGGACGCCGACGGCATCAGCGAGGCCGTGGAGTTCGTGGGCGCCAGCCTCTACGCGGGCGTCAACGAGGACGTGCTGTCCGTCTACCTCACCACGCCCGCGGAGCACTTCTCCGCGATGCTGGACGTGCTGGGGCAGGTGGTGCGCGAGCCCACGTTCCCCGAGCAGGAGGTGGTGGACGCCCGTGAGCGCGCGCTCGCGCAGTTCGCCAACGACCTGGACGACCCGTCCGCCATCGCCGACCGCGCCTTCACGCGCGCGCTCTGGGGAGACCACCCCTACGGGCGCGACCTGGGCGGCATCAAGCGCACCGTGTCCACCTTCACCCGTGATGACGTCGTGCGCTTCCACACCGAGCGCATGGGCCCGCGCGTGTCGATGCTCACCGTGGTGGGCGCCATCCCGCCGGAGACGGTGGCCGCGGAGGCGGAGCGCGCCTTCGCCGGCTGGACGGGCGGACCGGACACGCCGCCGGAACTGCCGCGCAAGCAGGAGCCGATGGCGAAGGCAGGGCAGGTGCTGCTCATCGACAAGCCGGACCAGACGCAGTCCCAGGTGCGCCTGGGCGGCCCGGGCTTCTGGCTGGGCCACGAGGACTACTTCCCGGCCACGGCGATGAACATCGCGCTGGGCGGCGGCTTCACGTCGCGCCTGATGAACGAGATCCGCGTCAATCGCGGCCTCACCTACGGCGTCAGCTCCTACTTCGACACGATGAGCGCGGGCGGCGTGTTCGCGCTGTCCACGTTCACGAAGACGGCCTCCACGCGGGAGATCATCGACGTGGCGCTGAAGGAGATCCACGGCGTGCGCGACGGCGGCCTCAAGGCGCGCGAGCTGAAGGACGCGCAGAGCTACCTGGCGGGCCTCTACCCGCTGCGCACGGAGACCAACGAGTCCGTGGCGTCCGTCATCGCGGACATCCGCATGCACGGGCTGGGCGACGACTGGGTGGAGAAGTTCCGCGACCGGCTGCGCGCCGTGACGCCGAAGGACGTGGCCCGGGTGGCGAAGAAGTACGCCTTCGCGGACCGGCCCGTCATCGTCGTGCTGGGCAAGGCGTCGGAAGTGAAACCGCTCCTGGAGGGGCTGGGCCCCATCACCGTCGTGCCCGCGTCGGAGTACGAGTGAGCGGCAGCAGCGCCCGCATCCTCTTCGACGGCGCGGGAGTGATGGTGGTGGACAAGCCGGCCGGGGTGCTCGTCATCCCCGGTCGGGAGGGCGGCTCCTGCCTGCGCGACACGCTGGAGGCGGAGCTGGGCCGCAAGGTGTACGTGGTGCACCGGCTGGACCGCGACACGTCCGGCGTCCTCGTCTTCGCCCTGGATGCCGGCGTGCACCGCGCGCTCTCCCAGGCCTTCGAGGCCGGCAAGGTGCGCAAGCGCTACCGCGCGCTGGTGGAGGGCCGGCTGGAGGCGCCCCAGTGGGTGGACGTGCCGCTGGTGGCCGGGCGCAAGGGCCGCATGCGCGCGGCACGGCCGGACGAACCGGACGCCAAGCCTTCACGCACGCGCGTGCGTCCGGTGGAGACCTTCGCGCGGGCCTCGCTGGTGGAGGCCGAGCCGGTGACGGGCCGCACGCACCAGATCCGCGTGCACCTGCTGGCCCTGGGCCATCCGCTGCTCGTGGATCACCAGTACGGCCGCGAGGCGCCGCTCACCGAGGGAGACCTGGGAGGGCAGGGAGCTCAGGAGGTGCTCGCGCGCACGCCCCTGCATGCCGCGCGCGTGGAGTGGCCGGCGCTGCCTGGGGTGGCGGCGCACGCGGTGGAGGCCCCGCTGCCCCCGGACATGCTGCGGGCGCTGGAGCTGCTGCGCGCGGCCGGGTGAGGCCCCGCTACGGGGGCGCGTCCAGCGTGAAGGTGTTGGACGTGCCCGTCGTGCCGTAGCCGTCCATCACGGTGAGCTGCACGGTCCCCGCGCTGGCGTCCACGGTGACGGTCGCGGTGCAGACGCCGTTCTCGCACGGGCCGATCTTCAGGGGCTTCACCTTGCCGCGTGACGAGGACACCTCCAGGGAGCCGTTGAAGTGCGGGGCCCGGGGCCCCTCGGCGCGCACGGTGATGGAGAAGGCCTCCCGGCTCATGCGCGCGCCTTCGATGGGTTCGAAGCCGTAGCCGGTGATGTCGCCCTTGAGAATGGGGTCCCCCGGGAGGGGCCCGCCATCCGCCGGGGAGCCCCCGTCGCCTTGCGGCTCGACGGACCCCGCATCGGTCTCCACCAGCACCCCCGCGTCCGCGTCGGTCTCCTCCTGGCCGTGACCGGGCGGCACCAGGTCGAGCGCGTCCTTTTTCACGTCCTCCCGCCCGTCATCGAGCCGCAGCCGCAGCGCATGCGAGCCCGCGCCCAGGCCCTTGGGCACCGTCGCGATGGCGACGCCCTCGGGATCGAAGTGCGTCACCGTCGCTTCCGTGTCGTCCAGCCAGATGCGACCCGACATGGTGCGATCGCTCGCTGTCTCCTTGCCGTAGTCCACGGCCACGCCATAGCGCGCGTCGAACCGCACGGTCAGGGACGCGTCCTTGGCGTTGACCAGCAGCGTCGCCGGCTCCACCGAGACGATGCTGGGATCGGGCAGATCGGATCCGCTCGTGCAGGCCCCCGCCACCAGGGCCGCTCCCAGCAGCGCCAGGCTCATCCGCCTCACGGGGTGAACCCCACGCCGAAGGCCAGGGACACGCCGCCAAGCTCCGCGTCGAGCGACGGCGTCCGCACCGGTGCCAACGCGGCGCGCACCTCCGTGAGGATGCTCCAGCGCCCGAGGTCATATGCTCCCTGCACGGACAGGAAACCCATGGCGCCAAGCTTGCGCTCATTCACGGCCGTCTGGAAGTCGTCCGGAGGCGCAGGCTCCGCCAGCGACAGCTGATGGCGCAAAGGGAGCACCCCACCTCCTGCACGACCGTCCAGTCGCAGCGAGCCCTGCTGGAAAAGGGTGACGCGCATGGACAGCATCAGGGGAAACGCCCAGACGCGCGAGTGCACCTGCGTCTTGTCTTCACGCACCACGTCAAGCATCGCGTGGCGGACGCCCACCTCCGCCTCCGCCGCCAGCCGTCCGCGCCACAAGGGCAGGGGCACGGAGACGCCCAGCGCCAGCAGCGGTCCGCCGTTGGCGCCGCGCGCGAATGAGGCACCGCCCAACAGGAACAGCGACGTGGGCTTGCCGCGCGAGCGCGAAGCCGTGGGCACGTCCGGCGAGGCGGGAGGGAAGGGCAGGATGTTGTCCACCGCGGGATCCAGCCCCGGCGGCCGGGATCGCGCGGGCCTCACGTCTGCCTGGACCCGCGCCGCGTCCGTCGCGGACGGGTCACCCCAGCTCACCGTGATGGACACCCGCGGGGCTCCCGCCTGGGGCCGCACCGCGAAGCGCCCCTGCCCGTTGGGGGGGTCGGCCTTCACCGTGGCGCCCGTCGCGACGACGTCCACGTCCGACGGCGGCACCGGGCCCTCCACCCCCTCGAGGACGAGCCAGCCCCCGTCCTCCACCGACAGCGGCTCCGGCGTGAGCGCGGCGACCAGGGGGCGCTCGGAAGGAACCTCCAGCGGCGCGCTGCGATCCGTGGTGAGCGTGCCCCGCGTCGCGAGCACGCGCGCCTCCTTCGCGTCTGGAGGCACCTCCACCGGGACCTGCGCCCGGCCGCGTCCGTCCGCCTTCACCGGGCCGAAGCGGGCCTCGCCCACCGCGACCACCACCTCCGCTCCGGGCGCGGTGGACACGTCCAGCGTGGTGCGCCCCAGCAGGGGCACCCGCACGGTGGTGACTTCCGGGGGCCGTCCATCCTCCACCCAGAACGCGAGCACCGCCCACAGCGGGTAGCGCACCGGCGGCGGCGTCCAGCGGAAGATCCGCTCCGCGCGGCCCTCCAGGCGCGTGGCCTCCCAGGTGCCGGACGAGGCCGCCGCGCGCACGGGGCCGGCGCCTTCAGGCACCCGCACCCGCACCACCACGACCTGATCCTGCCCGAGCACCAGGCGCCCGGGCGTCGCCTCGACCTCCGGCGCTTCCGCCCATGCCACGGCGGCGACGCAGACGAGGAGGACGGCGATGAAGAGCGGCGGACGCATGCAGGGAAGTCAGCCCCCCAGTTGACCGCCGCTCGGGCCCTCGGGTCAATCCCCGGAAGGCGGGGAACTCTCCGAGGCGGCTTCCACGTCCATGTCCAGGTCCGGCGGCGGATCCGCCATGGGCTTGTCCGCGGGGCCGGAGCGCTTGTTGGACGGGGGGTTGAAGGCGGGCCGGTCCACCGGCTCGCCGCCCCGGCCGTGCACCAGCGTCTTGGTGTCGGAGCGGAAGGTGAGGTCCACCTTGTCGCCGCGCACCGCGGTCACCAGGCCCACCCCGAACGTCGGGTGGTGGAGGACCTGATCCACGCGGTACGTGTCCTTGGGGCTGTACTTGGGCGCGCTGGCGATGTCCTTGCCCGCGAGCTGGTCGTCGAACGAGATGACGACCTTCTCCGCGCGCGGGGTGCCGGCGCGCGCGGCCTTGGCCGTGGCGGCCTTCGTGGGACGATCCGTGACGCCCGCCTTGCCGCGGAAGGCGTGTTCCCCGCCGCAGGTGTTGCAACGGACGCGAGCGATCTTCGGACCGACCATCGCGAGGATGGTGTGTGCGAGTGACAACTTGCAGCGGGTGCAGAGGGAATCCACCTCGCCGCCGACCTTCTGGGTAGCCATGCTGTTGTGTCGCTCTGGCCCGGCAACTCCCCAGAAGGGCGCGCCGGGCGTTGAAGGAAAAGGGTCGCGGAACATAACGGCCTCCCCCTGGAGGAGAAAGCCCCATCGCATCCCACCCCCTGACGACGCGCGTGCGCCCCCTTGCCAGCCAACCATGGCGGTGGGGGTGGGATACCCCTGGGGACGGGAGTTCGCTTGTGCGCGCGTCCGGGGCACGTAGAGTAGCCGGACTGAACGCATGACCACCGAAACCCCCAGCAAACCGAACCGCCTGAGCGGGGCCTTCGTCCAGTCGGTGGAGGGCTTCGGCAAGGGCCTCATCGACGTCGTCTCCACCATTGGCGGCGTCGTCGCCCTGGGCCTGGACGTCTTCCGCTGGAGCGTCCGGCGTCCCTTCCGCCTGACGAACCTGTTCACCCAGCTGGACTTCGTGGGCGTGGGCTCCATCTTCATCGTCGGGCTCACCGGCAGCTTCACCGGCATGGTGTTCGCCCTCCAGACGTCCACCGCCTTCGCCCTCTTCGACGCGGAGAGCCTCGTGGGCCCCACCGTGGCCCTGACGCTCACCCGAGAGCTGTCCGCGGTGTTCGCCGCGCTGATGGTCACCATGCGCGCGGGCTCCGCCATGTGCACGGAGCTGGGCACCATGCGCGTCACCGAACAGGTGGACGCGCTGGAGACCATGGCCGTCAACCCGGTGCAGTACCTGCTGGTGCCCCGGGTGCTCGCGGGCCTGTTCATGGTCCCCGCCCTCACCATGCTCTTCAACACCACGGGCATGACGGGCGCCTACATCGTCGCGGTGTTCGGCCTGGGCATCTCCCCCGGCACCTTCCTGTCGCGCACGCAGCAGTGGATGGCGCCCTCGGACGTCTACGAGGGCCTCATCAAGGGCGCCATCTTCGGCCTGTCCGTGGCCCTCATCTGCTGCTTCAAGGGCTACAACGCGTCCGGCGGCGCCAAGGGCGTGGGCCAGGCCACCACGGAGGCGATGGTCGCGAGCGCGCTGTCCATCTTCATCCTCGATTTCATCGTCGGCATGATGATGCACTGATGGCCCCGCCGACCCCGCCTTCGGCCTCGAAGCCGATGATCGACATCGTGGACCTGCACAAGACGTTCGGTCCCAACAAGGTCCTCACCGGCATCAACCTCACGGTGCCGTCGGGCAGCACCTGCGTCATCCTCGGCGGCTCCGGCTCCGGCAAGACCGTGCTGATGAAGCACATGATCGGCCTGCTCAAGCCGGACACCGGCAAGGTCGTCATCGACGGGGAGGACATCGTCCCCATGGACGTCCAGGCCCTGCAGCAGGTGCGCCGCAGCTTCGGCATGGTGTTCCAGGCCGCCGCGCTCTTCGACTCCATGACGGTGTTCGAGAACGTCGCCTTCCCGCTGCGCCAGCACACGAAGCTTCCCGAGGACGCCATCCGCGAGAAGGTCCGCAAGCGGCTGGACCTGATGAGCCTCAAGCCGGAGGTGGAGGGGAAGTTCCCCGCGGACCTGTCCGGAGGCATGCGCAAGCGCGTGGGCCTGGCGCGCGCCGTCGTGCTGGATCCCAAGGTCGTCCTCTACGACGAGCCCACCACCGGCCTGGACCCCATCACCACCGACTCCGTGGACGAGATGATCCTCACCGCGCAGAAGGAGCTGGGCGTCACCAGCGTCGTCATCAGCCACGACATCGCGTCCGCCTTCAACGTGGCGGATCAGATCGCCTTCCTCTCCAAGGGCGTCATCGTCGAACACGGCCCGCCGGAGCAGCTGCGCGAATCCCAACAGTCCGCCGTCCAGGTCTTCCTCCAGACGTGGTTCGGCAAGAACTAGGGCCAGCAAGAATTCCGCCCCTCCATGAAAAGCTGGCACCCGGCATGCAAATCGTTAGAGTCGCGCGCGGCCGGTAGCGCTCGGAGTCACATCAGGTGAAGAAGCTCGTCACGCCCTTCCGTGTTGGCCTGCTGGTCCTCGCCGCCGGGGCATTCCTCATCGCGTTCGTGCTGTTCGCCCGCAAGGGCGGCCTGAGCGACCGTGAATCCACCCAGGTGTGGGCCTACTTCCGGGACGCGTCGGGGCTCGCCGTGAGGGGCCGGGTGCAGATCGCCGGCATCCCCGTGGGAGAGATCAGCGACATCACCCTGGACGGCACCCGCGCCAAGGTCTGGCTGAAGATCCGCAGGGGCGTGGACGTGCGCCAGGACGCCGCCGTCACCAAGCGCTCGGAGTCGCTGCTGGGTGACTACCTGCTGGACTTGAACCCCGGCACCGAGCAGGCGCCCGCCCTGGAGAACGGCGGGCAGATCCGCCGCGTCATCGACACCCAGGGCGTGGAGGCCGTCTTTGAGTCCCTGTCGCAGATCACCTCCGACATCCAGCAGGTGACGGGCGCGCTGCGCGAGGTGCTGGGCGGCGAGAAGGGCGCGGGCTCGCTGGAGCGCATCGTGGAGAACCTGGTCCGCCTGTCGGACTCGGTGGACGCGACGGTGCGGCGCAACACGGACCGGCTGGACACCATCATGGCGAACGTCGAGGGCGTGTCCTCGGACGTGCGCGCCATCACCCAGAGCAACGGGGCGGACGTCAACCGGATCGTCAACAACGTGGAGATGATCACCAAGGACGTCCGCGAGGTCCTGGGGACCGTCAAGAACATCGTGGGCAGCGGGGAAGGGGAGCTCAAGGAGAGCGTCTCCAGCCTCAAGCAGACCCTGGGGCGGCTGGACAACACGCTCGCCAACCTGGAGGACATCACCCGCAAGGTGAAGGACGGCGAGGGCGCCGCGGGCGCGCTGCTCACCGACGAGCAGCTGGGCCAGCGCGTGGGCGAGGCCGTCACCGACATCTCGGATTTCGCCAGCCGCCTCGCCAGCATCCAGACGGAGGTGGGCCTGACCAGCACCTACCTGCTGGCGCAGGGCGCGTCGAAGAACGGCCTGTCGCTGCGGATCATCCCCAAGCCGGACAAGTACTACCTGCTGGAGATCATCGACGACCCCCGCGGTTCGGTGAGCACGCAGGTGGTGCAGACCAACCCGCCGTCGGACGGGGATCCCGTCATCCAGACGCAGAAGGTGACCAAGGAGTCCTTCAAGATCAGCCTCCAGTTCGCCAAGCGCTACTACTTCACCACCCTGCGCGTGGGCCTCATCGAGTCCACGGGCGGCGTCGGCGCGGACCTGCACTTCTTCGACGACGCGCTCACGCTGAAGATGGACGCGTTCAACTTCACCGCGGACGAGCTGCGCTACCCGCGCCTGCGCGCCACGCTGCGCGCCCAGGCGTTCGACCACCTGTTCGTCGTGGCGGGCATGGACGACATCATCAACGCCCAGCAGCGCGACACGGCCACCAAGCGGCTGATCGCCGGCCGGGACTTCTTCTTCGGCGCGGGCTTCTTCTTCACCGACGACGACCTGAAGTCCCTCATCGCCACCACGGGCGTCCCCGCCTTCTAGCCGCTCCCCTTGACCTTGGCGGGCAGGTGTCGTACCCGGCACGGGCACGGGGTTTCCCTTACGAATCGCCGTGCCCTGACGCCGCCACACCCGCGCCAGGTCACTCCCAGGAAGCCCCCATGTCTCTTCTCGTCGTCGGTTCAATCGCGCTCGACTCGCTGGAAACGCCCTTCGGCAAGAAGGAGGACGTGCTCGGCGGGTCCGCCACTTACTTCTCCACCTCCGCGTCCTTCTTCGGGCCGGTGCAGCTGGTGGCGGTGGTGGGCGAGGACTTCCCGGAGGCCCACCTCCAGTTCCTGCGCGGCCGCGGCATCGACCTGGAGGGGCTCACCCGCGAGGCCGGCCGCACCTTCCGCTGGAAGGGCAAGTACGGCTGGGAGCTCAACGAGGCGCAGACGCTGGACACCCAACTCAACGTCTTCGAGTCCTTCTCCCCGAACCTGCCGCAGGCGTACCGGGAGACCCCCTACGTCTTCCTGGGCAACATCCACCCGGAGCTCCAGTCGCGCGTGCTGGACCAGGTGAAGGCGCCCAAGCTGGTGGCCGCGGACACGATGAACTTCTGGATCCAGGGCAGCCGCGCCGCGCTCCTGAAGACGCTCCAGCGCGTGAACCTGCTCTTCATCAACGACGCGGAGGCGCGCCAGCTGTCCGGCGAGCACAACGTCGTGAAGGCCGCCCGCGCCATCCTGGCCATGGGCCCCTCGCGCGTGGTCATCAAGCGCGGCGAGCACGGCGCGCTCCTCTTCGACCAGGACCACATCTTCGCCTGCCCGGCGTTCCCCCTGTCGGAGGTGTTCGATCCCACCGGCGCGGGCGACACCTTCGCCGGCGGCTTCATGGGCACCCTGGCCACGTCGTCCTCGGGCAAGGTGGACGGGCAGCTTCTGCGCAAGGCCATGGTCATGGGCAGCGTGATGGCCTCCTTCACCGTGGAGAAGTTCAGCCTGGAGCGCCTGCGCGAGGTGCAGCGGCCGGAGATCCACGCCCGCTTCAACGAGTTCAAGAAGCTGACCCACTTCGACGACCTGGGCCCCCTGGACGCGGTGGCCGGCAGCCGCTAGCCGAGGTCCGGTGGGGGGGAACCGGTGTGGAACTTGACGGGCCACACCCACCCTCCCTAGGCTCGCAGGAACGCAGTGGATGAATAAATCCGGCGCGGCCACCCTTTTTCAGCCCGAACGGGTGCTGGAGGAGGCCCCTGCCGGGAGGTCACGGGTTGAGCGAAAACCGAAAGCACGCGCGGGTTGGCACCCACCTGCGCTGCTGGTGCGAGGGTGAGAACGTGACCCTGTATGCGCGCGTCGCGAACCTGAGTGAGGGCGGCCTCTTCCTGCGGACGAGCACTCCCCTGGCGAAGGGCGCGCGGGCGCAGGTGCGGCTGTCGCAGGCCACGGACACGGAGTTGCAGGCGCAGGCCACGGTCGTCTGGTTGCGAGGGGGCGAGCAGCCTGTCGGCCGGCCCCCGGGCATGGGCCTGAGGTTCGAAGGGTTGGACGCGGACGCGCTGGTGAGTCTGCGGCGCATCATCTCCCAGCAGCAGACCTCCCTATAGGCACTCCCATGCGCATCGCCGTCATCTCCGACATCCACTCCAACATCGAGGCCCTCACGGAGGTGCTGAGGGTGGCGGAGCACCAGAAGGTGGACCGCTTCGTGTCGCTGGGGGACATCGTCGGGTACGGGGCGTCCCCCAACCCGTGCTGCGAGCTGGTGCGCTCGGTGGCGGAGATCACGCTGCTGGGCAACCACGACGCCGCGGTGGCCGGGCGCATGGACTACTCGTACTACTACGACGCCGCCCGGCACGCGCTCGACTGGAGCGCCAACGTGCTCTCCGACGAGAACCTGGCCTGGCTGAGAAGCCTCCCGTACACGTACCGCATCGGGGACGTGGGCTTCTGCCACGGCTCGCCCATCGACCCGAAGGCGTACGAGTACATCTTCGCGCTGGAGCAGGCGCGGGAGCTGACGCCGTACGTGGCGGAGCTGCCGGAGGTGACGTTCATCGGCCACAGCCACCTGTGCCGCGCGTTCGCCATTGGCAACGGCGAGGTGAACGACGTGGTGGCGCAGAAGTTCGTGCTGCGCAAGGGCTACAAGTACATCGTCTCCGTGGGCAGCGTGGGCCAGCCGCGCGACTACGACAACCGGGCCTGCTTCGTCATCTGCGACACGGACGCGCGCACGGTGGAGTACCTGCGCGTGGAGTACGACATCGAGACGTCCGCTCAGAAGATCTTCGACGCGGACCTCGCGCTGAACTTCGGCAAGCGCCTGTTCCTGGGCGTCTGACGGCCTGCACGGCGCCGTGCGCAAAAAGCGGCGCGGCTGGATGGAAGGTGGCATAAACCGGGACCGTGCGCTTCCAGGTCCTCCGTCCGATGCGGCCCTTCAGGGGCCTCGGTTTCGCCGCCGTCCTCGTCCTCGCGCTCGGTACGTCCGGGTGCCGTCGCGCCCCCGCGCCCCCTTCGCCCGAATACGAGCAGGCCAGCCGCCGCTGGACGTCGCTCTACGGGCAGAAGCTGGACGCCGCCTACCTGGACCCGGCGACGGGGGAGATTGAAGCGCTGCTCCAGCGCGTGCCCGCCGACAGCGTGGACTCCGCCGCGTCGCAGGACCTCCTGCGGCGCATCCAGGAGGGCCGCGCGCGCATGCAGGCGTCCGCCGAGGAGCAGCGGCGCCTGGTGGCCAGCTCCCGGACGCTGCCCACCACCGACCCGTCCCAGACGAACATCCCCCGGCGCGTGGAGCCCCAGGCCCAGGCGACGATGGACGCCGGCCCGGGAGACGCGGGGATGGTCGGCCCCCAGATTGGCAGCCCGGCCTCCGAGCTGGTGGCGGGCTACCGGGGCTGCTTCCGCCGCTCCACGCCCGTCACGGTGGAAGGGCGGGGGATGAAGGAGGGCTGGCTGCTGAGCGACGGGGCGTCCTGCCGGCTGGAGTTCCCTGGCCATGTGGACACCGTGGTGTTGATTGAAGACGGTCGCGTGCTGGCGCTGTTACCCACCAGCGCGATGAAGACCGTGCGGCGTTATGCGGACGGCGGGGTGGTTCCCGCGGACGCTGGCGGCCCCTGAACCCCTTTCCCTTCGTGCCTGACGACCTTCGATGAACGAACAGACCTTCATGAAGTTGATGCGTGTGCTGCCCAAGTCGGCGGTGTCCTCCGCGGTGGGCCTGGCCACGCGGCTGCCCGCGCCCGCGCCGGTGCACCACTGGGCCATGCGCGCCTTCGCCAAGGCGTACAACGTGGACATGGCGGAGGCCGAGCACGCCTTCGAGAACTACCCCACCTTCGCGCAGTTCTTCACCCGCGGCCTCAAGCCGGGCCTGCGTCCGGTGGACGCGGGGGCGAAGGTCGTCGTGTCGCCGGTGGATGGCCGGGTGTCCCAGGTGGGCTATTCCGACAACGGCCGGTGCCTGCAGGCGAAGGGCATCGAGTACACGGTGGACGAGCTCTTGGGCGACGCGCAGGCGGCGAAGCCCTTCCACGGCGGCGCCTGGACGACGCTGTACCTGTCGCCGCGCGACTACCACCGCATCCACGCGCCGCTGGGCGGCACCATCACCGGGTACGCGTACATCCCCGGTGAGTTCTGGCCGGTGAACCCCGCGTCGGTGAAGAACAAGCAGTCGCTGTTCTGCGTGAACGAGCGGCTGGTGACGTACCTGGACACGGTCGCCGGCAAGGTGGCGGTGGTGAAGGTGGGCGCCACGTGCGTGTCGCGCATCAAGGCGTCCTACGAGGACATCACCACCCACCTGGGCCAGCCCGGCAAGGTGCACCGCTACGGGGCGGGCATCCCGGTGGAGAAGGGCGGAGAGCTGGGCCGCTTCGAGATGGGCTCCACCGTCATCCTCTGCTTCGAGCCGAAGCGCGTGCGCTGGGACGACAGCCTCCAGCCGGAAGCGGTGGTGCGCATGGGCACGCGCATCGGGGAGATCGTGTGAGTCAGAAGATCAACGGCGTGAAGGGGATGAACGACCTTCTGCCCGGCGAGATTGAAGTCTGGCAGTTCGTGGAGACCACCGCGCGCACGCTGTTCGGCCGCTTCGGCTACGGCGAGGTGCGCACGCCCATGGTGGAGGACACCGCCCTCTTCGTGCGCAGCGTGGGCGAGGAGACGGACATCGTCGGCAAGGAGATGTACACCTTCGAGGACAAGGGCGGCCGCAGCCTGTCCCTGCGTCCCGAGGGCACCGCGCCCGCGGCGCGCGCGTACATCGAGCACTCGGTGAGCAACGTGGAGCCGGTGTCGCGCTGGTTCTACATGGGGCCCATGTTCCGCTACGAGCGGATGAAGACGGGCCGCTACCGCCAGTTCTCCCAGATTGGCGCGGAGGCGTACGGCGCGAAGGAACCCGCGCAGGACGCGGAGCTGATGGACGTGGTGGTGCAGTTCCTGGAGGCGCTGGGCCTCACGGACGTCACGCTGAACATCAACTCCCTGGGCGACGACAACTGCCGGCCCGCGTACCACGCGAAGCTGGTGGAGTACCTCAACGCCCACCGGGGAGAGCTGTGCGCGGACTGCCAGCAGCGGCTGGAGCGCAACCCGCTGCGCGTGCTCGACTGCAAGAACGAGAAGTGCCAGGCGGTGGCCGCGGCCGGGCCCAACGTGCTGGAGTTCCTGTGCGAGCCGTGCCGCACGCACTTCACGGACTTGCAGCGCAAGCTGGGCGTGCTGGGCATCCGCTACGTGGTGAACCACCGGCTGGTGCGCGGCCTGGACTACTACACGCGCACCGTCTTCGAGTTCATCGCCTCGCACCCCGCGCTGGGCACCGCCAGCACCGTGGGCGGCGGCGGGCGCTACGACAAGATGATGAAGGGCCTGGGCGGGCCGGACGTGCCCGCGGTGGGCTTCGCCATGGGCCTGGACCGGCTGGTGCTCCTGCTGAAGGAGGGCGGCAAGACGTTCACCGCGCAGCCGGATCTGTTCATCGTCGCGGCGGATGTGGACGCGGCCTGCCAGGACGCGGCGCTGGCGCTGACCAGCCGCCTGCGCCGCGAGGGCTTCTACGTGGAGTTCGACACGCGTGGCGGCAGCCTCAAGAGCCAGATGAAGCGCGCGGACAAGTCCGGCGCCCGCTTCTCCCTGGTGCTGGGCGGCGACGAGCTCCGCAGCGGGCAGGCGAAGCTCAAGCCCATGGCGGGCGGTGATCTGGTGCCGGTCGCACTGGAGGCCGTGGCCGCGACGCTGCGTCAGGCCGGAGGACAGGCAAACGGCCCGTCTTCCCTGAAAACCCAGGAGTAAAGGTGTTAAGCATCGTAAGTCCTGGGAATCGCTAGAGGAACGCGGTGCGGGAGATTCGCGGACGTTGAGAGGCTGGGGTAGATTCCCACCTTGATGGCGAGCGCTCCCCGCACCGCAGCCGTGACCGATGGCCCGCGCTGGATCCCCGTGGATGGGGACAGCATGTGGCCGTCGTTGCGCGCGGGTGACGTGGCGGAGGTGGAACCGCTGGTGGAAGCGCCGCGTCCGGGCGAGGTGGTGCTGGCGCGCTTCGAGTCCTCGCTGGTGCTGCACCGGGTGCGTTGGTGCGACGGCCGGGTGTGCGCGCTTCGGGGGGACAATGGCGGTCTGGAAGATCCACCGCTGCCTGTCATCCGTATCCTCGGGCGTGCTCGGCGTGTGCGCCGGGGGGGCGCGTTGCTGGACGTGGAGCGCTGGGACGTGGGCCCGCGACGGCTGGGCCGCTGGCGCGTGACGGTGAAGCGGCGGATCGCCGCATGGTTGGGAAGGACAAGGACCCCATGAGCTTCGTGGAAGGCAATGTTCCCCGACGACGTCCGGGGGCCTCGGGCGAGTGGTTTGGCGCGGACTTCCTGGTGCTGGACGCGGAGGGGCGCACGCTGCGAGGGCTCAACGCGACGGCGGCGCGCATCTGGGCGCTGTGCGACGGCCAGCGCACGGCCCGGGCGGTGGCGGAGCAGGTGGCGCTCGAGTTTTCGACCGACGTTGGCCCGGTGCTGGCCGACACGCTGCGCTTCCTCACGGAGCTGCAGCGCCGCGGTCTGGTGGACGAAGTGCGCGCGCCCGCGGGGGCCGCGCCGCTGGAGGTTCGATGATGCGGGCGCTCGTGGCGATGCTGGCGGGTGCGGTGCTGCTGTCGGCATGTTCGGAAGGTGTGTCCCCCCAGCCGCCTCCGACGGTGACTCCGGGGCAGGGAAGCGACGACACCGGGCCGCTGGCCCCCACGGACGTGCTGGCCGGTGGTGGGAGCGTGGCCCGGCCGCCGCCCGAGGCGCGCGTGGAGGGCGAGGAAGAGGCGCCTCCTGCCACGAACCTGCCGCCCCCGAAGGGGAGTGCGGTGGTGGTGGGCCCGGGCTCCGAGCCGGTGGGCCTGTCCGAGGTGCAGCAGGTGGACGTGGACTTCGTCGTCAGCGGCATCCGCGGCAGGGGCGAGGTGGACGTGGAGTTCATCGCGCCCGGCGGCCGGCCGTATGAGAAGCGCAGCCGCACGGTGGAGGCCGCGCCGGAGGAGACGCGCACGCTGCGCTTCTCGCTGCCGGTGGCCGGCACCCTGGTGACCTCGTCGCGGATGACGGGCACGTGGCAGGTGCGCTTCTTCCTGGATGGCGCGCAGCTCGCCACCACCCCCTTCACCCTGGAGCCGTGACGTGAGCACCGCCATGAACGTCCGAGTCTTCACGCTGCTGACCGCCGTGCTGCTGCCCGTGGTGGGCTTCTCGCAGACCTGGACCGCCCGCTTCATCCCGGCGCCCGGTGAGACGGTCGCGCGGGTGGTGGCGGACGACGCGTCCGACCTCATCGTGGAGGTGAAGAACACCTCCACGGCCGCGAGTGACAACTCCCGGTTGTCGGAGGTGTCCTTCGTCCTGCCAGATGGCTACCAGCTGCTGAACGGCCTGCCCGAGGCGGCGACGCCGCAGTGGAAGATTGAATACTTCGACGCCAACTCGCGGCGCATCACCTTCCAGTCCGTCGTGGGCTGCTCGGATGACGCGCCCCGGGGGCTGGCACGGGGGGAGGTCGCGCGCTTCGTGCTGACCGTGGTGGCTCCGTCGGACCGGAACAACGACAAGGCCAACGAACAGCTGACGGCGGAGACCTACGGCCGCGACCAGTGCGATGGCACCGACTACGCCATCACCGTGACCAGCTTCTCCTGGACGCGCTCCAGCCTGAGCTCCAGCGTGACGCTGTCGCCTCGCGGCCTGGCGGTCAGCGGGGCCGCCGTGGCCCGCGTCGTCGTGGAGAACCGCACCCCCGCGAACACGGGGACGCTCACCGTGGACAACCCCACCTCCACGAGCGCGGTGCCGCTCACCATCGGAACCAAGGAGTCGCCCTTCAACAAGACGGTGCCGCTCCGGGGCGCTGGCGTCTTCGTGATCAACGTGCAGCCCACCGCGGCCGGCACCGTGTCCGCCCGGGTCCGGGCCCGCGCGACCACCGGCACCGTCACCGCGCCGCTGGCGGAGTCGTCGATGGTGGACGTGGGCGCCCTCGTCGCGGCGGCGGACGTGGACACGGTGGACGCGTTCGCGAACGAGCAGGTGACGCTGCGGCTCACGGTGCTCAACACGTCCACCACGAACAGGTACACGAACGTGCGCCCGCGCGTGCCCGTGCTGGTGGGCAATGCGACGGCCGCGCTCGTGTCCGGGCCTTCGCCGGACGTGGCGTCGCAGCTGGCCCCGGGGGCCTCCGCGCAGTTCACCTGGCGCTACCAGGTGTCCGGTGCCGCGGGCGCGAGCTACCAGTTCCAGACGCGGGTGGACGCGACGCTCAATGGTTCGGCCGTGGCGGGGGACCTGGTCAGCGCGCGCAAGGGAAAGGTCGTCGAGCACCGGGTGCGGATCAGCCACGAGACGGTGTCCACCGCGGTCACGGGCCTCACGGTCGCGTACACGGTGCAGAACCGCGGCACGTTGCCCATTATCGAGGTGAAGCTGTTCAAGCCCGCGGTGAACTACTTCGCCGTGGCGGCGTCCGGGCCCCAGCCCCTCAACGACTGGACCCTCTACTTCGACAACGCCTACTACCTCTGGGAGTCGAACTCCGGCACGGGCATCCCCGTGGGCGGCGAGCTCACCTTCCGCATCACCTATTCAGGCTTCACCGCTGTCACCGGTGACACGCCGTTCCGCCACCGCCTGGAGCTGGTCCAGGGCTACAACGATCCGCGGATCCGCGTGGACGGCACGGTGACGCTGCTCGCGGTGACGAACGCGCCGGAGGTCCAGCGCCTCACCGGCGTGGCGCGCGACGGCAGCGTGACGCTGACGTGGGACAACCCCTTCAACCACGGCGGCGTGCTGGTGCTGCGCTCGCAAGGGACGACGCCGCCCGACACCGCGCCCGTCAGCGGCACGCGCTACGCGGTGGGGGACGTGCTGGGCAACGCGACGGTGGTGTACTCGGACGAGTTCAGCTCCGCCTCCAGCTTCACGGACAACACCGTCACCAACGGCACGACGTACGTCTACCGCGTCTTCAACGCGGACGACGCGCGCCGGTACTCCGCGGGCAACCAGCCCACCTCCTTCGGCCTGCTGGCCACGCCCCGCGCGCGGGCGGGTGGGGGACCGCTGTGGTGCTACTCGGTGGGCCTGTCCTCGCTGTTCCAGCCCGTCACCGAACTGGGCGCGGGCATCTTCAGCTCCTTCAACGATTCGGTGGTGGGCAATGTCACGAACACGGCCGACGCGACCGTGGACGGCGCGGAGCGCTTCCGGCCGGTGAAGCTGTCGGGGGCCGTGGGCAGCCGCTTCCCGGTGGTGCCGCTGCTGGGCCGTCCGGGGCAGCAGTTCCTCGTCGTGGGCGACCAGTCCGGAGTCCCCGCGGTGCTCAACGCGGCCACGGGCGAGGCCCTGTGGCGCAACACCACCCTGGGCCTGGGCAACATCAGCTCGTTCCCCGTCACGCAGCTGCTCGACTACGCGAACCCGGCGTACCGGGCGGTGTATTCGAACATCGACCTGGCGATCTTCGCGACGCGTCTATCGTCGCCCGCGCAGAACCAGGTGGTCGCGCTCAACGCGGCCACGGGAGCACTCATCTGGCGCTACCAGCCGGGTGACCTGGGGATGGTCAGCGGCGGCATGCTGGTGGACTACACGACGAACCGGCTCTACGTCGGGACGAAGTCGGGCCCGGGCAGCAACGACACGCTGCGGGTGCTCAACAGCCTCACGGGCCAGGAGCTGGGGCGCCGCGCGCTGGGGGACCTGGAGTGGGGCGTGGTGCGCAACGCCACGAGCAACCAGATCCTCGTCACCTCCAGCGAGGGCACGGTGTACGGCGTGGATCCCGCCACGTACGCGACGGTGTGGTCGAAGACCATCGCCTCGCGGCCTTCGTCGTCGACGTCCGCGTTCACCCACTTCGTGCGCCCGCTGGGCCGGGGCTTCGTGGCGAGCCTCGCCAACGGCACCGTGGAGCGCTACGAGATGGACGCGACCAACGTTCCCGCGCGGCTGTGGGGGACGCCCATCGCGGGGCCCTCCGGCTCGTTCTCGCTGAACCAGAACGGCGTGGCGCGCATCTACGTCGGCAGCTCGGACGGCAAGGTGCACCAGCTGGAGCTGGACACCGGCGTCGACTCCGGGCAGGTGTCCCTGGGCCCCGCCCAGAACATAGGCACTCCTACCATCGACCATACCGTGGGCCGGCTGCACGTCGGTTCGGCGGACGGTCGCATCTGCGCCTTCCCGGTGCCCTTCCTCCCATGAGCACACGACCTCCCCAGCTCCTCGTCGGTCCTTCCGCGCCGAAGCCCGTGTCGGCAGCGCCGGCTGTCTACGTGCCGCCCGCCATCCTGTGGGAGCAGCCCTTCGTCGCGCTCGCGCAGATCTCCGCCTGCAACATCCCGGGCGAATCGGAGTGCGTGCCGTGAGGGTCGGGGACCCCTCGTCGGGTCCCCGTGACGCCGCGCTCCGGGTCACCCTCGCGGGGTGGACGGTGGCGTTGGACGTGGAGGACGGCGCGCTCGCGGCGATCCTGCGTCGCGTGTTCGGTGCGTTCGTTTCTCCGTCCGCTGGAGTCTCCACCGATGCCCGGCTCGTGCTGCGGACCCCCGCGACTTCGCGGGTGGCGCCGGCCGTCCGGGAGCTGCCCCTGCTGGAGCCCGGCGCGGAGGGGACGCTGCGCGTGGAGGGGGAGGACTACGCGGCGGTGCTCTCCCCGGATCGAAGCCAGGCCGAGGTCACCGGGACGGGGCGGTTTCCGGTGGAGACGGTGCTCAAGGTGATGCTCGCATCGGCGCTGGCGAAGCGCGGGGGGCTGTTGATCCACGGCGTGGGCCTGTCGCGCGGGGAGCGGGCCGCGTTGTTCGTGGGAGCCTCCGGCGCGGGCAAGAGCACCCTGGGCGCGCTGTGGCGCGAGGCCGGTGGGACGGTGCTCGCGGATGAGCTGGTGGCCGTGTGGCCGGCGGAGGGTGGAGGCTGGCAGGCGGCCGGGACTCCGTGGAACGTGCTGAGCAGTGCCACCGAGGCCGCGCTCGTCGCGGTGGGCACGCTGGCGTGGGATGCGGCCTCGCGGTGGGAAGCGCAGGGTGCGGGGGAGGTGGCTCGCGTGCTGCTGCTCAATGCCCTGTTGCCGGAGCCCACGACGTCGGGCCGGGGCGCGCTGGTGGCCTCCGCGAGCCGCCTGTTGTCGTCGGTGGAGACGGCGCGGCTGGTGTTCGCGCGCGATGCCTCCGCGGCGGCGGTGGTGGAGGAGCGGCTGGCATAGACGCGGCGACTTGGGGTGTTCTCGCGATGCCTCCAGGGCAACGGTGGTGGGGGCCCGGCTGGCGTAGACGCGGCGACCCGGGGTGTTCTCGCGATGCCTCCAGGGCAACGGTGGTGAGGACTTGGCTGGCATAGGTGCGGCGACGCGGGATGCTCGCGCGCGATGCATCAACGGCGACGATGGTGGGGGCCCGGCTGGCATAGGTGCGGCGACGCGGGTTGCTCGCGTGCGATGCATCAACGGCGACGATGGTGGGGGCCCGGCTGGCGTAGGCACGGCGGCATCCGGGGACTCGCGCTCGGCGCGCGTCTGCGTTACAGCGGGGGCGTCGGAGGCGGATGACGGTGGTGGAGACGCGGGTGCCATTGACGGTGATCGCTGGGCCCACGGCGTCGGGCAAGACGGCGTTGGCCATCGCGTGGGCTCGCGTGGCCGGTGGGGAGATTGTCAGCGCGGATTCGCAGCAGGTGTATCGCGCCTTCGACATCGGCACCGCGAAGCCTTCCGACGAGGAGCTGGCCGCCGTGCCGCACCACCTCATCTCCGAGGTGGATCCGCTGGAGCCCTTCTCCGCCGCTGAGTATCAGCGCCGCGCGGACGCGGCCATCGCGGACATCACGTCACGCGGCCGCCCGGTGTTCGTCGTCGGTGGCACCGGGCTGTACCTCCGCGTGCTGCTGCACGGCGTGGTGGACGCGCCCGGCGCCCTCCCATCGCTGCGCGCGGAGATGGAGGCGATGGCGGCGGAGCAGGGGAGGGAGGCCGTGCACCATCGGCTGGCGCAGGTGGATCCGGAGACCGCCGCGAAGCTGCCGCCCCAGGACCTGGTGCGCGTCGTCCGCGCGCTGGAGATCCACGCGCAGACGGGCATCCCGGCGTCGGAGTTCCGCCGCGCCCATGCCTTCGCGCCGGATCGCTACCCCTTCCACCTGTACGTCCTCAACCCTCCGCGCGAGTCGCTCTACACCGCCATCAACGCGCGCACGGAGGCGCTGTTCTCAAGGGGCCTCGTGGAAGAGACCCGGGCCTTGCTGGAACACGGCTACGCGGACGCCGCCCCCATGCGCAGCGTGGGCTACGTGCAGGCCCGCGCCGTCGTGGAAGGACGGATGACGCGCGAGGAGGCCGTCCTCGACACCGCCCAGGAGACCCGTCGCTACGCCAAGCGGCAGCTCACCTGGTTCCGCCGGGAACCCGGCGCGGTGTTCCTCGCGCCCCCCTACGTCCGTCCCGAGCCCTGAGTACAGGGCCTGTCCCGGCATCCGCTCGCTGCTCCCACCCGCCCCGGCGCGAAGGGCGTTGTGGCCACCCGAAGCACGCCCATCTTCCAGAAGGAAACGCTTCCAACGCGTCCGCCCGACCCTGCAACCGGCCGGGGGCTCGATGCGGGGAGCCACCACTGCGGAGAGCGCGATGGATACGAACGAAGAACGCGTACGCGACACCCGACCGGCCCGCCCGCCGAAGAGCGCCTCCGTCTTCTGGGGGGCCCCCTTCCTCCTGGGGATGCTGACGACGATCGCGGGGATCGTGCTGCTGGGGGCCACCTTCTTCACCAGCATCGTGACCATCTTCTTCGTGGGCATGATGCTGGTGATTGGCGGCATCGCGGAGATCGTCGCCGCCGTCCGCGTGCGTCCGCACGGAGGCCCCTTCTGGTCCTTCATGCTGGGCGGCATCCTCACCACCGTCGTCGGCGTCCTCACCGTCATGTTCCCGAAGGTGGGCCTCGCGTCGCTCACGCTGCTGCTCGCGGGCTTCTTCTTCACCAACGGCCTCTTCCACGTCATCACCGCGGCCATGGACCGCTATGCCCAGTGGGGCTGGGACGTGGCCTTCGGGATCATCTCCGTCTTCCTGGGCATCAGCATCATGGCGGAATGGCCCAGCTCCTCCGTCTGGCTGGTGGGCACGCTCGTCGGGCTCGGCGTGTTCTTCCGCGGCATCGCGATCATGTCCGGCTCGCTGGCGCTCCGGCGGGGGCTCCGCGAGGTCGAGGCCTGAGCCCAGCACGGAGCACCCTCCCAATCGAATCATCACCCAGGGTGAAATCAAGGATAGCCCTGGGTGAAGCTCAGCCCGTGTAGCTGATGCGGTAGATGACGCCGTTCGCGTCATCCGCGACGAGCAGCGCGCCATCCGCGGCGACGGCCGTGCCCACCAGCCGGCCGAAGTGGGTCGTCCCGTCCGCTCCGAGCCAGCCCGACGCGAAGTCCTCGAACGCGGCGGGATTGCCCTGCGCGTCGAAGCGCACGCGGACGACCTTGTACCCGGTGGGCGGGTTGCGGTTCCAGGAGCCGCGCATCGCGACGAAGGCGTCCCCGCGGTACTCAGCCGGGAAGTTGGCGCCCGTGTAGAAGGTCAGGCTCATGGGCGCCGAGTGCGCCTGGTACTCCAGCGTCGCGGGCTGCGTCTTCGCGCAGTACTCCGGCCGCGACTGCTTGTCCGGCGGCTCGTTGCTGACGAAGGCGTCCACCTGCTGCTGGCCCGCGCAGAAGGGCCACCCGTAGTCGCCGCCCTCCTGGATGCGGTTGAGCTCCTCGGGCGGGAAGTCGTTGCCGCGCGAATCCGAGCCGTGGTCCATGCCCCAGAGCTGCCCCGTCGTCGGGCTCCAGCCGAAGCCGATGGTGTTGCGCAGCCCGCGCGCGAACACGCGGCGCCCCTGGCCGTTCGTGTCGAACTGCAACAGCGTGGCGTTCTCCGGGTTGGGCTCCGCGCATGCGTTGCACGTGCTGCCCACCGACACGTAGAGCTTGCCGTCAGGCCCCACGGCGAGCGTCCGGTTGGCGTGCTGCCCCGCATCCGGCAGCCGGTCCACGAGGATGGCGGGCGCGCCCAGCGAGTCGTCCGCGCCCACCGTGGCGACGAGCACCTGCCGGTCCGTGGCCATGTAGAGCCGATCCCCCTGGAGCGCGAGCCCGTGCACGCCCTCGTTCTTCAGGCCCAGGCCGCTCGCCACCACGGCGCGCTGATCCGCGCTGCCATCGCCGTTCAAATCGCGCAACAGGGTGACGCGGCCGGCCTCGCGCTCGGTGACATAGACGGCGCCATTGGGACGGACCGCGAGCATGCGCGGGTTCGTGAGGCCCTGCGCGAAGACGCCCACCTGGAAGCCCGGGGGCACGCGAAGCTGCCCGAGCCGCTCCGGACCGAAGGGCTGCACCGCCGGCCGGACCAGGTGGTTGGGCGCGCTCACCGCCCGCACCGCGTCCTCGCGGTCGGGCACCTGGGGCGTGGGAATCGTTCCGGCCTGCGGGCTGTCGCCGGAGTTCGTCCGGTCGTTACACGCGAGCGAGAGGCAGAGCAGGGCTCCAGCGAACACACGGGGGGCGAGAAGGGTCATGGGGCCGCCACCCTGGGCACGAGGGTCGCCCCTGACAATCCCGTCCACCACCGCGTCCACGGCCCGTGTTCACGGCGCGTCGAAGCGCGCTCCCGCGCTGTTCAGGAGGCGTAGCGGTCCTCGCCAAACGGCTGCGCGGCGCCCGGCCGCGGGGCCTCCTGCGTGGCGAGCAGCTCCGGCACGCGGCCGGTGAGCTGGCTCAGGAGCCGATCCGGATTCACCGGCTTGGGCAGGAACGCCTCCGCCCCCGCGTCGAGCGCGCGCTGCCGCACGTGCGGACGGTTGAGCCCGCTCATCACCAGCACGCGCGTGTCCCGGGTGAGCGGGTGCTGCTTGAGCCCCTCGCACAGGCGCAGGCCGTCCACCCAGTGCAGCACCACGTCCAGCAGGATGGCGGTGGGCGGGCGCCGCGCCACCGCGCAGAACAGCGCCAGCTCGTCCGCGAAGGACACCACGCGCGCGCCGGTGCTCTCCAGGAGCAGCGTCAACGCCTCGCGCGTGTCCGCGTCATCATCCACCACGTAGTACAGGTCCGGCTCCACCTCCGGCACCATCGTGGGCACGGGCTCCATCGGGGTGCGCAGCCACGAACCCACGACCTCCCGCACGCCCGCCCAGCGCGCCGTGGTCAGCAGCGCCAGCGGGGTGGGGGCGCTCAGGCCCAGCACGCCTCCGCCGTACACGCCGCCCAGCGCATGCTTCGCCCTTGCCGCGACGAACGCCGCCGGAGCCCGCTTGCCCGCGCGCCGCAGCCAGGTGATGGACCGCGCTCCGGCCGCCGCGTCCTCCAGCAGCTCGCCCAGCCCGTCACGCACGTAGCGCCGCTCCAGCGACGGGGCATCCAGCCCGCCGTCCAGCAGCGCCACGGCCGCGCGGCTGCAAGACGCCAGCGTCTCCGACAGGCCCACCTGCAGCGGGTGGCCGAAGGCGGCCGGGCCCACCACGAGCTGCCCGGGCGCCACCAGCGCGCGGCCGGGGCCGTAGGGCAGGCGGGTCGTCTCCAGCGCCGCGACCTCGAAGCCCTCCTCCAGCAGGCCGTCGCGCGCGGCCATCATCAGCACCTGGCACAGGTCCGCGGGCGTCACCGCCGCGCCGAAGGCCAGCGCGTACACGGAATCCGCGCCCGGGATGAGGAACAGCGCGTCCACCGAAGGCAGCGGCGACACCCAGAGGCGCGCCACCGGCATCAGGTCCCGGCCCACCATCCCGCCCTTGAGCCGCGCCTGTACCGCCGGCATGGACGGCGCCGGACGGAAGTTCTTGAAGAACGCATCTCCCAACAGCGGTCCCGCGCCGGCGGCCAGCGCCACCGCGTGGAAGCGCTCGCCACTGCCCTGCGCGCGGACGACGAGCGGCCCCGCGTTGCGCACCGCCGTGGGCGCATCCGGAGCGGGCGCCTGCCGCTCCACGCGCTCCACGTTGCGGTTCACGAAGCGCGCGCCCTGCGAGCTGGCCGCCGTGGACAGCACCTGCCGCACCTGATCCAGGCCGCCTTCCCCGTGCGGCCAGCCATCCACCACCCACAGCCCGCCGGGCGCGCACGGCAGCAGCTCCCGCTCACCCTCCGAGATGATCTCCACGCCGCGCAGCTCGTGCGTGCGCCACTCGGGCGGGATGCGGCAGCCCAGCGCGGCCAGCCGCGAGCGACACTCGGGCGTCAGCAGGGCAGGGGGCGCGGTGCGCTCCTCGGTGCCCCCCGCGTAGACGCGCACATCCAGGGCCACGCCCCGGGCGCGACCGTTGAACAGGAGGGACGCCGCGAGCCCCGCACCAGCGATGCCGCCGCCGACGATCGCCACCCTCGAACCACTCGACAGCTTGCTGGTCCCGCTCATCGCGCGCCTCGATCCTTCGCAACCTTCAGTGCCGCTGCGCCGCTGGGGTGTTGTGGACCGTCTGGCCGTACACCACCACCCGGTCGCGCCCCTCCCGCTTGGCCTCGTACAGCGCGGCGTCCGCCGCCTTCAGCAGGGCCTCCGTGCTCTCGCGCGGGTTCTCGACCGTGTGGTCCGCCACGCCCACGCTGATGCTCAACCCGAACGGCGCCGGACGCCCGTCGCTGCGCTGCACGTTCACGCCGCGCAATTCCGTGCGCAGCCGCTCCGCGAACACCGCCGCCTCCAGCGACGTCTGGTGGGGCAGGAGCACCACGAACTCGTCCCCGCCGAAGCGCGCCGCGAAGTCCGACTCGCGCAGGTTGCCCTGCATCAGCGTGGCGAGCGACAGGATGGCGCGGTTGCCCACGTCGTGCCCCATGCCGTCGTTGATGGCCTTCAGGTGATCCAGGTCGATGACCACCACGCTCAGCGCGTAGCCGTAGCGCACCGCCCGCTTGAACTCGTCCTCCAGCCGCACCGACAGCGCGCGGAAGTTCGCCAGGCCCGTGAGCGCGTCCGTCTGCGCCAGCACCTGGAGCTTGCGCTGCTGCTCGCTCTGGCGCACCGCCCGGTCAATGCGGGCGAGCAGCTCGCGCGAGCTCGCCGGCTTGTGGATGAAGTCCACCGCGCCCATCTCCAGACACTTCTCCAGGGTCGCCTCGTCCGCGTCCCCCGTGAGGAAGATGACGGGCACCGTCTCCGTGCGCACGTCCCGCTGGAGCGTCTCCAGGACCGCCAGCCCATCCCCGGAGGGCAGGAAGCGGTCCAACAGGACCAGGTCCGGACGGTGCTCGCGCGCCAGCTCCACGCCCGCGCCCGCGTCCGACGCGGCCAGCACGTCGAAGCGGGTGGCGAGCAGGTCCATCAGGCCCTCGCGCACTCCGGTGTCATCCTCGATGATGAGCAGAAGCGCCCGCTCCGAGCTGCGGCCGTGCCGTTCCATGAACTGGTTCGCTCCGCTCGCCTTGCCAGAAATGGCAGGCCGAAAGTCTCGGGCGCCACGCCCCTCGAGGTGCTCCCCTCGCCCTTGCGCCCCACGCGCACCCGCCGCCGCCTCGTCCTGCAAGCACCCACCCACCCATCCAAACTTCACCCGAGACCTCCCGCTGCCAAGCCCGTCCGCCCCCGCGGGACTCCCGGACCCGTCTGTCCTGGCCGTCCGCGTGTCCCTGCCCGAGAGCAAGCCGTGTGCCCCCGTGATCCTCACGGAGGCCGGCCTTATTTCAGGGGGTTGGAGGGGACCTGACGCATCGGACGACGCGCGGATCGGAAGTCGTTGCAGCGTCCGCGAAGCCCGGCCGGTAGGAATTGCCGGGCAGCGGAGCAACGGAGGGCCCCCTGGACGGAGGCCGCCTCGACGTTGCCGGTGTTGAGGATACGACCCGCGAAGACGGCGGGCCGGCGCTAGCGGCGGTGGGTGAACTGCATGCGGCGCCCGCCCATGGGCGGCATCATCGGCGGCGCTTCCAGGCCGAACTGCCACCACAGCGGCTCATACGGCTTCATCTTCAGGCGCTTGTCGTTCTGCAGCTGGGCGAGGCTGCCCTTGAGCTTCTCGTCGGAGGGGTTCTGCTCCACTCCGCGCGCGAGCACCCGCTGGGCGCCGTCCTTGTCCTTGTGCTGCAGGAGGCACCACGCGTAGACGGCCCAGACGATGGACTCCTTCTTGCCGCTCTTCACCGCGGCCTCGAAGGCGGTCTTCATGGCGGGCTTGTCGTCCCGGCGGAAGTGCAGGGCGCCTTCCATGGCCTTGGCCATGTAGTTGCGGCCGCTGGCCTTCTCCAGGTGCGCCTTCGCCCCGTCCAGGTCCTTCACCATGTACTTGAGCATGCCGATCTGCGCGTGGATCTCCGGCCCGATGAGGAACTGCCACTTGTCCCAGACGAGGCCCTGCTCCAGCGTCTTCACGGCCCGGTCCACGCGGCCCTGGGCTTCCTTCTGGTTGGCGGGCTGGCCCTGGAGATCATTCTGGACCGTCGTCATGAGCGCCTGCACACGGGTGGAGACCCTGCGGGCGAGCACGATGTAGGTGGCGAAGAGGACGATGACGCCGGGCACGATGCCGGCCCACCAGGAGAAGCCGCCGGCGAGCTTGACCAGCGCTCCGACCGCCAGCCCCACGGCCAGGGAGATGAGGAGGTTGTACATGCGCAGCCCCTTTAGCGGTGTGCGTGGAACGCCGCAATCTTCGGATGCACACGATTCGAAGGCGCGATATACGTTTGGCCGCCTCGCTTTCACCCAAGGGGCCCTCTGTCGAAATTGGTAGACGAGGCGGACTCAAAATCCGCTGCGGCTGACCCCGCGTCCCGGTTCGAGTCCGGGGAGGGCCATTCCCCCAACGCACTCACGGCGTCCGAGATGCCGCCTCCGGATGGCCCGAACGTGAAAGCAGCCCCCTGTCCTCCGCGCCGGGAGACGCGATGAAGGTACTGCTGGTCGAGGACGACGCGAGCCTCCGTGAAGGCATGGGCGAGCTTGTCTCCGAGCTGGCGGACGTGCAGGCGGTGGGCACCATCGACGAAGCGCTGCGCGCCCTGGAGACCGGGCGCTTCGAGCTGGTGATGACCGACCTGCGCATCGCGGGCGGCCACAACGATGGCCGGAGCATCCTCGAAGCCGCCCGCCGCCGGCTGCACCCTGTCGTCGTCGTCAGCGCCGCGGGCCCCGACGAGGTCGCCGAGGCCCTGCACCCCCTGGAGCCGGACGGGCTGCTGATCAAGCCCTTCCAGGTGGACGACATCATGGGGCTCGTGGAGCGCTTCCTGGAGCTCAAGCGCCAGGCGCTCGCCGCTTCGGAGTCCCCGCTGCCCGAAGGCTCGCCGGACTGGACGGACCTCGCCCCTGGCGCGCGCACGGCCACCGCCCGGACGGAGGCCCCCCGGACGTGGGTGCGGCTGACGCCCGAGGCGGACTTCCAGTGGCGCCGCCCGGCGTGCGCCGAAGGGCTCCAGCTCCTGGAGGGCTCCCTGGAGCTGGACGGGGAGGGCTACGCCGCGCCCTGCTACCTGTTCCTCGCCGTGGGGGCGTCGCCCCGGGTGAAGACGCGAACGGGCGCGGTGGCGGTGTGCGTGCCGCTGCGCGGGTAGGGGACGAGGTCACCGTGGAAATCCCCCTCTGGCCCTCGCCGCATGATCCGTCGCGCCTGGGGCGTCCGTCCCGGAAAGCGGCCACCGCGGCCCTGGAGACCCACATCGCGGTGCTCAAGGGGGACCCCCTGAAGGCCGCGCTCGCCACCGCGCTGCGGGAGGCGGAAGGGCTGGGCGGGCAGGAGCGCCGCTTCGTGGCGATGGCGGCGCGCGAGCTGTCCCGGCACCAGCGGCTGCTGGACCTGGCGGCGCGCCAACTGGGCCACTCGCACGCGAAGCTCGTCATGACGGAGGACCAGGCGCTGGTGCGCTACACCCTCTGGCGGCGGCTCTTCTGCGGCGAGGGCTGGACGCGCATCGGCCCGGAGGTGCGGCTGCCGGGGCCGGTGCGGCCGCGCACGCTGCATGACGCGGTGCTGGAGGGGCTCGTCACGAAGCCCCTGCCGGAGCCCGCCGCTTCGGAGTCCGTCGTGGAGCGGTTGGCCACCCGGTACTCCTTCCCGGGATGGCTCACGCAGCGGCTGGCGGACGTGTACCCGGAAGGGACGCTCGCGGGGCTGATGGCGTCGCTGGACGAGGAGCCCGCGCTGCACTTCCGCGTGCGGCCCGCCGGCACCCGGGACGCGGTGCTCGCGGCGCTGGCGGAGGAGGGCGTGGTGGCGGAAGCCGTGCCGTCCTCGCCGGACGCGCTGCGCGTCGCGGATGCCAGCCACCGCATCTTCGAGACGAAGGTGATGAAGGCCCGGCGGCTCCAGGTGCAGGACGTGGGCAGCCAGCTCATCGTCCAGGCGTGCCTGCCGCCCGGGGGCACCCTCCAGGGGCTCACCGTGGCGGACGTGTGCGCGGGGGCCGGG
>NZ_RAWB01000003.1 GCF_003612055.1 Corallococcus llansteffanensis
CCCCTCCAGTACGCCGACTTCGCCCTCTGGCAGCGCCAGTGGTTGCAGGGGGACGTGCTCCAGGCGGAGCTGGACTGGTGGCGGCAGCAGCTCGCCGATGCACCTGCCGCGCTGGACCTGCCCACCGACAAGCCCCGTCCCGCCGCGCAGTCGTTCCGGGGCGCGTCCCTTCCCGTGGCGCTGTCTGCGGAGCTTTCCGCGTCCGTGAAGGTGCTGGCGTCGCGTGAAGGTGCCACGCCCTTCATGGTGCTGCTCGCGGGCTTCCAGTTGTTGCTCTCGCGCTACGCCGGCCAGGACGACGTCCTCGTGGGCTCCGCCATCGCCAACCGCAACCGCGCGGAAACGGAGGGCCTCATCGGCTTCTTCGTCAACACGCTGGTGCTGCGCGCCCGCATCGACCCTCGCGCTTCGTTCCGCGCGCTGCTGGCGCAGGTGAAGGCGACGACGCTCGCGGCGTATGCGCACCAGGACCTGCCCTTCGAGAAGCTGGTGGAGGGCATGCAGGGGGCTCGGGACCTGAGCCGCTCGCCGCTGTTCCAGGTGGCCTTCACGTTCCAGAACGCGCCCCTGGAGACGCTGGACCTTCCCGGCCTGCGCCTGGAGCTGCGCAGCGGGGAGCTCACCACCGCGAAGTTCGACCTGGACTTCAGCCTCCAGGAACGGGACGGCGCGTTCAGCGGCGACCTCCAGTTCAGCACCGACCTCTTCGAGCCCGCTACCGTCGTCCGGATGATGGCGCACTGGCAGGCGCTGCTCGGGTCGCTCACGGCCCGGCCCGACGTGCCGCTGTCGGGGCACTCCTTGCTGCACGGGGCCGAGCGACAGCAGGTGCTGGTGGACTGGAACGCCACGCACCGGCCGCTCGCGCCCCGCACCGTTCCGGAGCTGTTCGCGGCCCAGGTCGTGCGCACTCCCGACGCCGTGGCCGTGCAACACGAGGGACGGTCGCTCACCTACGCGGCGCTGGAGGCACGGGCGAATCAACTGGCCCGGCACCTGCTGGCCTCCGGGCTGCAGCCGGAGGCTCGCGTCGCGCTGTGCGTGGAGCGGGGGGTGGAGCTGGTGGTGGGGATGCTCGGCGTCCTCAAGGCCGGTGGGTGCTACGTGCCCATGGATCCCGCGTACCCCCGCCCCCGCCTCGCGTTCATGTTCGAGGACGCGGGCATCAGCACGGTGGTGGCGCAGCAGGCCCTCCTGGGAGCGCTTCCCGCGCATGCGCTGCCCACGGTGTGCCTCGACTCCGACGCGGAAGCGCTGGGCCAGCAGTCGACCCGCGCGCCCGAGAACATCGCCGTGGGGCCCGAGCACCTGGCCTATGTGCTCTACACGTCGGGTTCCACGGGCCAGCCCAAGGGCGTGGGCATCACGCACCACTCCATCGTGCACCTGGTGCGGGACACGAACTACGTCCAGCTGGGGCCCAATGACCGCATGGTGCAGGCGGGCACGCCGTCGTTCGACCTGGCCACCTTCGAGGTCTGGGGCGCGCTGCTCCATGGCGCCCGACTGGTCATCCTTCCGCGCGAGGTGACGCTGGCTCCCGCGGGACTGGCGCGGACCCTGCGCGAGGTGGGCGCCACCACCGCGCTGTTCGCCACGGCGCTGTTCCACACGGTGGCCCGCGAGGTTCCGGACGCCTTCGCCACGATGCGCGTGGTGCTGTTCGCCGGTGAGGCCGCGAACGCGGACGCCGCTCGCGCCGTGCTCCGAGCGGGCGCCCCGGGACGGCTGGTGAACCTCTACGGCCCCACGGAGACGACCGTGGGCGTCACCACGCACGACCTCGTGGACCTGCCGGAGCACGCCACGTCGGTGCCCATCGGGAGGCCGATGACGCGGGTCCAGACCTACGTGCTGGATGCGCACGGCCAGCCCGTGCCCGTGGGCGTCCCGGGTGAGCTGTACCTGGGCGGTGACGGCCTGGCGCGCGGCTACCTGGGCCGCCCCGCGCTGACCGCCGAGCGCTTCGTGCCCTCGCCGTTCGGGGATGTGCCCGGAGCCCGGCTCTATCGTACGGGCGACCGGGTCCGCTGGCTGCCGGACGGCACGCTGGACTTCCTGGGCCGCATCGACACGCAGGTGAAGCTGCGCGGCTTCCGCATCGAGTTGAGCGAGGTGGAGGCCATCCTCCGCCAGCACCCGTCGGTGAAGGCCGCCGTGGCGCGGCTGCGGGATGATGGCTCCGGCGACCCGAGGCTGGTGGCGTGGTACGTGCCCGGCGCTCCGGTGGACGCGACCGTGCTGCGCGCCTTCGTCTCCGAACGGCTCCCCGCGCCCCTGGTGCCCTCCGCGTTCGTGTCATTGGACGCCCTGCCGCTCACGCCCGTGGGCAAGGTGGACCACAAGGCCCTGCCGTCGCCGGATGCGCGGGCGGTCGCCGCCGGCCCCCCGGCTCCGGAGCGGATGACGCGCTTCCAGCAGCGCATCGCCACGCTGTTCCAGGACCTCCTCCGGTTGGAGCAGGTGGGACTGCACGACGACTTCTTCGTCATCGGGGGGCACTCGTTGCTCGCCACGCAGCTCGTCTCACGGCTGCGAACCACGTTCGGTGTGGAGCTGCCGCTGCGTGCCCTCTTCGATGCACCCACCGTCGCGCGGCTCACCGACCGGGTGGAGGCGCAGCTGCTCTCCCGCGTCGCGGGCCCCGGCATTCCGGCACTCGTCCCCGCATCGCGCGAGCGGGACCTGCCACTGTCCTTCGCGCAGCAGCGGCTGTGGGTGGTGGAACAGCTCCGTCCCGGCGGCAGTCACTACAACATCGCCACGGCGCTGCGCCTGGAAGGCCCCCTGGACACCGAGGCGCTGCGTCGCGCCCTGGAGCAGGTGGTCGCCCGCCATGAAGCCCTGCGGTCCACCTTCGCGATGAAGGACGGTCAGCCTGCTCAAACGGTGCACGCGGCTTCCGCCTGGGAGCTGCCCGTCACCGACCTGACGACCGTGGACGCGGGGACTCGCGAGGACGAAGCCCATCGGTCCTCCGAGGAAGAGGCCGCGCGGCCGTTCGACCTGGGCCGTGGGCCGCTGCTGCGCACGCGCCTCCTGCGACTGGGAGCGACGGAGCACCTGCTGCTGCTGTGCATGCACCACATCGTCTCCGACGGTTGGTCGCTGGGGGTGTTGGTGCGGGAGGTGGCCGCGGGCTACGAGGCCTTCGCTTCGGGCCGGACACCCGTGCTGCCCGCGCTGCCCGTGCAGTACGCGGACTTCGCCGTGTGGCAGCGCTCCTGGCTCCAGGGCGACGTGCTGGCCGAGCAGGTGGCGTGGTGGAAGCAACACCTCGCCGGGGCGCCCCAGGTGCTGGAGCTGCCCACCGACAAGGCCCGCCCCGCGCTCCAGTCCACGCAGGGCGCGCTCCTTCCCGTGCACCTGCCGCTGGAGGCGGTGGAGCGGCTGGTAGCGTTGGGCCGGAAGGAGGGCGCGACGCCGTACATGGCGCTGCTCGCGGTGTGGCAGGTGCTCCTGTCGCGCTACGCACGGCAGGAGGAGCTGCTGGTGGGCTCGCCCATCGCGGGCCGCAACCAGGGGGAGCTGGAAGGACTGGTCGGCTTCTTCGTGAACACGCTGGTGCTGCGTGGACGCGTGCGCCCGGGTGACACGTTCCGGACGCTGCTCGCCCAGGTTCGCACCACCACGCTCTCCGCGTTCGAACACCAGGACCTGCCCTTCGAGAAGCTCGTCGAGGAGCTCCAGGTGCCGCGCGACTTGAGCCGCAATCCGTTGGTGCAGGCCGTCTTCGCGCTGCAGAACGCGCCCACGGGGGAGCTGAAGGCGCCGGGCCTCACGCTGCGCCCGGTGCCGGTGGACAACGCCACGGCGCGCTTCGACCTGGGCCTGTTGCTGCACGAGGCGCCGGACGGCCTGCGCGGCGTCCTGGAGTACAGCACCGACCTCTTCGAACGCTCCACGGTGGAGCGGCTGGTCGGCCACCTGCGCACGTTGCTGGAGGGGGTCGTCGCCGCTCCGGACGTGGCCCTGTCCCGGCTGGAGTGGCTCACGCCCGAGGAGCGTCGACAGGTGCTCACGACGTGGAACGCCACCGGGGGGGACTACCCTCGCGATTCGAACATCGCCGCACGCTTCGCGCACCAGGCGGCCCTGCGTCCGGACGCCGTCGCGCTGGAGTTCGGCGACACGCGCCTCACGTACGCGCAGCTGGATGCGCGCGCCAATGCGATGGCCCACCTGCTGGGCGCGCACGGTGTGGGCCCGGATGCACTTGTGGCCGTGTGCCTGGAGCGCTCCGTCGAATTGATCATCACGCTCCTGGCCATCCTCAAGGCGGGCGGGGCCTACGTGCCGTGGGATGCCGCGTATCCGGCGCGGCGACTGAGCCTCATGCTGGAGGACGCACCGCCCCGGCTGCTCGTCACCACGCGCGCGCTGCGCTCCACGCTGCCGGTCTCGGACGAAGTGCCGTGTGTCTTCGTGGAGGAGCTGCGCCTGGAGGGACAGCCGACCACCGCTCCGGACGTGACGATCTCCGCGCGGAACCTCGCCTATGTGGACTTCACCTCCGGCAGTACGGGCCGTCCCAAGGGCGTCGCCGTGGAGCACCGGGGCGTGCTGCGCCTGCTGCACGGCGCCACCTGGGCCCGCTTCAGCCCGGACGAGGCCTTCCTGCTGATCGCGCCGCTGTCATTCGACGCATCGACGCTGGAGCTGTGGGGGCCGCTCTTGTCCGGAGGCCGGCTCGTCGTCTTCCCGCCCCAGCCTCCCACCGACCTGGAGCTGTTGGGGCAGGTCCTTCGCCGGCATGGCGTCACGTCGCTCTACCTGTCCGCGGGCCTGTTCGCGCAGGTGGTGGACGTGAAGCTGGAGGTGCTGCGCGGCCTGCGGCAGCTCTTCGTGGGCGGGGACGTCCTGTCGCCCACGCACACGCGCCGCGTGGTGGAGACGTTGGGGCTCCCCGTGGTCAACGGCTACGGGCCCACCGAGGCCACCGTCTTCACCTGCTGCCTTCGCATGAACAGGCCGGAGGACGTCCGGGACGATGCGATCCCTATCGGTCCGCCCCTGTCGAACACGCGGGTGTACGTGGTGGACGGTGCACTGCGCCCCGTGCCCGTGGGCGTGCCCGGTGAGCTGCTCATCGGCGGGGACGGCCTCGCGCGCGGCTACCTCTCCCGCCCCGACCTCACCGCGGAGCGCTTCCTCCCCAACCCCTTCGCCACCGCGGCCGGTGAGCGCGTGTACCGCACGGGGGACCTGGTGCGCTGGCGCGCGGACGGGAGCCTGGACTTCCTGGGCCGCATCGACAGCCAGGTGAAGGTGCGCGGCTACCGCATCGAGCTGTCCGAGGTCGAAGCTGCCCTCAAGTCCTGGCGGCCCGCCATCGCGGATGCCGCCGTGCTCGTGCGCGAGGACGCTCCGGGCGACAAGCGGCTCGTGGCCTACGGGGTGCCTGGCGAGGCCGGGGTCCTGGACGTCCAGGCCCTGCGCGAACACCTGCGGCAGCGGCTGCCCGAGTACATGGTGCCGACGGCGTTCGTCACCCTGCCCGCCCTGCCGCTCAACGCCAACGGGAAGCTGGACCGCCGCGCCCTCCCCGCGCCCGACGCCGCGTCCACCGCGCGCAAGGGCCGCTTCGTGGAGCCCGGCGATCCGCTGGAGGAACAGCTCTCCGCCCTCTGGGCTCGCGAGCTGGGAGCCCGGCGCGTCGGAGTCCACGACCATTTCTTCGAGGACCTGGGGGGCACGTCGCTCACCGTGGTCCGCGTCGCCAGCCGGTTGCGCGAGGAGCTCCAGCGCGACGTGCCTGTCGTCTGGTTGTTCGAGCACCCCACCGTCCATGCGCTCGCCCAGCGACTGGAGCGCGAGGGTGGGAAGGCGGATGCGTCGAAGCGGGAGAAGCATGCCCTGAGCGCAACGTCCACGGCAGCGATCCTACCTGTGTCATCTCCGTCCGCGTCAGTCGCCGTGACCACGATTTCTGCAGCGCCGCCGACGCCAGCACCCACGTCTTCTGTGTCCACGCCCACGCCCGCGCTGCCACCGGGAGCCATCGCCATCATCGGCATGTCCGGGCGCTTCCCCGGCGCGGCTTCCGTGGAGGACTTCTGGCGCAACCTTCGCGAAGGCGTTGAGTCCATCTCCCGCTTCACCCCGGAGGAGCTGGAGCACCTTCCCGGCCTGCCCGCGGGTGTGGAGCTGTGGCAGCACCCGGGCTTCGTGCCCGCCCACGGTGTGCTCGCGGACATCGATCAATTCGATCCCGCGTTCTTCGACATGTCGCTGCGCGAAGCGCAGTGGACCGACCCGCAGCAGCGGATGTTCCTCCAGTGCGCGTGGGCCGCGCTGGAGGACGCGGGCGTCGACCCCGCGCGCTTCCCCGGTGTCATCTCGCTGTTCGCGGGAGCGAACGAGTCGGGCTACGCGAACGAGGTCCAGCAGCACATGCCGTTGGATTCGGCGGCGTACTTCGAGCTGTTCGGCACCGCGACGTACCAGAGCCTGCCGACGAAGGTGTCCTACAAGCTGGGGCTCACCGGCGAGAGCATGCTCGTGTACACCGCGTGCTCCACGGGACTCGTGGCCGTGCACGTCGCGTGTCAGAACCTGCTGTCCGGCCTGTCGGACGTGGCGCTCGCGGGCGCGACACGGCTGTCGGTGCCACAGCGCACGGGCTACGTGCACCAGGAGGGGATGATCTACTCCCCGGATGGTCACTGCCGCGCCTTCGATGCGAAGGGCCAGGGCACCGTCTCCGGCAGCGGCGTGGCCGCCGTGGTGCTCAAGCGGCTGGAGGACGCGGTGCGCGATGGAGACCCCATCCACGCCGTCATCCGAGCCACCGCCGTCAACAACGACGGGCGCGACAAGTCCGGCTTCACCGCCCCCGGCGTACAGGGGCAGGCGGCCGTCATCACCCAGGCGCTGAAGCGCTCCGGCGTGGCGCCCCAGGACATCGGCTACGTGGAGGCGCACGGCACCGCGACCCCGCTGGGAGACCCCATCGAAGTGGCGGCGCTCCAGCGCGCCTACGGCCTGGGGCCCGAGCACCGGGGCACCATCCCGCTGGCCTCACTGAAGACGAACGTGGGCCACCTGGACACGGTCGCGGGGCTCGCGGGGCTCATCAAGGTCGCGCTGTCGCTGCGCGAGGAGGAGATTCCTCCCAGCCTCCACTTCGAAAACCCGAACCCCCAGATCGACTTCGACGCGGGGCCCTTCTTCGTCAACACCCGCTTGCGGCCGTGGCCCCGGGGAGCGACGCCCCGGCGCGCGGCGGTGAGCTCCTTCGGCGTGGGAGGGACCAACGCGCACGCGGTGCTGGAGGAGGCGCCCGTCATCCGGAGCGGCCCCTCGTCGCGCTCGCACCAGCTCTTCGTGCTGTCGGCGCGTTCGCCCGAGGCGCTGGAGGCGGCTTCGCTGAGGCTTGCCTCGCACGTGCTGGCCGACCGGTCTCCGGAGGCGCTGGAGGCAGCGTCGTCGAAGCTCGCCAACGCGGTGCTTTCGGCGCGCTCTCCCGAGGCGTTGGAGGCGGCGGCGAAGCAGCTTGCGCTGCACGTGCTGTCCGCGCGCTCGCCCGAGGCACTGGACGCGTTGTCGGCCCGGTTCTCCGTCGACGTGCCGGAAGCACGGACGGCGCTCGCCGACCTGGCGTACACGCAGGCCGTTGGACGACAGGCGTTCGAGTACCGGCGCACGGTGGTGGCGCGCGACGCGGCGGACCTCGCGAAGCAGCTTCGCAAGGCGGTCACCCCGGTACGGCTGAAGGACGTGGAAGGGGCCCGCCGCGAGCGCGTGGCCTTCGTCTTCTCCGGGCAGGGCACCCAGCAGGTGGGCATGGGACGGGAGCTGGATGAGACCGTCCCCTCGTTCCGCGCCCACGTGGACGCGTGCCTCGCGCTGTTGGATGCGTCGCTGCGTGCGCGGGTGGAAGGGCTCCTGCGTCCGGGGCCGGGCCGGGAGGCGGAAACGGCCAGCGCGCTCACGGACACCCGCGTCGCCCTGCCCGCCCTCTTCACGGTGCAGGTGGCGCTGGCGCGGCTGTGGCAGGACTGGGGCATCGTCCCCTACGCCGTGCTGGGACACAGCTTTGGCGAATATGCCGCGGCCTGTGTCGCGGGCGTGCTCTCCCTGCCAGAGGCCCTGCGTCTGGCCGTGGCCCGAGGCGAGCTGATGCACCGGCTGCCTCCGGGCGCGATGCTCGGCGTGGCCCTGTCGGCGGCGGAGGTCCAGCCGTGGCTCTCCGGTCGGCTGACGCTCGCCGCGCTCAATGCGCCGGACCGGTGCGTCGTCTCCGGGCCCGTGGTGGAGGTGGAGCGCTTCCAGGCCCTGTTGCGACAGCGGAAGGCCGGCGCGGTGCGCATGCCTTCACTCCACGCGTTCCACTCCGCGGACGTGGAGCCCCTGATGGGCGAACTGGCGCGCGTGGTGGCCTCGCTCCAGCGCGGTGAGCCTTCGGTGCGCTACGTCTCCAGCCTCACCGGCGCCCTGGCGCTCCCGGGCGAGCTGGCATCACCTGACTACTGGGCCACGCAGATGCGCCAGCCCGTGCGCTTCACCGACGCGGTGGGCGCGCTGCTGGAAGAGGGTTGCAGCGTGCTGCTGGAGGTGGGGCCCGGCCAGGACCTCACCCCACTGATGCGCGCCTGCCTGGGCGAGGACAAGGAGCGCGTGAAGGCGTTCGCTTCGCTGCGGCGCAATGGCACCACGACGGAGCAGGCCGGGCTTCTGCAATGCGTGGGAGACCTGTGGTCGGCGGGCCTGGAGGTGGACTGGGAGGCCTTCTACGCTCACGAGCAGCGCCGCCGCGTGCATCTGCCCACCTACGCGTTCCTGCGCAAGCGCTGCTGGGTGGAGCCGCGCGCCCGGGACAGCGCACCCTCCGTGGCCGAGGCCACCACCGGACGGCCCCTCCCGCCGCCGGCCAGCGTGACACCGCCGCGCGAGGTTCAGGACTCGCGACCCGCTATCGCCGATGGCCGCGAGGACGCACCGCGCGGTGATACCGAAGCCCGGATCGCCGCGCTCTGGCGCGAGCGGTTGGGCATGGACTTCGTCGGGCGCGACGACAACTTCCTGGAGCTGGGCGGCAACTCGCTCATGGCCGCGCAGCTCCTCAACCAGCTCCGCGATGCCTTCAACGTCCAGGTGCCGCTGGCCGCGCTCTTCGAAGCACCCACCGTCGCCGGCCTCGCCTCCCGCATCGAGCCCCTCCTCGGCAACGCCCCCGCCGCCGAACCCACGCGCGAGCTGCCACTCGTACCCCTCCCGCGCACCGGGCCCCTGCCCCTGTCCTTCGTCCAGGAGCGCGTCTGGCGCCTGGAGCAGTACCTGCCCGGTCTGTCCGCCTACACCATTCCCTTCGTCCTGCGCCTGGAGGGCCCCGCCGACGTCGCCACCCTGGAGCGCGCCATCCAGGAAGTCGTCCAGCGACATGAGGCCCTGCGCACCACCTACGACGCGGTGGACGGCAGGCCCGTGCAGCGCTTCCACGCCCACGTGCGCATCCCCCTTCCCGTCGTCGAAGTGGAAGGCACGCCCGAGGAGCGCGAGGAGGCCGCCCTCCAGCTCGCCCGCGAGGACGCGGCGCGGCCCTTCGACCTGGTGCGCGGCCCCGTCCTGCGCACCACGCTCGTGCGTCTGCGCGCGGACCTGCACCTGTTGGTCTGCGCCATCCACCACATCGTCTGCGACACGCTCTCCACGTCCCTCTTCCTCCAGGAGGTCGGACAGCTCTACGCCGCCTTCGTCCAGGGCAGACCGTCCCCGCTGGCGCCCCTGCCGGTGCAGTACGCGGACTTCGGTGCGTGGCAGCGGCAGTCACTCGCGGAGACCCGCTTCCCCGAGCAGGAGCAGTGGTGGCGACAGCGGCTGGCCGGCATGCCCCGGCAGCTCGGCATCCCCACGGATCGGCCCCGGCCCGCGAACTGTCCGCTGACCTCCGAGCGCAGGGTGTTGGACTTCCCGCCCGCGCTCGCGCGGGAGCTGGTCGCCTTCAGCAAGCGCGAAGGCTTCACGTCGTACATGACGGTGCTCGCCGCGTGGAACGCGCTGCTGCACCGCTACACCGGTCAGACGGACCTCATCGTCGGCACGCCCATCGGCAACCGCACGCGGCCGGAGCTGCTGCCCCTCATCGGCTACGTGGCGCACTCGGCTGCGTTCCGCACGCACGTCGGAGATGATCCGAGCTTCCGCGAGCTGCTGCACCGCGTGCGGCGCGAGGTCACCGACGTGCAGTCGCGTCCGGACGTCCCGTTCGAGCTGCTCGTCGAACAGCTCGTCCCGGGCAAGGACATCGGCCGGGACCGCATGGCGGACACGGTCTTCGTCTACCACTCGAACCTGGAGATGGGCGGCGATGCGCTGGCCGCCGTCGGGGCCCGCGGCACGTTCATCGAAGTACCGGGCACGCCCGTGCAATGGGGCGCCACGCTGTCCGACCTGACGCTCATCCTCACCGAGGAGCCCGGGCGCGTGCACGGCGCGCTGGAGTACGCGACGGAGCTGTTCGACGCCTCCACCGCGTGGCGCATGCTGGAGCACCTCCAGGTGTTGCTCGGCGCGGCGATGGCCCGGCCCGAGGAAGCCCTCTCCCGCCTGCCGCTGGCCACCGAGGCTGAACGCCTTGCCTGGCCCGAACCCCGCTCCCTCCCCGACGCGCCTTCCCTGATCACGCGGCTCCGGGAACACGCACGGCTCCAGCCGGAAGCTGTCGCCCTCGGTCAGGGCGAGCGGACCTGGACCTGGAGCGAGCTGGCCTCCCGTGCACGTCGACTCGCGACGCGACTGGTGGACCAGGGGCTCCAGCCGGGAGAGCCCGTGGCGCTCTGCCTCCGCGCGTCGCCGGAGAAGCTGGCCGCGCTGTGGGGCGTGCTCGAAGCCGGCGGCGCTCCGGTGACGCTCGGGCCCACGGACCTGGACTCGCTGCCCCTCTATGCGTTGGAGGGCAGCCTCGTGCCCCGCCTCATCACGTGGCGGGGACTGGTCACTTCCGCCCGCCTGGACGCCACGCGCGTGCTCCAGGTCGAGGAGGTGCTGGACGGTGCGTCTCCGCTCACGGAAGCACGTGCGCTCCCGCTGGCGTCACCCGAAACGCTGGCGTGGCTGCTGCCCATGGGTGCGGGCCAGCCCGCGTGGGCGCTGAGTCACGCATCGCTGAGGGGCTTCTTCGCCGGCCTCGATGCGCGCCTGCGTCCGACACCGGGGACCACCTGGCTCGCCGCCTCCGAGCCCGCTCCCGAGAAGCCCGAGCTCGAAGCGCTCTGGGCACTCTCGCGCGGCCTGCGCGTCCTCTTCCCTTCCGAGGCCATCGCCTCGCGCCTCTCCCATGCGGATGGAGGCGCCTCCCGTCCGCTGCAACTGAGCCTCTCCTACTTCGCCAACGACGAGGACTCGCTCACCGGACCCAAGTACGAGCTGCTGATGGAGGGCGCGAAGTTCGCGGACGCGAATGGCTTCTCCGCCATCTGGACGCCCGAGCGCCACTTCCACTCGTTCGGCGGCATCTACCCGCAGCCGGCCGTGGTCTCCGCCGCGCTCGCCTCCGTCACGCGCAACCTGCGCCTGCGCTCCGGCAGCGTCGTGCTGCCCCTGCACGACCCGCTCCTCATCGCCGAGCAGTGGGCCGTCGTCGACAACCTCTCGCAAGGGCGGGTCGACGTGTCGGTGGCCACCGGCTGGCACGTGCAGGACTTCACCTTCGCGCCCCAGAACTACGCGAACCGGCGCAACATCCTGCTGCGCCACCTGGAGACCCTGCGAGCCCTGTGGCGCGGCGAGCGCAGCGTGCGTCCCGGCGGCAACGGCGTCACCGTGGAGGTGGGCCTGCGCCCCAGGCCCGTGCAGAAGGAGCTGCCCGTGTGGCTCACCGCCACCGCGAACCCGGAGACCTTCCGTCTCGCGGGGGAGCTGGGCGCGGGCGTCCTCACGGGCCTGTTCGCCCACTCGCTGGAGGAGCTGAAGCCCAAGGTGGCCCTCTACCGCGAGGCGTGGCGCCGCAACGGTCACCCGGGCCGGGGACACATCACGTGCATGCTGCACACGTTCCTCGGTGAGGACGAAGCCGAGGTCCTCCGTCAGGTGCGCAAGCCGCTGCTGGCGTACTTCCGCAGCTCCGCGGACATCACCGCCTCGCTCCTCGCGGCCCAGGGGCACCAGGGCGAGCTCGACAAGGTCTCGAAGGAGGACATCGACGCGCTGCTGGAGCACACCTTCGAGCACCACGCGAAGGGCACGGGCCTCATCGGCACGGTGGAGAGCGGGCTCAAGCGGCTGCGCGACGTGCGGGCCTCGGACGTGGACGAGGTGACGTGCCTCATCGACTTCGGGCTGGAGACGCCCGTCGTGTTGCAGGGGCTCCGCCGGCTGGCCACGCTGCGTGAAGCGCTGGTGTCGGACGAGTCCTCGCGGCAGCACCGTGTGCGCGGCGAAGGCGCGGCGGGCATCGAGGAGCTCCTGACCCTGGCCCGACAGGCCGGCGCGGTGTGGGTGAACACCACCGCCCGGCTCGCCCGCACGCTGACGGCGGCACCGGGCGCCCGCGAGGCCCTGGCGCCGGTGGGCACGTGGGTCCTGGAGGGCGCATCGGTGGAGCTCGCGACGGCGCTCCAGCGCACCGCCGGGGGAGCCGTGCTGCTCGCGGGAGAGGCCCATGAGGCGGGACTCCTGCCACGGGCTCCTGGGGAGAAGCTGCCTTCAGGCCTCCAGGCCTGGGTGCTCGACGCGGCCGGTGCGCCGGTGCCCGCGGGTGTCGTGGGAGAGCTGGCGCTGGATGGCGCGGGGCTCCCCGCTGCGCTCTGGAAGGTGTCGGGAGAGGAGGCGCACCGACTCGTGCCGCATCCCCGGCACGCCTCCGCGCGCCTGTACCGCACCGGCCGTCCCGTGCGCCTGCGCGCCGACGGCCATGTCGAGCCCGTGTCGCTCCCGGCCTTCAAGCCCTTCGCGCAGCGTCCGGTGACGGGCTCCGCGGCCGGAGCGCCTGGGGTCGTCACCGCGCAGCCGGCTCCGCCACTGGGAGTCGCGCGACCGACCGCGAGCACCGCGTCCGGCGCACCTCACCTTCCTGCCGCTGAAGCCCCGCTCAGCCTGTCCACCGCCGCGACACGGACCTCCGGAGCCGCGCAGGCCATCCCGCGAGTGCCGCGCGATCGACCCCTGCCGCTGTCCTTCGCCCAGCAACGCCTCTGGTACCTCCAGCAACTGGAGCCGGACAGCACCGCCTACAACAACGCGATCATCTTCCGGCTCACGGGCTCGCTGGACGTGCGGGCGCTGCAGACGGCGCTCGACGCACTCGTGGAGCGCCACGAGGTCCTGCGCACCACCTACGCCCTGGCGAACGCGGGCGCCGTGCAGGTCATCCACGCCACGGGCTCGCTCCCGTTGGACCGGGAAGACGTCCCTGGTGACACGGCCGAAGCACGCGAGACCGCCATGCTTCGCCGCTGCCAGGCGTACACCGCCACGCCCTTCCAGTTGGACACGGGCCCCGTCGCGCGCGCCCTGCTCCTGCGGCTGTCCCCGGACACGCACGTCCTCCACCTGCTGCTGCATCACGTCGTCTCCGATGCCTGGTGCGCGCTGGTCCTCAGCCGCGAGCTGCCCGTCCTCTACGCCTGCGCCAGCGCGGGCGTGCCGTCCGTCCTGCCGCCCCTGCCGGTGCAGTACGCCGACTACGCCGTCTGGCAGCGCCGGGAGCTGGAGGGCGCGGTGCTGGACGACCAGGTGCGGTGGTGGAAGGCGCTGCTCCAGGGCACCCCGCCGCTGGAGCTGCCCACCGACCGGCCCCGCCCCGCCGTGCAGTCCTACGCGGGCGCGGCCCACCGCTTCCACCTGCCGCGCGAGCTGTCGGAGCCCCTGCTCGCCGTGGGTCGCCGCGAAGGCGCCACGTCCTTCATGGTGCTGATGGCGCTCTTCCAGGCGCTGCTCTCGCGCTACTCCGGCCAGGACGACTTCGCGGTGGGCACGCCCATCGCAGGCCGCACCCGCCCGGAGGTGGAGGGCCTGCTGGGCTGCTTCGTCAACACGCTCGCCTTCCGCGCGAAGCTCGACGGAGCCCCGGGCTTCCGGGAGCTGATCTCCCGCGTGAAGCAACAGGCCCTGGGCGGCTATGCGCGCCAGGACATGCCCTTCGAGCGACTGGTGGACGTGCTCCAGGTACCGCGCGACCTGAGCCGCACGCCCGTGTTCCAGGCGATCCTCAACGTCATCAACGTGCCGGAGGCCCAGACGACCGGCGGACAGGGGCTCCAGATTGGCGGCGTGGACGTGCCGGTGACGACGTCCAAGTTCGACCTGACGCTGGAGGTCTGGGAGGAGCGCGACGGACTGCGCTGCCGCCTGGAGTACGCCACCGCCCTCTTCGACGAGGAGACGCTGGCCCGGATGGCGGAGCACCTCACGGTGCTGGCGAAGGCCGTCATCGCCGCTCCGGACGCGCCGGTCGCGGCGCTGCCACTGCTCTCCGCCGACGCGCGCGAACAGGTGCTGCGAGCCTGGAACGACACCCGCGTGGACTTCCCGCGCGGCACGAGTCTCCACCAGCTCTTCGAGTCCCAGGCCGAGCGCGACCCGGACGCCATCGCGCTCCAGTTCGAGGAGCGGCGGCTCACCTACGCCGGGCTCGAAGCCCGCGCCAACCAGCTCGCGCATCACCTGCGCGCACGAGGGGCCGGTCCGGAGACGCTGGTCGGCGTCTGCCTGGAGCGCTCCCTGGAGCTGGTCGTGGCCCTGCTGGGCGTCCTCAAGTCCGGCGCCGCCTACGTGCCGTTGGATCCCAGCACTCCGAGCGAGCGGCTCGCCGGGATGCTGGAGGACACCGCCGCGCCCGTCCTCCTCATCCAGGAGCGGTTCCGGGACGCGCTGCCTGCTCACTCCGCGCACGTCATCGCGTTGGACTCGGGCTGGGACGCCATCGCCCGCGAGCCGACGCACCGGCCCCGTCCACTGGCCGGAGACGATGCCCTCGCCTACGTCATCTTCACGTCCGGCAGCACGGGCCGACCCAAGGGCGCGATGAACGCGCATGCGGGCGTCGTCAACCGCCTGCGCTGGATGCAGGGGCGGTATGCGCTGACGGCCGGGGACACGGTGTTGCAGAAGACGCCGTTCAGCTTCGACGTGTCCGTGTGGGAGTTCTTCTGGCCCCTGATGACGGGGGCGCGGCTCGTGCTCGCGAGGCCCGGAGGCCACCAGGAGCCGGACTACCTCACGGCGTTGATGGCGAGGGAGGGCGTGACGACGGCGCACTTCGTGCCGTCCATGCTGCGGGCCTTCGTCGAGGAGCCGGGCCTGGAGGGCCTGACGCGGCTGCGTCAGGTGATGTGCAGCGGCGAAGCCCTGCCCGCGGACCTGGTGCACAAGACGCAGGCCCGCCTGCCCCACGTCACGCTGCACAACCTCTACGGCCCCACCGAGGCCGCGGTGGACGTGACGTCCTGGGAGTGCCCGCGCGACGAAGCGCTGCGCGTCGTGCCCATCGGTCGCCCAGTGGCGAACACACGGATGTACGTCCTGGACCGGAGGAATCAGCCCGTGCCGGTGGGCAGCCCGGGCGAGCTGTTCATCGGCGGCGTGCAGGTGGGCCGGGGCTACTGGCGCCGTCCCGCGCTCACCGCCGAGCGCTTCGTTCCCGATGCCTTCAGCGACGCCCCCGGAGCCCGCCTCTACCGCACCGGAGACATCGCGCGGTGGCGCGCCGATGGCACGCTGGAGTACCTGGGCCGCGCCGACTTCCAGGTGAAGCTGCGCGGCTTCCGCATCGAACTGGGAGAGATTGAAGCCGCGCTCCAGGCCTGGACGGAGATCCGCGAAGCCGTGGCCGTCGTGCGCCAGGAGCACGCGGGAGACCCGCGCCTCATCGCCTATGTCACCGTCGAAGGAGGGAGGCTGGACACCGCCGCCCTGCGAGCGTTCCTGCACGCGCGGCTGCCCGAGTACATGGTGCCCGCCGCCTTCGTCACCCTGGAGGCGCTGCCCCTGACCTCCAGCGGCAAGGTGGACCGCAAGGCCCTGCCCGCGCCCGAGGCCCCCACCACCGCACGCGGTGAAGCCATCACCCCGCGAGACGAGACGGAGCGCACGCTGGCGGAGATCTTCGCGCAGGTGCTCGGCCTTGAACGGGTCGGGGTGAGGGACAGCTTCTTCGAGCTGGGAGGCCACTCGTTGCTGGCGACCCAGGTGGCCGCACGGGTCCGTGCGCGCCTGGGACAGAGCGTGCCCCTGCGAATGCTCTTCGAGGCCCCAACGGTGGAGGCGCTCGCCCGACGCCTCTCCGGCGATGTCTCGCCCGGGGCGGAGTCCGCGCGGGCGCTTCCGTCGCCCGTCGAGCAGCAGCGCTCGAAGCAGGAGCAGGCCCCCTCCGAAAGCATCGCGCGCTCCTCCCAGGCCCTCACGCGGCTGACGCGCCTGGAGCGGCCCGCGGTGCTGCCGTTGTCCTTCGCCCAGCAGCGGCTGTGGTTCATCCACCAGCTCGGCGTCGCGGACTCGGCGTATCACGTCCCGTTCGCGCTGAAGCTGGAGGGCACGCTCGACCTCCTCGCGCTCCAGCGGAGCTTCGACGAACTGATGCGCCGTCACGAAGCCCTGCGCACCACGTTCCGCGCACATGACGGAGCCCCGGAGCAGGTCATCCACCCGTCCCTGCCCCTGCCAGTCCAGCACGTGGACCTCACGGGCATGACCGACCCGGAGCAGCGTCGCGCCGAGGCATCGAAGCTCGCCCTCGAAGAGACCCGGAGCCCGTTCGACCTGGAGCAGGGCCCGCTCATCCGGGCCCTCCTGATCAAGCTGTCCCCCACCGAGCACGTGCTGGTGCTGAACCAGCACCACATCATCTCCGATGGCTGGTCCACCGGCGTCCTCGTGCGCGAGATGGGCACCCTCTACACGGCCTTCGCCCGAGGCCTCCCGTCCCCCCTGCCTGAGCTGCCCGTGCAGTACGCCGACCACGCGCTGTGGCAGCGCGGCTGGTTGCAGGGCGCGGTGCTCGACCACCAGCTCACGTGGTGGCGCCAGCAGCTCGAAGGCGCGCCGTCCCACCTGGAGCTGCCCACGGATCATCCGCGTCCGCCCCGGCAGACCTTCCACGGTGCGCTGATGCCGTTCACCCTGCCGCGCGCCTCCAGCGAGGCGCTGGAGGCCCTGGCGAAGCGCGAGGGCATGACGCCCTTCATGGTGCTGCTGGCGGCCTTCCAGGTGCTCCTGGGTCGCTACGCCGGCCAGGACGACGTGCTCGTGGGCTCGCCCATCGCGGGGCGCCAGCACGCCGAGTCCGAAGCGCTCATCGGCTACTTCGCCAACACCGTCGTCCTGCGCACGCGGCTGCGCGCAGAGGACACCTTCCTCACGTTGCTGACCCGCGTGCGTGACACCACCCTGGGCGCCTACGAGCACCAGGACGTCCCCTTCGAGAAGCTCGTCGAGGAGCTGCACCCCGCCCGGGACCTGGCCCGCACGCCGTTCTTCCAGGTCACCTTCACGCTGCAGAACGCGCCCCTGCCGAAGCTGGGTCTGCCCGGCCTGTCGCTCCAGCCGATGAACATCGACCCGGGAGCGATCCGCTTCGACCTGGAGTGGCTGCTGCACCGCGCGCCGGAGGGCTTCGCGGGCGGCCTCAACTTCAACACCGCCCTGTTCACGCCACGGACCGTGGCCGGCATGGCGCGGCACCTGCGCGTGCTGCTCGACGCCGCGGTGGCCTCGCCCGCGACCCCACTGTCACGCCTGCCGCTGCTCACCGCCGAGGAGCGCAGGCAGGTGCTGGAGACCTGGAACGACACCGCCACGGAGTACCCGCGCGAAGCCTCCGTGCCCGCGCTGTTCGCGGAGCAGGCCGCGCGCACCCCTGACGCGATCGCCGTGCGGATGCCCCCGGACACCGGGGCCTTCCTGCTGGACGCGGCTCCGGTGGCGGCGCGCGAGCTCACCTATGCAGCGCTGGACCGCCAGTCGAACCAGCTCGCGCACCACCTGCGGCGCATGGGCGTGCGCCCGGGAGACAGGGTGGGCCTGTGCGTGGAGCGCTCGCCGGAGCTCCTCGTCGGCATGCTCGGCATCCTCAAGGCCGGCGCGGCCTACGTGCCCGTGGAGGCGAAGTCCCCGTCCGGACGCATCACCTGGATCCTCCAGGAAGCGGGCGTCAGCGTGCTCGTCACGCAGGAGGCGCTGGCGGATGAGCTGCCGGCGGAGGCCGGGCTCCTCGTCCTCCTGGACGCGGAAGCCGACCGCCTCGCGAAGCTGCCCGTCACGCCGCTGGACGTGCGGGTGCCGGCCGAAGCACTGGCCTACGTGATGTTCACGTCGGGAAGCACCGGCCGCCCCAAGGGCGTCACCGTGCCGCACCGGGGCATCGTGCGACTCGTCCGCGGCTCCCGCTTCATCCACGCCGGTCCGGAGGAGGTGTTCCTCCAGGTGGCCCCGGTCGCCTTCGACGCGTCCACGCTGGAGGTCTGGGGCGCGCTGCTGAACGGCGCGAAGCTGGTGCTGGCGCCACCGCGTGCGCTCTCGCTGTCGGAGCTGGGCACGCTGTTGACGGCGGAAGGCATCACCACGCTCTGGCTCACCGCCGCGCTGTTCGAGCAGATGGTCCTGCACGAAGGCGCGGCGCTCGCGCGGGTGCGGCAGGTGCTGGCGGGCGGTGACGTGCTGCCCGTGCCCCGGGTGCGCGAGCACCTCTCGCGGATGGCCCCGGACGCCGTGCTCGTGAACGGGTACGGGCCCACGGAAAACACCACCTTCTCCGCCACGCACACGCTGCGCGCCGGGGACACCGTGGTGCGCACGGTGCCCATCGGCCGGCCCCTGGCGAACTCCACCGCGTGGGTGTTGGACGCCGCGCTCCAGCCCGTTCCGCCGGGAGTCCCCGGGGAGCTGTACGTCGGAGGCGACGGCCTCGCGTGGGGCTACCTCCAGCGGCCCGACCTCACCGCCGAGCGGTTCATCCCCCACCCCTTCGCCACCACACCGGGCGCCCGCCTGTACCGCACCGGAGACAAGACCCGCTGGCGCGAGGACGGGACGTTGGAGTTCCTGGGCCGCACCGACTTCCAGGTGAAGATCCGCGGCTTCCGCATCGAGCCCGGCGAAGTGGAGGCCGTGCTGCGCCAGGCCCCCGACGTCCGGGAGGCCGTGGTGCTGCCACGCGAGGACGTGCCCGGGGAGAAGCGGCTCGTGGCCTACGTGGTGCTCGGTGAAGCCGGAGCCGGCTCCGGCGCCGACCGCGTGAAGGCATACGCGCAGCAGCAGCTTCCCGACTACCTGGTGCCCTCCGCGTGGGTGGAGCTGCCGACCCTGCCGCTGTCCCCGAATGGCAAGGTGGACCGCAAGGCCCTGCCCGTGCCCGAAGCACCGAAGCCCACCGAGGCGACCCGCGAGGCCCCGCGCGACGCCAGGGAGGAACAGCTCGCGGCCATCTGGGCGGAGGTGCTGCACCTGGACGCGGTGGGCATCCACGATGACTTCTTCGAGCTGGGAGGCCACTCGCTCCTGGCCACGCAGGTGGTGTCCCGGATCCGCTCGGTGCTCGGCGTGGAGCTGCCCCTGGGCGAGCTGTTCAACGCGCCCACCGTGGCCGCGCTCGCGGAGCGTCTGTCCACCTTCGCGAGCACGTCCCAGGTGCCACCGCTCACGCGCACGCGAAGGCCGGCCGTGTTGCCGCTGTCGTTCGCGCAGCAGCGACTGTGGTTCATCGATCAGCTCGAACCGGGCAGCAGCCTGTACAACATGCCGTTCGCCCTGACGCTCCTCGGCACGCTGGACGAAGGCGCGCTGCGAGGAAGCCTGGACGCATTGATGGCGCGGCACGAATCGCTGCGCACCACCTTCCGCACGGAGGCGGGCCAGCCCGTGCAGCACCTCCACGCGGAGGCCACCGTTCCCCTGGAGCGCGTGGACCTGACGCCGCTGGAAGACCCTGCCCAAAGACAGCAGGAGGCGGAGCGGCGGGCGACGGCGGAGTCCCAGCGCCCGTTCGATCTGGAGCAGGGGCCGGTGATCCGCGCCCTGCTCCTGAAGCTCGGCGCGGAGGAGCATGTCCTGGTGCTCCACCTGCACCACATCGTGTCCGACGGCTGGTCGCTGGGCGTGCTGGTGCGTGAGCTCACCGCCCTCTACGAGGCGCTTCGCGAAGGCCGGACGCCCGCGCTCCCGGAGCTGCCCGTGCAGTACGCCGACTTCGCCCTCTGGCAGCGCGGCTGGCTCCAGGGCGAGGCGCTGGAGGCGCAGCTCGACTGGTGGAAGCAACAGCTCGCCGGAGCACCGAGGGCCCTGGAGCTGCCCACGGACAAGCCCCGGCCCGCCATCTCCACCCAGCGCGGCGACACCGTGCCGGTGCACCTGCCACGGGCCCTGGCCGAACAGGTGGAGGCCCTGGCGCAGCAGGAGGGCGTGACGCCCTTCATGGTGTTGCTCGCGGCGTTCCAGACCGTGCTGCACCGGTACTCCGGGCAGGACGACGTGCTCGTGGGTTCGCCCATCGCGAACCGGCGTCACGCGGAGACCGAAGGGCTCATCGGCTTCTTCGTCAACACGCTGGTGCTGCGCGGTAGCTTCGGGGCCCGGACGACGTTCCGGGAGCTGCTGGCCCAGGTGCGCGCCACGACCCTGGGCGCCTACGAACACCAGGACATCCCGTTCGAACGACTGGTGGAGTCGCTGCACGCGACACGAGACCTGGGCCGCATGCCGCTCTTCCAGGTGATGTTCGCGCTCCAGAACGCGCCGGTGCCGGAGCTGTCGGTGCCCGGGCTCACCGTGCGCCCGGCGCGCATCGGTGACCGCACCACGTCCCAGTTCGACTTGAGCCTGGACCTGAACCGTCAGGAGGACGGGTTCCGGGGCACGCTCGAATACGCCACGGATCTGTTCGAGCGCTCCACACCGACGCGGCTCCTCACGCACCTGCGCGTGCTGCTGGAGTCCGCGCTCGCCCGGCCGGATGCGCCGCTGCGCGAGCTGTCGTTCGTCTCCGCGGAGGAGCGGGCTCGGCTGCTGGGCCCGTGGAGCGGCGGCGTCACGGACTTCGACCGTGACGGCACGCTGCACGGTCGCATCGAGGAACAGGTGGAGCGGACCCCGGACGCGGACGCCGTGGTGTTCGAGGAGACGACACTGTCCTTCCAGCAGCTCAACACCCGCGCCAACCAGCTCGCCTGGGACCTGCGGGCCCGGGGAGTCGGACCGGAGGTCCCGGTGGGGCTGTGCCTGGAGCGCTCGGCGGACGTCATCGTCGCGCTGCTCGCGGTGCTCAAGGCCGGGGGCGCCTTCGTCCCCCTGGATCCGGCGGCGCCTTCCGCGCGCAAGTCGCTGCTCCTGCGCGACTGCGGCGCCTCCGTGCTGCTGACCTCACGAGCCCTGGCCGAGGCGTGGCGACCGGAGGTGCCTCACGTGGTGCGGCTCGACGTCGAACGCGAGCGGCTGTCCACCCTGCCCCGCGAAAACCCGCCGCCGTCAGCAAGCGCCGGCAACCTCGCCTACGTCATCTACACGTCCGGCTCCACAGGCACGCCCAAGGGCGTGATGGTGCGACACCGCTCGCTGCTCCACCTGCACCGGTCCCTCCTTCGCACCGTCTACGCGGGGCAGCCGCCGAGGCTGCGCATCGGCGTCAACGCGCCCCTGTTCTTCGACGCGTCCATGGATCAGATCCTCTGGCTCCTCGACGGCCACTGCCTGTGTCCCGTCCCCGAGGACACGCGCCTGGATCCGGAGCGGATGCTGCCGTGGTTGGAGGCGACGCAGGTGGACACGATGGATTGCACGCCCGCGCAGCTCAAGCTCCTGCTGGATGCGGGGATGCTGGAGCGCGCCCGGATACCGTCGCTGCTGCTCGTGGGCGGCGAGGCGCTGGACGAGGTGCTCTGGCGGCAACTCGCCGCGACGACGCGCACGCGGGCCTTCAACACCTATGGCCCCACCGAGTGCACCGTGGACGCCACGGCCTGGAACATCCAGGGCACGCCCCACGCGATGCCCGTCATCGGAAGGCCGCTGGACAACCTGCGTGCGTACATCCTCGACGAGCGCCAGGAGCTGACGCCCTTCGGCCTGCCGGGAGAGCTGTGCTTCGCCGGAGAGGGCGTCGCCCGGGGCTACCTGGGCCGGCCGCACCTGACGGCGGAGCGCTTCATGCCGGATCCCTTCGGCACCGAGCCCGGAGCGCGCCTGTACCGCACGGGCGACAAGGCGCGCTGGCGCGAGGACGGCACCCTCGACTTCATGGGCCGCCTCGACTTCCAGGTGAAGCTGCGCGGCTACCGCATCGAGCTGGGCGAAATCGAAGCCACCCTGCGCACGCACCCGGGAGTCCGGGACGCGGTGGCCCTGGTGCGAGACGCGAGCCTCGTGGCCTACGTCACGCCCGACCTGGACACCGCGCCGCTGCGGGAGCACCTGCGCCAGCACCTGCCCGACTACATGGTGCCCGCGGCCCTCATCGCCCTGCCCGTCCTGCCCCTGACGCCGAACGGCAAGCTGGACCGCAAGGCGCTGCCCGCGCCGGATGCGTCGCACCTCCCCGAGCGCACCTACGAAGCCCCGGCGACGCCCACGGAGGAGCGCCTCGCCGCCCTCTGGAGCACGTTGCTGCGCGTGCCCGCCGTGGGACGCCACGACAACTTCTTCGAGCTGGGAGGCCACTCGCTGCTGGCCACGCAGGTGGTGGCCCGCGTGCGTGCGGGCTTCGGCGTGGAGCTCGCGGTCCGGGCCCTCTTCGAGTCCCCCACGGTGGCGGCCCTCGCGCAGCGTCTACCGACCGCCGCGACCGTCAACGCCCTGCCGCCCCTGACCCGCGCCACGGTGGAGGGCCTGCCGCCGCTGTCCTTCGCGCAGCAGCGGCTGTGGTTCATTGATCAGCTCGAACCCGGCAGCCCGCTCTACTCCATGCCCTTCGCGCTGCGCCTGTCCGGCACGGTGGACGTGCCCGCGCTCCAGGAGGCCGTCGACGCGCTGGTGCGAAGGCATGAGACGCTGCGCACCACGTACGAGGCCCGGGACGGAGAGCCCCGCCAGCGCATCCACCCGGCCCTGCCCGGGACGTTGCGCGTGGAGGACCTGGGCCACCTGCCCGCGGAAGAGCGCGAAGCCGAGGCCGCAAGACGCGCGGAAGCAGAGGCGCAGCGTCCCTTCGAGCTGGGCACGGGCCCCCTGGCGCGCTTCACGCTCCTGAGGCTGGAGGAGCGCGAGCACATGCTCCTCCTGTGCCTGCACCACACCATCTCCGACGGCTGGTCCTTCGACGTGCTCGTGCGCGAGCTGGTGGCGCTCTACGAGGCCTTCCGCCAGGGCCAACCGTCCCCGCTGCCCGACCTGCCCGTGCAGTACGCGGACTACGCTGTCTGGCAGCGAGCGTGGCTGGAGGGCCAGGTGCTGAACACGCAGCTCGACTGGTGGCGGCAACAGCTCGCCGGGGCACCGCACGCCCTGGCGCTGCCCACCGACAGGCCCCGTCCGCCGAAGAGCTCCGCCCGGGGCGCCCTGCTGCCGGTGTACCTGTCCCCCGCGTTGAGCGGCGCGGTGGAGTCCCTGGCGAAGCGCGAGGGCGCCACGCCCTTCATGGTGTTGATGGCCGCGTTCCAGACGCTGCTGTCCCGGTACACCGGGCAGGACGACGTGCTGGTGGGCACGCCCATCGCGAACCGCCGTCACGCGGAGACGGAAGGACTCATCGGCTTCTTCGTCAACACGCTGGTGCTGCGCGCCCGCTTCGACGCGAGCACGTCGTTCCGGAAGCTCCTCGCGGAGGTGCGCGCCCGCACGCTGGGCGCGTATGAACACCAGGATCTCCCCTTCGAGCGACTGGTGGAGGCGCTCCAACCGGAACGCGACCTGGGACGCACGCCGCTCTTCCAGGCCCTCTTCGCGCTGCACAACATGCCCGCGTCGGAGGTGAGCCTGCCCGGCCTGACGCTGAAGCCGGTGCAGGAGGCCTTCCCGACGGCGAAGTTCGACCTGGACCTGGCGCTGACCCGACTGCCCGAAGGCTTCCAGGGAGCGCTGACCTACAGCACGGACTTCTTCGAAGCGGCCACGGTCGAGCGGCTGATGGAGCAGTGGGCCCGGCTGCTGGAAGACGTCCTCGCGGCGCCAGACGCCCCCCTGGACAGGACGCCCCTGCTCACCGCCGATGAGCTGCGCCACAAGGTCGTCCCGGAGAAGCCCCGGGGGCCGGACGCGCTGGCAGGCCCGGAGCCTTTCATCGCGCCGCGAGATGCATTGGAGCGGGAGCTGGTGGCCCTCTGGGAGGAGCTGCTGGGCACCCGACCCATTGGCGTCACGCGTCCGTTCTTCGACCTGGGCGGACACTCACTGCTCGCAGTGAAGCTGATGGCGCGCATCCGGGAGCGGCTGCACCGCGACCTGCCGCTGGCCGCGCTGTTCCAGGCGCCCACGGTGGAGCAGCTGGCCCGGCTGCTGCGTCAGGCGCCTACGGCCTTCTCACCGCTCGTGCCCATCCAGCGCGAGGGCACGCAGCGGCCCTTCTTCTGCGTCCACCCGGTGGGAGGCAACGTGCTGGCGTACGCGGAGCTGGCGAAGCAGCTCGGGCCGGACCAGCCGTTCTACGGCCTCCAGTCCCAGGGGCTCGATGGCACCCTTCCGCCGCTGGACACGGTGGAGGCGATGGCGGCGCTCTACGTGGCCGCCCTCCGGACCGTCCAACCGACAGGCCCCTACCGCCTGGGAGGCTGGTCCATGGGAGGCGTGGTGGCCTTCGAGATGGCCCGCCAGCTCCAGGCCCGGGGAGACACGGTGGAGCTCCTGGCCCTCATCGACCCCAGCCCGGCGACGGATGACCGGGTGCCGCAGGACGTGGACGACGCGCGGCAGGTCGCCACGTTGTTCGAGCTCGACCACGGACAGCTCGCGGCACCGGAAGCGGAGCAGGCCCAGGGGCGCACGCTCCTGCGTGTCTTCACCCACAACCTGCGAGCCTTGAAGCACTACCGCCCCGGGCTGTTCACGGGGCGCGTCCTGCTGCTGCAAGCCACCGGAGGCAGGGACGAAGGCTGGGGCGCCGTCATCCGAGGCGAGCTGCTGCGTGAGGAGCTGCCCGGCAACCACTACACGCTGCTGCGAGCCCCGAACGTCCAGGGGCTCGCAGAGCGGCTGGCGGCGTGGCTCCGGGCCCTGCCGCGTTAGGGCGAGGGCTCCAGGCCCGCGCCGTGCTTCACCAGCACGGCGCGGGCGTAGGCCATCAGGAAGCCCATGCGCATGGCATTGCGCTCGGTGGGGATGCCGGGCCCGGACATGATGGCCGCCACGTCGCTGCCCAGCTCCACGGCGCGTGCCAGCCGGGCGGCAATCAACGCCTGTTGGATGCCGCGTCGGCGCCACGCGGGCAGCACCGACGTGCCGAACAGGGACGTGAGCCCGTCGCTCGTCTCGCAGCCTCCCGCCCCGACCGGGACGCCGTCGAGCCATGCCACGAACGCATCCGTCCCCGGGGTGCGAGCGCCCTTGATGCCCATCGCCAGGAATCCCTCCGACAGCGTCTCGCCCTCGGGGACGAAGCCGCTGCCGGAGACCTGGGCGAACCTGAGCACCGCCGCGTCGTCGGAGGGGTCGATGCGCTCGATGGTCAGTGCCGGGGGCGTGCCCTGGCTCAGCTTCCGCAGGTCCTCGGTCTCGCGAAGCGGCCGGTACAGCACGGTCTCGAACTCACGCAGCACGAACCCGCGCTCCGCCAGGGCGTGGAGCAGCGGCACGGGCGTGTACGGACTCAGCTCCGCCTTCGGCTCGACCCCGCGCGAGGAGAAGAAGTCCACCAGCGCATCCAGCTGCGCCCCGGTGACCTCCTGGCCGAGTCCATACCCGCACGACTTGTTCACGTAGGAGCCCACACCCCCGAAGGCCATCCACCCGTCCGCCAGCGGCGCGGATTCCGTGGCCAGGCCCACCGCGACCTGCGCCTGCTTGCGCTCGAACCGCCGCGCGATCTCCACCAGGTTCACATCGTTCATTCCGCCTCTCTACACCGTAAGTGTGGGTTCAGGGGACAGGTCGGCCAGCCGGCTGCTTGTGCACGCGGCCTGTGCCCTGGCGGGTCGCATGCCCGGGGGTGACGCCACGAGAGCCCCCTTTCGGGAAGCGCCAGCACGTCGGCCTCGAACGCGTGGCACGCAGCCGGCCAGCCGCGCGCCCGCCCATGCCTGCCGTGGACGCAGTGCGCACGCTGTGCCGGGTAGCGCTCAATTCCGACGCGCCTGAAGAGCTCAAGGGACGCCAATGCAAGCACTCACGTACGAAGGACCGTGGCGGGTGGCGGTCAAGGAGAAGCCGGACCCGCGCATCGAGCACCCGCAGGACGGCATCGTCCGGGTGGAGACCGCCGCCATCTGTGGCTCGGACTTCCACATCATGCACGGCCTCATCCCCGACACCCGCATCGGCTCCACGTTCGGCCATGAGTTCGTGGGCATCGTGGAGGAGGTGGGCCGGGGCGTCACGGGCGTGAAGCGCGGCGACCGGGTGGCGCTGCCATTCCAGATCTTCTGCGGCAGCTGCTACTACTGCCAGCATGGCCTGACGTCGTGCTGCCTGAACACCAACCCCGGCACGGACGCGGCGACAGGCATGTATGGCTATTCGCACACGATGGGCGGCTACGACGGCGGCCAGGCCCAGTACGTGCGCGTGCCCTTCATCGGCGTGGACGCGGAGCACGTGCCCGAGGACGTCTCCAGCCTGGACGCGCTGCCCATCACCGACGCCTTCCCGACGGGCTACCAGGCCGCCGAGATGTGCAACATCCGCGGCGGGGAGACGGTGCTCGTGCTCGGCTGCGGGCCGGTGGGCCTGTTCGCCATGTGGTCGCTCTGGGCCATGGGCGCCGGCCGCGTCATCGCGGTGGACCACGTGGACTACAAGCTCGACTTCGCGCGCCGGTGGCTGGGCGTGGAGACGCTCAACTTCCGCGACGTGGACCTGGTCACGATCATCAAGGGCATGACCGAGGATCTCGGCGCGGACGCGACCATCGACGCGGTGGGCGCCGAGGCCGCCGGCAGCCCCACGCACCGCGCGCTCGGCATCTACGCGAAGCTCGAGGCGGGCAGCCCGCAGGCGCTCAACACCGCCATCCACGCCACGAAGAAGGGCGGCACCCTCTCCGTCATCGGCGCGTACGGCCCGCCGTTCACGGGCGTGGACATCGGCACGTTCATGAACAAGGCGCAGACCATGCGCACGGGCCAGGCGAGCGTGAAGCGCTACATGCCGCACCTGTTCGAGCACATCCGGGCCGGCCGCATCCGCCCGTCGGAGGTGTTCACGCACCGGGGTCCGCTGGAGAAGGCCCCGGAGTTCTACCGCACGATGGCCCGGAAGCAGGACGGGTGCATCAAGTGCGCCCTCTTCCCCAACGGCCCCATCGTCCACTGACCCGGAGACGACCCACATGGAAACGACCAACACGACACGGGAGCCCCGGTTGAGCAGCGCCGAGGACATCCAGCACCACTCTGGCTACAAGGCCGTGCAGGCCCCGCGGCGCCCGTCCTGGTGGGGCGTGGACCAGGACCTGTCGCGCCGCCCCGGCGTGCCGATGATGCGGACGCCCGAGCCCTGGCCGAATGCGCGCATGGACATGGAGCGCATGGATCCCGCGCGCTCGGCCGTGTTCAAGCACGGCCGCCCCAACCGGGAGTGGCCGCCCGTCTTCGGCACCGCCTGCCCTCCCAAGGGGCTCTCAGGTCTCATCCGCAAGTGGGCCGCGAGCATGCCGGACCACAAGCCCCAGTTCTGGCTGCTGAAGCTGCTGGCCGACCGCGTGGACAGCGCCGAGCACCGCCTCAAGAAGCTCGCGCCCGTGGCCCTGCCGCTCGCCGCCGTGGGGTTGCTGGGCAGCATGTACCTGCGCGATGAGCGCGGCGACACGAGGCGCAGCAGCACCGCGCACCTGCGCAACGCGTACGGGCATTAGGTCCTGGAGCTCAACCCGCTCACGTGGAGGGAGGCATCCATCATGAGCCGGGTGAGTTGGCAGGGGCTCGTCGCCCCTGTCAGCGTCTCGCGACCTGTGGAAGGGACGGGAGCCCCCCATGCAACTCCACGTGTGCTCTTCCGCTCGAAGGCGATGGCGCCCTTGCTGGCTCTGGGATCCACCACGAACTTGAAGTATCCGAGCAAAGGGAGCCCATCGATGGAGATCAAACCCCAGGCCATGGTCATACCCAGGTCGACCGAGCACCTCGAAAGGGGGAAGTACGGTCCGATTTTTCCGAAGACGCCTGCCTGTTATGGCTTCACGATCGTCGCCAACGTCAAGCCGGGGCGCGCCGATACGATGCGCGGCTACGGCCAGAGGTTGGCCGAAGCGCTCAAGGCCGACTCCGAATTTCTCGCGCCGCTCAAGCTCCATTACCTCCGCTGGGTGCTCTTCGATGACGACACCCGGTTCATGTATCAGGGCATCTTCGACACCGATTTCGACAAATACACCGAGGACGCGGTCGTTCTCTTCACCAGGTCCGGAATCAACACCGCCTTCGAGAACCTCGAGGGTTTTCCCATGGACTGGAAGACCAATGCGCCTGCGTTCGTCAAGTTCCTCCGAGACCACCAGTGCAATAGCTTTCTTGAGTATGGCGAATACCCGTACTTCACGAGCGATGAGATCAAGAAGGCTCTGAAGATCAAGGCCGCGCTCACCGAGATGCTCGAGCAGATGCAGTAGGAGCCAGTCATGAGCGAAGCGTTCGGGCGGACGTACAACCAGAACCACACGCCGAGGAAATACTCGAGGGGGCACCGGCGGGTCAGTGTCTACACGTCCTGGAGCTACCCCGGAGAAGCCAATCGAACTCCTGACGAAATGGACAATCGTTTTTCCACGATGGCCGAGGTCCGCCGGGTACTCTGGCCCGACTACGAGTCCCCCCAGTGGGCGGACCCACGGAGGTTCCAGCAGGGAATCGCGGGCTCCCTGGAGCTCTTCTTCTGGGCGTGGGTGAAGTTCCAGCAGGTGATGGAGGAGGTCACCGGGAACAAGGTCCCCATGTTTCAGCGGGTCGACCAGGCGGGCTTCACCCTGCCGCTCGACGAGAGGGTCCTCGCCGATGCGGACACCCTGCTCATCTTCGGTCTGGACCACAACGTCACCGAGCAGGAGGCTGCCCCGGAGGAGATAGAAGCGGTCCGCGCATTCCTCGAGCGCGAAGGAACCTGTCTGGTGATGGGCCCGCACCACGACGTCGGGCACTCGCCGGACCTGAAGGAGCGCGCCCAGGAATACGCCCACCATGGCGACGCGCTGGTGCCTCGTCAGCAACGCTTCGGCGGCTATACGCGCTCGCTGATGAAGGGGCTGGGAATCCCTGTCGAGAATCGCTGGGGTCTCCGCCCCGCCGTCGTCGAAGGAACGAACCGGAGCGCCCCATTGACGGTGATGGGAGAGCTGGACACGCGCGGCTGGCTCACCGGAGTCCAGAACTTCAACTTCCACATGCACCTGCCGCACTACGCGGTCACGACGGAGGATTCCCGTTCGGTCCGCGTCCTGGCGAAGCAGCCGATCGACCGGACCCGGCCCCACCCCTTCACGGACGCGGGAAACACCGAGTTCAATGCGTTGGTGTGGCTGCCGCCGGGCAACGGCAGGGCTGGGGATGTGCTGGTGGCCGACTCCACCATCTTCAGCACCTTGTTCGGGGCGGACGAGAGCCTCGTGCGCTTCTGGAAGAACCTCGCCACGGCCCATTGAGATGCTCGAACTTGACGACATCCAGAGCGGAGTGCTGCGGCCCCGGCCTTCTCCGTACGTCGCGACCTACATCCTCCTCCGCATCGACGACCGGAGCGCGGGACGGGAGTTGATGCGGCGGCTCGGCTCGGCGGTGACCGCGGCCGCCCATCCGAACAGCCCGACCTCCAATTGCTCGCTCAGCGTCGCGCTCACGTATCACGGGCTCGAGGCGCTGGGCGTACCGCGGGACTCCCTGGACACCTTCGCGTGGGAGTTCCGGCAGGGAATGGCCCCCCGGGCGAAGGCGCTGGGAGACGACGGCGAGAGCAGCCCCGAACATTGGGAACCGCCGCTGGGAACGAGCGACGTCCACGTCGTGCTGACGGCGCTTTCGCCGGATCAGGTTCAGCTCGAAGCCGCGCTGGAGCGCGCGCGCAATGCCCTGAGCGAGCTTGGCGGCATCACGGCGATCTGGCGTCAGGACTGCCACGCCCTGAGCACCGGCAAGGAGCCGTTCGGATTCAAGGACGGCATCAGCCATCCGGCCGTCGAAGGGAGCGGCATTCCAGGAAGCAATCCCCACGAGGAACCGCTCAAGGCAGGCGAGTTCGTCCTCGGCTACCCCGACGAGACGGGCGGCGTGTCCCCGATGCCACAGCCCGACGTCCTGGGGCGCAATGGGACGTACGTCGCCTTCCGCAAGCTTCATCAACGGGTGGCCGCGTTCAGGCAGTACCTGAAGAACACCGCGAGCAGCCCGGAGGACGAAGGGCTCCTGGCCGCGAAGATGATGGGGCGGTGGCGGAGCGGCGCGCCGCTGGCGCTGTGCCCTCGCCACGACGCTCCCGACCTGGGCGCCGATTCGTCGCGCAACAATGACTTCCACTTCGCGGATGACCCGACCGGCTACAAGACGCCTCCCGCGTCGCACGTCCGGCGAGCGAACCCCCGCGATGCGTCCGTCGCCGGCGTGGTCAGGCTCCATCGGATGATCCGGCGCGGAACCGCCTACGGGCCCGAGCTGCCCGAGGGAGTCCTCGAGGACGATGGCGCCGACCGGGGGTTGATGTTCGCCTTCATCGGCGCGCACCTCGGACGGCAGTTCGAGTTCGTGCAATCCGAGTGGGTCAACGGTGGTGATTTTCTCGGGTTGGGCGATGCGAAGGACCCCCTCGCCGGCGCGAACGACGGGACGGGCGTGTTCTCATTCCCGAAGCGGCCCATCCCCAGGCGTCTGCAAGGCCTTCCGCGGTTCGTGGTCACGCGCGGAGGCGAGTACTGCTTCATGCCCGGGCTGAGAGCGCTGCGGTGGCTGGCGGAGCTGCGGACATGAAAGGCCCGGTGAGCATGGACGTCGTGGTCATCGGTGCCGGCCCCGCGGGACTGCTCGCGGCGCTCCGCGCCGGCGACCTGGGCGCCCGGACCGCCCTCGTCACTCGCGACGAGTTCGGCGGCATGGCGGCCCACGACGGACCGGTACCGGTGAGGACGCTGGCGCAGGCGGCACGGTTGCTCCGCGACGCCCGGCAACTGGGGCGCTATGGCATCTCGGTGACCGAGCCTGTGCTGGACTACGCGCGACTGCTCACCCGCGTGCGCGAGGTGGCCGGCGACGTTCGCGATCAGGCGGCCCTGCGCGAACAGATTGCCGCGGCGGGGGTCACCGTGCACGAGCACGCAGGCGCGGCGCGCTTCGTGGACCCCCACACCGTCGAGACCCAGGGCGGGCTGCGATTTCGAGCGGAGAAGTTCATCCTCTGCTCCGGCGGCGTGAGCCGGCGCCTCCCGATCCCGGGATTCGAGCTCACGGCGACCCACAGCGATGCGTGGAGCCTGACCGCCGTTCCGCCGACGATGGTGGTCGTCGGCGGTGGCGCCACGGGAGCCCAGGTCGCGTCGATCTTCACTGCGTTCGGCACGCGGGTACAGCTCTTCGAGGCGGGAGCGCGCATCCTGGCGACCGAGGACGAAGATGTGTCCACCGCTGTCGCGGAGTCCTTTCGTCAGGCCGGCATGGTGGTGCGCGAGGCCTTCGGTTCGATTGAGCGCTTTGAAAGGACGCCAGGGGGTGTGCGGATGGTCTTCTCCCGGGACGGCGTGCGAGACAGCGCCGAGGCTGCGCTCGTCGTCGTCGCGGTGGGCTGGACGGCCAACACCTCCGCGCTCAACCTCGCGGCCGCGGGCGTCGAGACCGACGCGCGAGGTTTCGTGCGCGTCGACGCCCATCTGCGAACCTCCGCGCCGCACATCTTCGCCGCGGGAGACGTGACCGGGCGCATGATGTTGGTCCCCCAGGCGTTGCAGGACGGGTTCGTCGCAGGATCCAACACGGCGAACACGCCGATGTTCGCCGTCACGGACGCGGTGTCTCCGATTGGCAGCTTTACCGATCCCGAATACGCGCAAGCGGGCCTGACTGAAGCGAAGGCGCGTCAAACGCACGACGTCGTCGTGGCGGTGGTGCGCTTCGACTCGACGACGCGGACCCTCATCGATGGTCGGACGAACGGGTTCTGCAAGCTCATCGTCGACCGCGCCACGCGGACGATCCTCGGTTGCCACGTGGTGGGTGAGCGGGCGGTCGACCTGGTCCAGACGGCGGCGATCGCCATCGCGGCGGGGATGCGGGTGGATGAGCTGGCCCGCGTTCCGCTCTCGTTCCCCACCTATACCGGGGTCCTGGGGCGTGCAGCGGCCATCGCTGCCCGCCAGCTCCAGGTCGATGTGGATCGAGCACGCCTCGCGGAGCTTCTTTGAAGTGACCTTCCAGGGCCTCCACCGACGCCGCGACGTGCGAGGCCGCCAGGGGCAGCGGGTCGACCTGGAAAAGGCGCGGCTGCGTCCGGCCAGAAAACGCAGCGGATACCACCCGCAGGCAATGCCAGGTGCATCGCGGACATCCAGCCGATGGGGAGCTCGAACCCGACCTCGTTCCTGCGGATTGGCACCCGCATCTTCTTCGTCGCCAACGGAGGGCCCCCGGGCAACGCCCTGTGGTCCATGCCCGCCAACGTCACCTGCCCCGATCCCGGGGGCGGCTCCTGCCTCCCCGCTGCTAAAGGCGGCTCACTTGCCTCTTCCGGCTTCGGCTCTGCCCACGCTTGAGGGAGGGAACAACCGCTGTGTGCCTTGCGTCGCGAAGTGGCGGCGGATGCGGTGGGGGCCGTGCGGTGGGTGCTGGCCTCTACTTGAGCAGCAGATTCTGCAAGACGGCCGGCGTGCCATCGATGAAGGCCTTCGCCTTGTATGTCGTAGGGCGGAGCTTGCCTGGCGCCTCGTACTTCACCTCGAAGTCATTGCTCAGCACGACTCCCTTCTCGACCATGAGGCTGATGGCCTTCATCAAGCCGTCCACCTGCGGCTGGTAATGACCGCTGCAGTTGCTGATGTAGAGCAGCTTTCCATTCTTGATGGCGATGAACCCGGCGCAGATGACATCCGCGCCCGCGAGGATGGACGAGTGGTGGACCTTCAAGCTGCCGTTTGAGCCACCCATCCCCTTCGTGTAGACAAAGAAGTTTCCTTTGACGTCCACCGCGAAGAGATGCGCGACCTGCATCTGGGGACTGGACTCGTTGGGCATGCCCGACGTGAAGGGCTGGCCCCCCAGCAGGAACCTGCCGTTGTCGATGGTCAACTTGACCTGGCCGCGCTCTTCCTCGGAGAGGTATTTGACGCCGCTGTTTTTGTCCTCCCCTTTGTATTTGGGCAGCATGTAGAAGACACGGGACTTGACGTAGTCCTCGGCCTCTTCCTTGGCGCCGTTGTCCAGGAGGCGCACGCCGTTGAGGATGCTGTCCAGGTCCAGGAACGGCAGGACGAACTTCCAGAGCTCTTTCGGAAACATCGGCCACCGTCCTCGTCAGTGAATCAGCTGGCCGGTGAGTATAGGGGATCGCGCCGGACTACTTCTTCGGCATCCGGATGCTGGGATTCGCCGCGACGCGGGGCGCGCTCTTCGCCTTGAAGCTGCCACCGGCCGCGGCCTTCATCGTGGGCCCCTTGGCCGCGGTTCCCAGTTGGGCCCTGGCTGTGTCCGTCCTGGGCTGCTGCGACGGCGCGATGGCCTTGTTCATGGCGGGCAGAGTGGGCCTATCCCGGCTGCGTGTACTCGTAGTGATCGCGCGATTGCGTGAGCAGGACGTGCCGGATGGGGCGGTCCTGCGGGCCCGTCTGCTCGACGGCGCCATAGTGCTGGGGGCTCGTCGCCCCGTAGAAGACCAGCGTGAAGTTGTTCGCGATGGAGAGCCGGATGAGGTCGAGGTGCTGAAGGTAGTAGCCCTGTGTTTCGGTGCACCTCGCGTAGGCGTCGAAGACCTCCACGGCCGAGCGTTCGATGAAGGTTGTGAGAGGATGCTGATTCGCAAGCCCGACCGCACGACGGTAGGCGGGCTCGATTCTGGAGACGTCGACTCCTGACCCTGTCAGTGCCTCCCACACCTGCCCGAGATGGGCTCTGAGGTTGTTGAGCGCATAAAGGGGGACCTGTCTGAACCGCTCGCGGAGCAGCCGCCGCTTCTCTCCGGCGAGGCCCGCCGCGCTCGCGCCCCGCATCCCCGCCGTCATGGTCGCCGCGGCGAATGCAGTGCGGACATCCTGGTCCGTGGCGGATGGCGCACGGGCGCCTTCAATCTGAAGAACGAGGACGTCTATCGCGGCATCGCAGGGGGTCACGTACGGCAGCAGCGCAGGGACCAGCTCGCGCATGGCGGCGGTTGCCTGGGCTTCCACCTCACGGTGCATCCCGATGGCTTTCCATGCCTGACTTGCGAGCGAGAGGCCGAGGTTCTTCCAGAGTGGGTTGTCTTTCGCCGCATCCGCGAGCCGGAGGCGCTCAGCGATCATCTGGACGTAGGCCGCTCCCATGCGACCGCGCATGCCTTCTGGATCCCTGGACAGGGCGCGAATGGAGGCGCCGATGGTCTTCCGGTGCCTCGCCACGTCCTCGGCCGGGCAGCCGTACTCGCCCGACGGCTGCGGCTTCCCGTAGATCGCGTGGATCCCGCAGTCGCCATGGCCGGTGGTCGTGTAGCTGACGATGGGATTCCTTCCGCTCCGGTCGGTACGCCGGGTCGCCACCGGCGCCACGGGAGAGGACGACCCGAAGGCCCCCAGCCCCTTGGCGAACGACGGCGACATGGAACTGGAGGAGAAACCCGGGGGCATGGCTCCGAAGCCCGACATGGGTGCAGCCGAGGCGGAGGGCACGGCTTTCTTCGCGGCACTGAGCGTCACGTTGAATGCGACGGGCGCGTGGTCGGACATCGTCGCGCGCAGCGCGCCGTAGGTCCTGGGCGTCTGCTCCAGGGGATGCGCCGACGTGACGTTGTACCCCAACACCGGGCTGGCGCCGGTCGCGGACCAGAGATAGTCGAGCGTCGACCACTCCTTGAGGTCCGCTGCGCTCTCCTTCGAGGGGCAGTGGGTCACCACACCGGGATGCCAGGCCCGCCAGCGGATGGGGCCGTGCTGCTCGCTCCAGAAGGAGTGCTCACGAACGGCCGAGAAACCGGCGGGGGCGATGCGCGGGTCTGGCGGCTCGGTGTTGAAGTCGCCAATGGCGAGCGCCAGTGAGGTGAGGCTCCCATCCGCGAGCCTCCAGTGCTCGGTGCACTCGGAGAGCAGGAGGGCGAGATCCGCCTGGGTCTCGTGGCTGCCACCGGACTTGGCGTGGCATCCGAAGATGACCACGGGAAGTCCGGTGGGAACGGCCATCTTGATGCCGCGCACGGCCTTCTTCGCCAGAGACATGAACGTGAAGCGCCGCACCCGGGCGACCGCCATGATGCTGCAATGTCCGCTGTCGTCGTCCCACGTACTGTGGACGAGATCGCTGGCGGCATGGGCCGTGAGCAGCTTGCCCACCTCGGAGAGCTCCCCACGAATCTCGGTCAGGAAGACGATATCGACGCCGGGGTTCTGGATGCGGAGCCCATGGGCCGTGAGCTTGCTCTCCGGAGCCTCATCGAAATACCGGTGCGAGGGGAAGGCCAGGTGGCTCACGCCCAGCGTGGGTTGTTGCAAGAGCAGGCCGCTCTCGACGAAGCGACCGCCGAGCGAGTCCTCGGGTGCTCCTCCACTCGACGGCAGCAGGACGAAGGGGCTGGCCGTATTGGACGCGATGTTCGACGCCGCCTCGGCTCCCGCCTTGGCCTTGACGTTGAACCAGTCGAGGACGAACTGGACGATCCGTCCCGCGCGCCCCTTTGCGGCGCCCCCGCGCATGAGGTTCCAGGTGCCGATTCGCAGCGTGATGGGATCCACGGTTCCTCCGCCGAGGCTCGTCCACGAGAAGGTGCCGTGAACGCGCAACTCGCAGGGGCCGTGCCGCACCCACGCCTCATCACGAATCCGCGACTGCTGCACCGGGCCGTGACGTGCGTAGGCAAGAACAACGAAAGCGGAGCCATCCTCCATCGGGATGCAGGTGAGACGCAAGCCGCCGACGCGTGGACGACCGCGCGTCGGTCTGCGGATCTCGTGGCCTACGGCGTGCCGTTCCTCGCCAACCCGGACCTGCCGGAACGCATACGCATAGGGCGAAGAGAAGGCCTGTTGAGGGTGAGGGCTGGTGCAGAGGAGGGACGAATAGGGCCGCGCTCAGCCCCGGGCGCCCCGCTTCGTCTGGAGGTCGTAGGCCTCGCGGAGATAGGGGCGCAGCAGCCGGAACGTCTCGTGGCTGGGATTGAGAACGCTCAGCCAGAACACCCGCGCGTAGGTCGGATGCGGCAGGAGCACGTCCAGGGCCGTGAAGTCCACGTCCAGGTCGGGCTCCGGGAACAGCTTCTGGAAGCTGTCCTTCCCCACGCACAGGTTCAGCCGGAACACGTCGTCGCGGTCCAGCTCCGAGCGGTGGTCCAGCTCGGTGTCCCGGGTGACGATGGTCGCGAAGGGGGACTTCCGCTCGTCCCCCGCGAAGAAGAAGAGGTCCGGTGTGGTGACATCCAGGTGCACGTCCTTGAACGCGTCCCGGATGTACTCCGCCAAGGCTTCCAGGCTGATGGCTCCCGTGATGACGTCCTCCCCCGAAGTCGTACTGGTGGGATCTACCACGCACGGAAACAGCTGGGGTATGACCGCACTCCAACTTTTCCAGAGTTACCCGCAATGCAATTCTTGAACAGGATTGAAGCCGCCTGGATCTGCGTCTACGCCGGTGGCGGTTCCAAGCTGGCGCAATGGCTGCGCCAGAGCACCCGCATGCGCTGGTTCAACCGCGCGGCGGGCAGTGCGTTCGTCGGCGCGGGTATATTGCTGGTCGGCTTCCAGCGCTGACGGGCGAGGGCCCCTTCCCATGATCGTGAATCTCGAAGATCTGCGCCGCCATGCTCGCCGGCGTCTCCCCCGAGCCATCTTCGACTTCGTCGATGGAGGCGCCGAGGACGAGTACACGCTGCGGGCCAATCGGCTGAGCTTCGAGAAGTACGCCTTCCGCGCGCGCGCCCTCGTCGACGTGAGCCAGTGCGACCAGTCGACCACGCTGCTCGGCAAGCAGCTCTCCACGCCGGTGCTCCTCGCCCCCGCGGGCCTGACAGGGCTGGTCGCGCCCCGGGGTGAAGTGCTGGCGGCGCGGGCCGCCGCGAACAAGGGCACGCTCTTCACGCTGAGCACGATGTCGGTGTGCTCGATTGAAGAGGTGGGCGCGGCGGTTCCCGGCTCCTCGCTCTGGTTCCAGCTCTACGTCTGGAAGGATCGCGGCATCACCCGGGCGCTGATGGAACGGGCGAAGGCGGCCGGCTACCACGCGCTCTGCCTGACGGTGGACGTGCCGGCCATGGGCCGCCGTGAACGCGACAGCCGCAACGGCTTCACCGTCCCTCCCCGGATCACGCTCTTCAACCTGCTGGACGCCCTGATGCACCTGCGGTGGGGGCTCTGGATGTTGTCGGCCCCACGTCCCACGTTCGGCAACTTCGTCGGGACCGGGAAGGTGGAGAAGGAGGACGCCATCTCCGTGGCGAGCTTCACCAACAAGCAGTTCGACCCGAGCGTGACCTGGGCCGACCTGGAGTGGATCCGCTCGCTCTGGTCGGGGCCGCTGCTCCTCAAGGGCATCTCCTGCGGCGAGGATGCGCGGCTGGCCGTCCAGCACGGGGTGGAGGGCCTCATCGTCTCCAACCACGGGGGCCGGCAGCTCGACTTCCTCCCGGCGGCGTTGGACCTGCTGCCCGAGATCGTCGACGCGGTCGAGGGGCGCGCCGAGATCATCTTCGATGGTGGCATCCGGCGCGGCTCCGACGTGGTGAAGGCGATTGCCCTGGGGGCACGCGCTTGCATGGTCGGACGCCCCTTCCTCTACGCACTCGCCAGCCAGGGTCAGGCGGGGGTGGAGCTGATGCTGGACCTGCTCCGCGTGGAGATTGATCGCACCCTGGCCTTGATCGGGCGCCCCAGGCTGAGCCAGCTGGACCGCTCGGCGCTCCGGTTCGAGGAGCGTCCACGGGCGGCCGAGAAGGGCCTGGAGCTCCTGGCCGCCAATCACATGAAGTGACACACGAACCGTCGCGGGTCCTTCCCTTCAAACGACCAGGCAGGGCAGGCCAGTCCGTTCGGGCCACAGGCGTTGCGCTTCATGCAGCCCGCGGGCAATGCCAGGTGCTCCAGAATGGCGTGTACTTCACCGGGGGCCGTCAGGTATGCCAGCACCCGCCTGCGGCCTCCACAGCGGCAGAGCGCAGGGCGAGTGACGGTTCCAGGGGCCAGGGGTGTTCATCATCCCGATACGGCCCCACGGGCGACCGCCGTCACTCCGCCATGAAAGGGGGACCCCTGTGTTTCCTGGATTCGGGCTCAGCCACCTCACTGCCGTCGCCCTGACGACCGTCGCGACCCTGGCCTCCGCGGCCGGGGCGCCCCTCCCCTCGCAGTCCGCCTTCTTCCTGTCCCGGAGCGAGAACCGGAACCAGGTCCACTACGCCCTGCGCCTGGACGAGACCTGCCGCCCCGTGGGGACGCGTCCCGTGCAGGTGTACTGGCGGATGTTGGAGCGCGGGGCGTCGGAGGTGGAGGAGCTGCTGGAGGTCGAGCAACCCGCGTATGGGCTGGAGGACCCGCAACCGGTCGACGCCACCGCGGATGGCTGGCGGGTGCGGGTGCGCCTGCGGGCCTTTCCCTCGCGCCTCATCGACATCACCACCGCGCGGGTCGACGGAAAATGCCAGGTCCAGGCGTGGACGAAGCTGGGCAACAGCGTCTGCCGACTGGAGCATGTCTTCGTGAAGACGTCCTGGCCCTTCTCGGTCGACTTCGTGCGGCTGGATGGCGTGGGACCGGATGGGCAGCCAGTCAATGAGCTGATTCGCGAGTGAGGGGTGGCCTGGCCACCCCCTGCACACGCCGATGCGTTGGGGCGCATGCCGTCAGGTCGTGAGGAAGGAAGGGAGCGGACTCCCTTCCTTCCCAGGACTTCAGCGACTACGGGCTGAACATGCCGGTCAGCACGCTGGCGCGGCCTCGAGGCAGCGAGCGCTTGAACGGGCTCGTCGCGAGGTCAGAGCCGGGCTGGTACCAGCTCTGGATCTCCGCGAAGTACGTCTGGCCCGCCTGCAGCACGCCCGGGGGCAGGTACACGCTCTGGAGGTCCGTGTGCAGCACCGCCACCCGCGTCGCGGTGGTGGCACCGTTGCTCGTGCCCAGCCGGTAGATGTTCACCACGTAGTTCGTGGCCGTGCCGACCAGCGGCTTCGACCAGCGCAGCGAGGCGTCAGCCCCCACGCCCGTGAGGTCCTGGAACGCGCCGCGCGTGTTCACCTGGGGCGCCTGCACCGGCCCGACGAGGGGCTGCACCGGCGCGGCGGTGAACGCGCTCGCCTCCTGATCCACGCGGATGTCCACCCCCATGGTGTAGGGCGTCGCGGTTCCCAGCTGGTAGCTCTTCGTGAAGCCCGCGGCGGCGAGCGCCACCTTCTGCCACGTCGCCGGGAGCGGGTTGTTGTAGCTCATGCTCCCCGTGACGAGGTCGGTCCGCTGCGTGTCAGGATTGAGCTTCACGAGCAGTGGCTGCCCGCTGATGGACGCGAGCGCCGTGCTCAGCGCGGCCGGCCGGGCGGACATCCATATCTCGTTGTACGTGCTGAGCGCGCCCGGGTTCACCTGGGTGCGCAGGGCCTCGAAGGCCGAGCGTCTCCAGTCCACCGCGAAGGTGCCTGTCGCGACGGGCTGGGTGAAGGTGCCGCTGACGGTGACGGGCTGGCCCTCCACCTGCGTCATGCTCGTGAGGAGCACCTTGTGCATCGCGCGGTAGGGCACTCCATTCGCGCTCGTCTGCAACCGCATCTGCGCCAGGGAGAACAGATCCCCGCGGCTGCTGTCGAGCAGCACCGGGTTGAGCATGTCGGCGTAATTGAAGCTCAGCCCGGAGAGCGACGTGGCGCCCGCCAGGGGGAACCCCGTGACGCCGCTGTTGACGTAGCCGAACGCGCCCGCGTTCAACGAATACACCTCCAGGTAGTCCCCCGACTGCCAGGGAGACAGGCCGGTGGCGGACACCGTCACGGGGGTAGGCAGCGAGACGAAGGTGCCATCGCGGCCCCACTCCGTGGAGCCCAAATCGAACGCGCGGCCGGTGCTCACCAGGTAGCGCGAGCCCAGCTTCAGGTAGATGCGGCCGGAAGGGACGTTCGGCACGGAGATGGTGCCGTCCGCGGAGCCCGTGCCCGGATAGGCCGTGAACGCCCCGGTCGTTGAATCCCGCATGTAGGCCACCACCGACGTGGCGGACTGATTGTAGGGCTTCGTCTCGTTGCCCGACATGGCGACGAAGGTGACCGGGCTGGTGCCGGTGACCTGGGTGATAAGGCTCTGGGTGACCTGGGAGGTTGCGTCCGCCGACACGGAGGAGTCCACCGCCTCGGCCTCGTCGAGCCCCCCGCAGCCGACCCCTGCCATGCCGACCAGAAGCCCGAGGGAGATCCATGACTTATGCATTGTGAAGGCAACCCTTTCGACGGCGTCCTGAATGGCGCCGCGCAGGGAGATTCATACCGGGTCGGTCTGACATTTCCGGAAGCGCTTCGATTCCAATTTTCTCTCGGGGCCGTGAAGGTAACCGCGCTTGTATGATGCGGGGCCATGTACCCGACACGCCGTCTTCTGGCCCGTGGACCGTGGTTGTTCGATCTCAGCCCACACCGACTCATCGTCCTCCACGGAGCCGAAGGCGTGCGCCGGGAGGTCAGCGGAGACGTGCTGAATCATCCGTCCGCGCCCGTGATACTCGCCGCGCTCGACGAGGCAAGGGACGTCTGGGTGGGAGGCGGGGATCGGCGTGTCTTCTCCGTGGGGGCCGGCGCGAGCGCTCCCGTCCAGGCCTTTCCGGGGGAGTGCTTCGATCTCACCACCGATGGGAACCGGCTCATCGGAACGAGGGTGGACGGCGCCCTCAAGCTGACCACCCTCTTCACGACCGATGGGTCCGGGCAGCAGTGGAAGCCCATGACCTTGCCCAAGCCCGTGCCCGCCACGCACGGGTACGGGTATTGCGAGGGGCGCCCCCTCCGTCAGTCCCCCGATGGGGCGTTCCTCGACACGAGCCCCTTTGGCATCACCGTCGTGGAGAAGGGCCGGGGCCGCGTCTACGTGCTCCGCGCGGGGGCGGCTCAGCCGGAGGGAGCACTCCAGGTGGAGCCGGGCCATGAGCAGGACACCTGGCGGGCCCTGGCCACGCCCCACGGCGTGCTCCTCCTGCTCATCATCAACTACCGGCAGACGGCGCTCCTCCACTTCGCGCTCGACGGCACCCTGCTCGGCTCCATCCCGGGGAGCGATGAGGATGATGAGGAGGAGGATGATGAGCTGACCTGGGGCGGTACCGGGGTGTGCGTCCTCGACGCGGCCCGGGCGCTCCTCTTCGTACAGGACAAGGTCCTCCTGGTGTCCCTGCCCGGGCTCCAGGTGCTGGAGACGCTCGTGGAGGAGTGGCCTGGCTTCGTGTCCGTGACGCCCGCGGGCTCTGACCGGTGGTGGGTGGGCGCCGAGGACAGTGACGCGCTCTTCCTGCTCACCGCCGAGCCCGGACACCCCTTGCGCCTCCACGCCGCGAACCGTCCGGTGAGCCCGGGCACGCCACTCATGCACATGGGTTACAAGACGCCCGCGATCCACTGGACCGAGTACACCTCGGCGCCGCTGACCGTGTCCGCGCCGGTGGCCGAGACGTGGCGGGCGGTGGTGCGCAATGACGGGACCGCATGTGAGGCGGTGCGGGTCCGGGTGTCCGGGGCGCTCGTCGGCGCTCGCGTGGTGGACGTGAGCGTGCGGTATCGCGGCCAGCCGCTCCCGATGGTGGGTGAGAACCGCGTGAACGTCGTGGGGGATACCGCCGGACTGGAGGGAGGGGCCACTGCGGAGCTGGAGGTGACCTTCACCCCCCGCGGCGAGGGCTCGGGACCGCTGACCCTCACCGTCGAGCCGTGCTCCTGGCAGTTCCAGGGCAAAGAAGAGCCTCGCGTCCTCGCTGTGACGGGCCATCCGGCATCCGCCCGGTTCCCGCTCACGGTGGAGTAGCCCGAACCGCGCCGCCTGTCCTCGAGCAGCTCATGACGGGCGAGGTCACTCGAGGGCGGGCTCCGGAGCGATGACGGTCGGGTCGTCGCTCGCGGTCACTTGCTGGATGAGCCGGGCCACCTGCCGCGGGGTCACCGGCTCCCCCACCGAGAGGATGAACTCCTCCAGGTCCGCCTGGAGCGCGCGGCAGTCCGGGTAACGCTGGTCCCGATCCCTGGCGAGCGTCCGGGCGAGGATGGCTTGCAGGGCACCCGGCAGGTCCGGCCGGAACTGCTCGGCGGGCACCGGCGGCTCGGAGACGACGACCTGAAGCAGGTCCCAGCCGGATGTGGACTCATAGGGCCTGCGCGCGGTGAGCAGCTCGTAGAGCACCAGACCGAGCGCGTATACGTCCACCCGCCGGTCCGCCGACCGGCCCTCTACCTGCTCGGGCGCCATGTACGCGTACTTGCGCAGGTTGGGGGTGAGATGTTCGTGGGTCCATCGGGCCCGGAAGAAGTCGACGCCGAAGTCCACCACCCTCGCCGTCCCCGGGTGCGACAGGAGGATGTTGTACGGCCTGACGCAGCGGTGGATGAGCCTCAGCGGCTTGTTCGTCTGGGGGTCGGTGAGGTCGTGGGCGTAGGCAAGCCCCTCGCAGGCCTGCGAGATGATGCGCGCACACAGTGTCGCCGGAAGGGTCATCCGCTGGGCCGCCATGTGCTTGATCAACCTGCTCAGGCTGGGCCCATCGATGTGCTCCCTGGCGAGGAAGTACGTGCCATCCACCACACCGAAGTCGAAGACCTGCGCGAGGTGCGGGTGCGAGAGCCGGGCGGCCTCCATCGCCATGTCGAGGAACACCTCCCGGAGCTCCACGTCCTCGGCCATGTCCGACCGGAGGCACTGGAGCACCAGCGTCTTCTCGAAGCCCCGCGGGCCGGCGGCCTTGGCCAGATGATCCTCGATGATGCCTTCGGTGAGCAGGCGGATGCGCTGGTATTTGCCGACGTGGGATGTCACGAGGCGTATGAATAGCAGATATCGCCGGTCTCAACGAGCGCGGGGGGGGCGAACTCAAGCAGGAAGCGGTCGAATGAATATGACTCATTTTTCTGCTCCTCAGAGCGTTTGCGCCTTCTCGGAGAAAGCCAAGAACGAGTGCCCGCAGGGCCCCGGCTGATGCACTCCACTCCTCCCTATGTCGGAGTCGACCTGGGTCGAGGACGGAACGCGGCCTTCGACCCGGTCACGATGCATTGCCTGTACTCGCTGCGGCTCCAGTACCCCACGCTCAGCCAGAAGCAGCTGGAGGGCCTCGCGGGCGCCAACATCTACCAGGCGTCGCTCGACAACATGGACTCCCTGAATGGCCAGCGGGACGCGCTCATCCAGCGCATCAACGCCAATGGGGTCCGGTACGATCCGGCCACCGGCTCGCAAGCGAGGCTGACGGCCACGGAGACCCGGCAGCTCAATGCGCTGAACGTAGACATCCTCCAGGAACAGATGCGGGCGCGGCTGTTCTCGTCCGAATCCTACACCGAGCATTCCACCTTCATCGACGTCGTCTCCAACACGCAGCGGGGCAGCGGATTGCCGCTTCCAGCGAATCCTCGACGACCCGGAGCACGGCCTGGGCGAGCTGCTCGCCATGCGCAAGGCCAGCCACCACACGGCGGACACGCTGCCGGCGGGAACGGCCGACACCGCGCAGCAGGCCACCGACGCGCTCGACCGGCAGCTGACGCAGGTGCTCGAGGCGCTGGGCACCGACACCCGCACCCTGCCGTCCACCCACACCCGGGACCTGCTGCTGGCCCTCTGGGTGCAGGCGGCGAAGTAGCGACAGGGGCGGATTCCGCTATCAGTTAGACGTCGAAGCACATGGCAGCTGCCTCATCCCAGGAGCACCCATTCTTGGCGCAGAGCCACCAGGACACGAAGCCTGAGCATCTCACGGCCGCGGTCGTGGACTGCTCCACCTCCCTCTGCTCTTCGGTGCAGGTCTGCGTGGAAGCGGAGAATGCGAAGGACGCGTGGACGGGCTGCTCGCAATAGCCCGCATGGCCCGAACTGGATGCAACCGGGCCGATGGCGCTGCTTGGACTGCAGTGCGTCGTGTCGATACAGATGTCGGAGCACTGGGTCGGCAGCGCGATGGCCGCCGCAGGAGCCAGGGCGAAGACAGCGGTGACGGCCAGCAGGCGATTCCTCAGCACGTTCATGGGAACTCCTTCTGCGAGGGGACAAACCCCACCTTGGGGTGCCACGAGCCTAATGCCTTCTCAGCGTTCAGGGATACCCGCAATGGACATGACACGGGTGAGTGCCGCGCGGGAGCCTGCTTGGCGAAGAACGACCCTCCGGAAGACGGCGAACCGGAGGAGTCCGGCTGCGGCTGCACCACCGGCCCTGGCGCCGCGGGCTGCCAGCCGCGAGCGGTCAAGGCTTCAGGAAGCCAAAGGCCTTGCAGCTCTCATTCCGGACGTACCTGAAGCGCTGGAGGGGCATGCGTCCGATGTTGGAGTGCGGCTCCGGCGAAGCAATGCAAAGCGACCTGGCTCTCAACACCATGCCATCTGCGCAGGCCCCTGCGCCGGGGCGAGTTGCGCCGGCCACGTGGGGAGCTCCAGGTGCTCCAAGATGGCGCGCACCCCGCCGGGTGCCGTCAGATACGCCTGCACCCGGCGCCTGCCTCCACACCTGCCGCACGCGAACACGTCCAGCGCTTCACCCTCGGCGAGCGGCTTGCCCGGCAGCAGGAGGCTGCAGGGGCAATCGACGCGTCAGTCACTGCAGCCTCCGCCGGAGTCTCCACCCTCTCCGCAGTCGCCGCTGCCGTCGCCTGCACTCAAGGAATCGCCGCCTCCCGTCTCAGCAAAGGAATCGAAGCGGTCGCCGAGCCATCCGCGGAAGCCGCCGATCGAGTCCGAGATGAGGATTTCGACGCCGGCTTCTGCGGCGCGCGCCCGGTGGGCGTGCACCCAGCGGAGGAGACGGATGGCGCCCCAGACGGAGGCGAAGAGCGTCAGGGGAACGGCCAGGATGACTGCCAGCTGAAGCGCCCAATTCATGGCCACCTCCGTGCTGCGGTGACTTCACTGTGGGCCTGCTCCGTGACAGGGGTGTGTCCAAGACGTGAACGGAGGGTGACTTCCGCCGCGCGATGCCAGCCCGACCGTACCACGGCCTCTGCCGCACCACGACGCTGGCCATCAGGGTGTAACGGCTCTACGTCGCCTTCACAACGCCGAGCTGGCAGGACCGAACCGTCGCTGCGCCGCGTAGGTGATGCCGGTCAGCACAAGCAGTACGCCAGCGGGCGCACTACTGGCGACGGTGTCACTGGAGGCTACGTGAGAGATGATGGCACCGCTGAGCTCGAAGAACAGGCCCGCGAACGCCCATTCCTTCAAGCGCGGCCAACGCGAGCCGAACACCAGGGTGACCGCGGCGAGCAGCTTCCAGACTCCGAGGATCGTGGCCACGTAGCCGGGGTAGCCCAGACGCGCCAAGACCTGCATCACGTTGGGCTGGTGCGTGACGTTGAAGGTGCCGGACATCAGAAACAGCGCCGCCAGCAAGCCGGTAGGCATCCAGTACAGGAGTTTCGTTCTCATGGCGCTGACCTAAGCCTTCGCGCCGACCTGAGACAACGATGCAAAAATTGGAATGATTGGCTACGATTTGCTCCAAATGGACGACTTACCGGAGACAGCCGAGCTGATCGCCTTCGTGCGTGTGGTCGACACGCACTCGCTCTCGCGCGCCGCGAAAGAGCTGGGCCTGCCACGCTCGACCGTTGGACGGCGCTTGCAACGGCTCGAAGAACGCCTCGGCATACGCCTCCTCAAACGCACGACCCGAAGACAGGCGCTCACCGACGCGGGCGCCGAGTTCTACCAGCACGCGCGCCACTCGGTCGAAGCACTCGAGCGTGCGCGCGCCATCGTGCAGCGACCGAGTGGCAAGGTAGAGGGCCGGGTGCGCATCTCCGTTCCTACCGGAGCTCCCGACTTCCTGGGGGAGCTCTTCGGTCAGTTCTCGTTGCGCCATCCCGACGTTGTACTGGAGGTGGACGCCAGCAATACGCACGTCGATTTGATTCACGGCGGATTTGACCTCGCGCTGCGCGCGGGTCCCGTCGCGTCGACGCCGCTCAACCTGGTGTCACGCAAGTTGGGTGCGAGCACGCTGGTCTGCGTGGCGACGCCTGCGTATCTGGCAAGAGCAGGAACTCCCAAGCGCGCCACGGACCTGCGCAGGCACGCTTGCTTGAGTCCGTTCGTGCGCGGAGAAACGCCCTCGCTGAGCTGGCCGCGCCTCAAGGGGGGCAGCGTGCGCATTCATCCGCGCATGACTTCCAACGACATGTTCGTGCTGCTCGGCGCGGCACGCACCAGCCTTGGCATCGCGCTGCTCCCCGATTTCCTGGCGCAGGCAGAGGTCGCTGCCGGCACTCTGGTGCGGGTTCTCGCCAGGCACATCGGCGCGCAGACGCCCATCTCGATTGTCTACCACGAGCGCGAGCTGATGCCGTTCGCCGTGCGCACGCTCATCGACTTCATCGTCGAAACGGGGCTCCCCACCCGCCAATGTGAAGTGGCAGGTGTCGCGCGCGCGAAAGACCCGCAACGCCCGCGACAGCGCTGAACGAGCTCGGCCTTGGCCTTCGGCCGTACCACGGCGTCTGCCGCACCATGACACTCTCCGTCACGGAGCAATGTCCCCGACAGCGCGGCGAGCCCAGACACATCAGCGTGACGGACAACGTCAGCGCGGACCGTCGGCCCCGGAGGTCCGCGTAGAGCCCCATCAACCAGCAGCCCACCGGCCGGATGAGGAAACCCAGCGCGAACACCCCGATTCAGAGCCTCGCTGAAGCGATGCGGCTCCTGAGGAAGGAAGGGAGCGGGCTCCCTTCCCTCCCAGGGCTTCAGCGACTACGGGCTGAACATGCCGGTCAGCACGCTGGCGCGGCCTCGAGGCAGCGAGCGCTTGAACGGGCTCGTCGCGAGGTCAGAGCCCGGCTGGTACCAGCTCTGGATCTCCGCGAAGTACGTCTGGCCCGCCTGCAGCACGCCCGGGGGCAGGTACACGCTCTGGAGGTCCGTGTGCAGCACCGCCACCCGCGTCGCGGTGGTGGCACCGTTGCTCGTGCCCAGCCGGTAGATGTTCACCACGTAGTTCGTGGCCGTGCCGACCAGCGGCTTCGACCAGCGCAGCGAGGCGTCAGCCCCCACGCCCGTGAGGTCCTGGAACGCGCCGCGCGTGTTCACCTGGGGCGCCTGCACCGGCCCGACGAGGGGCTGCACCGGCGCGGCGGTGAACGCGCTCGCCTCCTGATCCACGCGGATGTCCACCCCCATGGTGTAGGGCGTCGCGGTTCCCAGCTGGTAGCTCTTCGTGAAGCCCGCGGCGGCGAGCGCCACCTTCTGCCACGTCGCCGGGAGCGGGTTGTTGTAGCTCATGCTCCCCGTGACGAGGTCGGTCCGCTGCGTGTCAGGATTGAGCTTCACGAGCAGTGGCTGCCCGCTGATGGACGCGAGCGCCGTGCTCAGCGCGGCCGGCCGGGCGGACATCCATATCTCGTTGTACGTGCTGAGCGCGCCCGGGTTCACCTGGGTGCGCAGGGCCTCGAAGGCCGAGCGTCTCCAGTCCACCGCGAAGGTGCCTGTCGCGACGGGCTGGGTGAAGGTGCCGCTGACGGTGACGGGCTGGCCCTCCACCTGCGTCATGCTCGTGAGGAGCACCTTGTGCATCGCGCGGTAGGGCACTCCATTCGCGCTCGTCTGCAACCGCATCTGCGCCAGGGAGAACAGATCCCCGCGGCTGCTGTCGAGCAGCACCGGGTTGAGCATGTCGGCGTAATTGAAGCTCAGCCCGGAGAGCGACGTGGCGCCCGCCAGGGGGAACCCCGTGACGCCGCTGTTGACGTAGCCGAACGCGCCCGCGTTCAACGAATACACCTCCAGGTAGTCCCCCGACTGCCAGGGAGACAGGCCGGTGGCGGACACCGTCACGGGGGTAGGCAGCGAGACGAAGGTGCCATCGCGGCCCCACTCCGTGGAGCCCAGGTCGAACGCGCGGCCGGTGCTCACCAGGTAGCGCGAGCCCAGCTTCAGGTAGATGCGGCCGGAAGGGACGTTCGGCACGGAGATGGTGCCGTCCGCGGAGCCCGTGCCCGGATAGGCCGTGAACGCCCCGGTCGTTGAATCCCGCATGTAGGCCACCACCGACGTGGCGGACTGATTGTAGGGCTTCGTCTCGTTGCCCGACATGGCGACGAAGGTGACCGGGCTGGTGCCGGTGACCTGGGTGATAAGGCTCTGGGTGACCTGGGAGGTTGCGTCCGCCGACACGGAGGAGTCCACCGCCTCGGCCTCGTCGAGCCCCCCGCAGCCGACCCCTGCCATGCCGACCAGAAGCCCGAGGGAGATCCATGACTTATGCATTGTGAAGGCAACCCTTTCGACGGCGTCCTGAATGGCGCCGCGCAGGGAGATTCATACCGGGTCGGTCTGACATTTCCGGAAGCGCTTCGATTCCAACTTCCCCTCGAGGCAGTGAAGGCGCAGGTGAGCCCGGCAACGGCCTCCGTGATGGGCGCCTTCCTCCTGGTGACGGCGAGGAGCGTGCTCGGCCTTCATCAACTTCGGCACGCGTGAGGAGGAGCACGGCCTCATCGCCGGCGACCTGATGTCGTTCCTTCGGCTCATCGCGGCAGCACTCCTTCAAAAATGAGAAAGAAAGGATTCCTGCATCAATCCGCACCTCACGGGCTCTTTGGATTCGAGGCGGTAGCAGCTCGGCTTCAGGAGCGAGCCCTCCACCTTGCCTCAAAGCGTGGAATCACCCCCACACAGGAGCGAAAGATGTCTGAACCCTCGAAGCGCCCCACCCTCTCATTGCTCACAAGCCTCATGCTGGTCCTCTTGCCCGTGGCTGGCGTGCCGGGGTGCGCCAACGACGCCTCGGACGAAAGTCCGGCCGTGGAAGAGGTGCGCGAGCAGCGCATCACCGCGGAGACGATTGCCAGCCTGAAGCCGGGAGAGCAGCTCGTGCTGGATCAGCGGGCCCCGGGAAAGACGTACACCTTCGACTTCTCCCAGGCGCCCATCGACTTCAGCCGCATCACGGTCATCAATGCCAATGGCAATGCCCAGCCGATGGACAAGTGGCTGAGCGCGGCCAAGCAGACGGGTCATGACCTGCTGGCCTCGCCGGACCACACCTTCCGGCTGTCCTCTTCTCCCCAGGGCCTTGGAAACCTTTCCGAGACGGAGCTCGCCAGGCTCCACTCCACCGGCAAGGTCATGAGGGAGGCCGCCCCCGGCACGTTCTCCTCGGGGGACACGTCGGCGAAGGACTGGTACTGCGAATACCGCTACTACTACCTGTTTTTCTGTGACGCGAACGGGTGGTGCTACGAGTACGTGTACGAGGAGTGGTACTGCGAGGAAAGGGAGTGGTGAGAAGGCGTTGAGCCGCGGTGAGCGGCCCCCCGGCCCGCACCCGCTCGCGAGATAAGCGCTGTGCAGGTGCCCTCCCGCTGTTCGAGAGGGCACCTGCGCACATCGGAGTGTTGAAGGAACCGTCCCATGACAATCCAGCCGCTCCACCGACTCGGGCTCCCGCCAACGGCGTCGCGCGCCTGGAAGGTCGCCGCCGCATCCTCCCCCGCCACGCTCTGGGCCCTGCTTGCCGCCGTCGTGGGAACCGCGCTGGCCGTCTCACCGGAAGCGGCGAGCTCACCGCTCCGGAGCGGCGGGCTCCTGCTTCCGAAGCACCTCGTCTTCGCCACCGGTGCCCTGGCGTGTGCCATTGCTTGTACCGCCACCTGGCGCCATCACCGGGTGGGTGTCACGACCTTTGACCTGGCGGCGCTCGGCTACCTGGCGGTCGGGTTTCTCGCCATGGCGGTGAACGGCTTCAGTGCGCCCTTCAGCCTTCCCTGGATTGCACTTCACCTGGGTGCGTTCGTCATGGTGGCAACGGCCTGCGAGGCCGCGGGCCAGCGCCGCGAAGCGCTCGTGGACGGGCTCATCGGTGCGGGAGTCCTCATCGCGCTCATCGCGCTCCATGAGTCCGCCGGTGGCCAGCTGCCGTGGGACATCGTGCGACGTCCGGGCGCGACCTTCGCCAACCGCAACGCCGTGGGTGGCTATTGCGCGATCCTGACGCCCCTGGCCCTGGCACGCGCGACGATGAAGCCACATCCCCTGCGGACGTTCGCCGCTTCGGCGCTCCTGCTGACAGTCGCGCTCTGCCGCGCACGGAGCAGCTGGCTGGGGCTGCTCGTCGCGGGCTTGCTCTCGGTGGCTGCGTGTATCGAGCTGAAGCGTCGAGGCATGCTGCCCGCGCTTCCAAGGCGTGGGCTCATCGGCGCGTGCGTCGCGGGGCTCGCCGTGGTGGTGGCCTTGAACGCGGGGTCCTGGGCCGGGCTCAACTGGAAGGAGCCCACGCCGCTCAAGTCGTCGTTCTCCCGCCTGCTCGAGCATGACGCCGGGACGGGACTCAGCCGCGTCGAGCAACATCAGGTCGGGCTGGCCATGCTCTCGGTCAAGCCGCTCATCGGCTTCGGACCGGAACTCTGGCGCCGCGAAGCCCCGCGGTTCGCGCATGCGGCCACGGGGCAACACGCCCGATTCATTGCTCCGCTCTGGAGCCCTGCCTCTGACCTGCTACGCCACGCGGTCGAGACCGGGCTGCTCGGCCTGGCCGCGGCCGGGGCCATGGCATTCTCCCTGCTGGCGGGTGCACGTCGCCGCGTCACACAGGCGGGAGAACTGGTGACCCTGGCGGCCATGGGCAGCCTGGTCGTCGCCCTGGTCATCAGTGGCTTCGATGCGCTGCTGACCCGGCCCGCCTCCGTCGCGCTGGTGGCGGCGCTCGCGGGCCTGCTGCGGAGCGACTGCGAGCGCCGAGCTGAGCTCGCTCCTGCCTGGGCCGGCGGCGCCGCCATCTCGCTGGCGGCGCTCCTGGCCCTGGGCATCTCCGCCCCGCGGTACCTTGCCTTGAAGTCGCTCACCGAGGACTTCTCCGCCACGGCCGTGCTGCGTGTAAGCCCGTTCCAATTCCACCCCTACGAGGCATTGCTCACGGTGGTCATGAGCGAGCGCAGGGAACGCTGTTCGACCCTGGCCCCGGCCGCGACCCTCGTGGACACGTACCTGCCGAATGAACCCGAGCTCCTGCGGTTGCTCGCCCGGTGCGCCGAGCAGCAGGGAGACTGGAGCGCCGCGGCGGACCATCTCCGCAGGGCACGGGTCATCGAGCCCCATGACACGAACACGGAGCTCGCGCTCCGGGCCGTGCTGTCGCGCCAATCCACCGGGCTCGGGGACGGCGAGGCGCATCCATGACGCGCCCCCCGCTGCGTCTCCAGGCGGGTGCCGAGGTGGCGTCCCTCGGCCGTCGCCGGTTCATGGGCGGTGCGCTCGCGGGACTCGCGGTCCTGGGTGGCACCCTGCTGGTTCGTCGTGCAGGGCTGCATGGGGCCCCGGGAAGAGGGACGGCCGAAGGCGGTGTGCGGGAGGTGCTCTCGTTCCTGGAGGAGCATGGGAAGCTGCCGGTGACCGCGTCCGGGGACGGCCGCTGGCTGCTCGAGAAGCGCTTCCTGGCGGATGCCTTCGAGCTTCGGGTCGTCGACCGCGCGACCGGCGCAATCGCGGCTGGCGCGCTGTCCGCCGACACGCAGCTCGCACTCGCCTTCTGCCCGAAGGGACGGACGGTGGCGTTCCTGGCCTGCTCGGGCGGCGACCGGCGCTTCGCGCTGCAGTTCCTGGACATCGACACGGGAAGGGTCACCGCCGCCCCTACTCCTCGCACGCGCTCCGCGGCCGCCCCCATCCTCTGGGCCCCCGATGGCCAGCGCCTGCTCTACACCCTGGCCGAGGGCCCATCACAACACGCCGTCGTCTTCGACCGCGGAAGTGGGCAATGGCAGCGCATGGAGCCTCCCCTGGCCGAGCGCTGCGAGCCGGCGTGGAGCCCGGATGGCCGACGGATTGCCTTGGCTTCTGGACAGCAGCCGGGAGCGTTGGCACTCGTGTCGCTGGACGACCCGCCGGGCGTTCGGACCCTGGTCATCGCCGATCGGGGCGAGCTGCGCCATCTGTCCTGGCGGCCCGATGGCGGCGCGCTGGCGGTGACCCTTCGGAGGCAGGCCGATGAATATTTCTCCCTGCTCGAAGTGGACTGCCTCACCGGACGTCAGAGCGTGGTGGCCCAGCCGCCGGGGGACGTGAGCGAGCCAAGATACCTCGGCGCCTCGGAGCTCCTGTTTCGTGTGGGCTCCGGGGGAGATGCGAGGCTGATGCGCGCGCGGACGGACCCGGGGGAGACGCTCCCCGTGGGGCCGGCGAGCGGCGTGGTGAACCTGAGGAGCGGGGCCGCCGAGGCAGGACGTGTCTTCGCGCTGCACGTGGGCCGGACGAGCCCGCCGGCGCTGCTCGAGGTGTCGTCCGGTGAGGAGCCCGGGGTGGTGGGGCGCGCGACGTCCGCGTGGACTTCCGGGTGCACGGACGTCGCGCTTCGCGCGAGGGATGGCCTGGGTCTGCCAGGCTTCCTGTGGCGCCCGGGTACGCAGTCCGCGCTGGGGCCCTCCGCGGTGGTCCTGGTCCATGGCGGTCCCGCGCTGCAGGAACTGCCGGTCTGGGACGCGAGGGTGCAGGTGTTGCTCCGCGCGGGCTGTCATGTGCTGAGCTTCAACTACAGAGGCTCGACAGGGTATGGGGCGCGCTTCGAGCGGGCCGGGAACGACGCGGAGCGCACCCTCGACGTCCTGGCCGCGGTGGACTACTGCGTCGACCGTGTCGGCGTGCCGCGCGAGCGCGTGGTGCTGCTGGGTTCCAGCTATGGGACGTCGCTGGTGGCCGGAGCGATGGTCGCCGAACCGGGCTGCTGCGGCGCGGCCGTCCTGGTGTCAACGGTGAGGCTGTCCCGCATCGCCCGGCGCCAGCTCCCGGCGCCGCCGCGCGTGGTGGCTTTTCACGGCGAGAATGACAACCTGCTCGCCCCCGCCCAGGCCCGACGGGAAATCGAAGGATGCCTGGGCCCCGCCGCCCTCGCACACGAAGGGGCGTGGAGCGTCTTCGAGCACGAGGGGCATCACCTTCACCGCCTCCGCTCCTGGGCTCGGGTCTACGCGTCCGTCATCGCGCTCGACGGTCGAGCCCAGCAGCGCGACCCGGACCACGGCTGACAGTACGCCAAGACCCTTGAGCCTGCCTCCACACCTCACGCAGGCGAACACGTCGAGGTCGAACGTCCTCCTGAGCAACTCCGCCCAGTCCACTCGCGGCGTCCGCCCTGATGGCGGATGACCGCCGGCGGCGCGTCACACCCCAGGCGAGCATCATCAGTCCCCCCCAGCTGAGGCCCGCGGAGGTTCCGCTGCTCGCGCCACAGCCGCAACCTCCGCTGGGGAGCGGTTCGTCGGGAGGCGGCTGGACGCGCGCGGCCACGCTCACCGGGAAGGTGCAGGTGGCGCTGTTGCCCGAAGGGTCCATGGCGGTGACCGTCACCTGCGTCGTGCCCACGGGGAACACCGTGCCGGAGGCGTGGCTGTAGCTCAGCGTGGGGGTGGAGGCCGCGTCCCGCGCGATGGCCGCCGGGTAGTCCACGGCCAGGCCCTCCGGAGGTGCCTCCGCCTTCTGCACCGGCGAGGGACAGGTGAGCACCGGGGCGGTGGTGTCCTGGAGGGTGATGGTGAAGGAACAGGACGCCGTGTTGCCCGCGTCGTCCGTGGCGGAGAGGACGACTTCGGTCGTGCCCAGGGGGAAGTGGCTTCCGGGGGCTTGACTCAGCGACACGCTGGGAGACGCCGTCACCGTGTCACGAGGAGCGGGCACGGAGAAGCTGACGCTGGCACCCGTGGCGTCCTGGGCCTCGACGGTCAGCGGAGCGGGGCAGCCCACATCCGGCGCCGTGGTGTCCCGCACCGTGACGGTGAAGGCGCACTGGCCGATGTTGCCCGCCACGTCCGTTGCCTTCGCGCTGACGCGGGTGACGCCCAGCGGGAAGAGCGCCCCGGGCTCATGGCTGACCACGAGCGCCGGCCCGGACGTGACCGCGTCCACGGCCGTGGGGGTCGCGAAGTCCACGGCGGTACCGGTGCGGCCCGTCGCCTCGACGACGACGTCCGCGCCACAGGTCAGGACCGGGGCCGTGGTGTCGCGCACCATGACGCTGAAGGCACACCCGGAGGTGTTGCCGGCCGCGTCCATCGCGGTGACGGTCACCCGCGTGAACCCCACCGGGAACACGGCGCCACTGGCATGGCTGAGCGCCACCCGGGGCTCAGCCGTGACCGCGTCCGTGGCCGTGGGCGTCGGGAAGGCGACCGTGGCGCCGGAGGGGCCCGTCGCCTCGGTCACCACGTCCGTGCCACACACCAGGGCCGGCGCCTGCGTGTCTCGCACCGTGACGGTGAAGGCGCAGATGTCCGTGCGGCCCAGCCCGTCCGTGACGGTGGCGCTCACGGAGGTCGAGCCCAGGGCGAAGTTCGTCCCGGAGTCCTGGCTGTACGCCACGGCGAGCGGCCCACGCCCGGAGGGCGTCGCGGGCGGGTAGACGACGGAGGCGCCCTGGAGGCTCGTGGCTTCCACCGCGAGCGACGCGGGACAAGTGACCGTGGGCGGAGGCGGCAGGGACACGGTGACGGTGAACGTGCATGAGGCGCCATTGCCCGCGCCGTCGGTCGCGAGGACCCGCACCTGCGTGCCGCCCACGTCGAAGTGCGAGCCCGACGCGACGCTGTACTCCACCGTGACGTCCGACACCGGATCCGCGGCGCTCGCGGCCGCGTAGGTGACGGTGGCGCCCTGGAGGCTCGTGGCCTCCACCGTGACGTCCGCCGGACACGCCAGCGAGGGGGGCGTCGTGTCTCGCACCGTGACGGGGAAGGAGCACGAGGCGGAGTTTCCCGCCGCGTCCGTCGCCGTCGCCGTCACCGACGTGGTGCCTGGCGGGAACGTGCTGCCGCGCTCCTGGCTCAACGACAGCGTGGGCGCGGCCGTGACCGCATCCGTGGCCGTGGGGGCCGGGAAGTCCACCGCGGCCCCGGTGCGTCCCACCGCCTCCGCCACGACCTCCCCCGGACACGTGAGCCGCGGCGCGGTGGTGTCCCGCACCGTGACGGAGAAGCCGCAGGAGGCCGTGCGCCCGAAGCCATCCACCAGCCTGGCGGTGACGGAGGTCCTGCCTGGCGCGAACTCACTCCCGGACGCCTGGCTGTACGTCACGGAGAGCGGGAGCACGCCCGTGGCACTGGCGGCCGGGTAGCTCACGGGCGCGCCCGAAGCACGGGTGGCCTCGGCCACCACGTCCCCCGGGCAGGTGATGCTCGCGGACGGATAGGTGCACGTTCCACCCCCGCACGTTCCACCCTCGCACGCGCTCTCACAGCAGACGTCCTCCACGCAGAAACCGCTGGTGCAGTCCGGGCCGTTGGCGCACTTCGCCCCGTTCACGGGGTCGGACACGAGCCGGAACTTCGCCCGGAGCTGGGCGTACCGCGCCTCATGGGGCTCATACGCCACGAGGAAGCGTCCACGGCCCCAGGAGGCCACCGCGAGCGGCGTCGTGCTCATCAAGGACGTGTCGAGGTCGGAAATGAGGAACCGCGTCGCATCCACCGCGGAGAGGTCGGGCGCCAACCGTCCGCCCCCGAGCTGCAACGCGGTCGCCGTGGATTCCCTCCAGACGAGCAGATGGGCCTTGCCGTCGAAAGCCAGGGCGGGCGTCCCCTTGGAATTGCTGGCGTTCGTGAAGAACGCGCGGCCACCGCCATCCAGGACCGCGCCGTCCTGGGCCCGGACCCGCGCGCCATAGACTTCGGAAGGAAAGCCGGTCCTCGAGTCCTGCCAGACCGTCAGGAAGTGGCTTCCGTCGAAGGCCACGGCCGGTGAGCGCTGCGCTTCGGCGCGGGTCGTGAGGGGAAGGCTCTGGCTGTCCGCCACGGTGCCGTCCAATGCGCGCACCCGCACGGCGTGGATGTCTGGATTCAAGGTCCCATTGCGGTAGTCCGCCCAGGCCACCAGGAAGTAGCCCGCGCCGAAGGCCGTCGCGGGACTGTTTTCGTTGGCACTCGCCTTCGCCACCGCGATGCCGTTGGGATCCAGCACAGCACCGTCCAGGGCCCGGACCCGCGCGCCATACACGTCGGTCGTCGCCCCCGTCCCATTCCGGGCATCCTCCCAGGTCACGAAGAAGAGCCCGTCACCCGAAGCCACCTTCGGGTTGGACTGGGACCGGGCCGCGGCGCTGACGACGATGTCCGGGGAGTCCAGCACCACGCCATCCGACTCGCGGATGCGCACGCCGTGGACGTTCACGTCCACGCTGGAGCCGGGTGCGCTGTCCATCCAGGTCACCAGGAACCGGCCCTCCGCGAACCCCACCGCGGGGTTGGTCTGGGTGTGGTCCCCCGTGGCGATGGGAATGGCCACCGGGTCGAGCACCACGCCATCCGACGCCCTCACGCGCACGCCGTAGAGGTCGTAGAAGGCAAGGCGGTCGCGGGTGTCGTGCCACACCACGAGGTAGCTGTCCGTGCCCGCGGCCACGGCGGGAGCGCCCTCGGCGTTGATCACGGCGGAGAGCAACAGCGGAGACGCATCGAGCACCGTCAGGTCCGAAGCCCGCACCCGGACCCCGAAGATGTCCCGGCGGGTTCCGAACAGGTCATCCCAGAGCACCGTGAAGCGGGTCCCGTCGAAGATGGCGGACGGAGCCAGCTCCCCATGCGTGGTGGACGCGGTCAGGGCCACCCCTCCCGGCTCGAGCACCGTGCCATCCGCCTCCACCCGCGCGCCCCAGACGTCGGCCAGCGAGGCGTACCCCCGCTGCCACACGACCAGGAAGCGGCGTCCATCCGAGGCGACGGAGGAGCTCGTGCTCTGAAGCGGTGTGCCGGAGCCCAGCGCCAGCCCCTGCGGGTCGAGCACCGCCCCATCCGACCTCCTCACCCGTGCGCCACGGATACCGTACTCCCCGGTGCGCCTGTCATCCCAGGTCACCAGGAAGGTGCCGGCCACGGAGGCGATGGACGGATTGGCCTGGTGGTTCGTCGCCGTGCAGATGGCGATGCCCGCCGGGTCGAGCACCGTTCCGGCCACACTGACGCGGGCACCATAGATGTCGTCGGACGTATCGTTCCGGTTGTCGCCCCAGGCCACCAGGAACTGGCTGCCATCGAAGCTCACGGCGGGCGAGGACTGGAAGCCCGTCGCGGTGCTGATGGGGATGCCCGAAACGTCGAGCACCACGCCGTCCGACGCCCTCACGCGCGCCCCGTAGATGTCCGTGGAGAAGTTGCTCCGGGAGTCCTGCCAGACCACGAGGTACTGGGTGCCATCGAAGGCAACCGCTGAAAACCCCTGGCTGCTGGCGGCGCTGGAGATGGAGAGGGTGGAGCCCAGGCGCTGGCCGGTGGCGCCGCTCACCCGAACCCCACTCACGTTGTTGCCGTCGTCCCAGGTCACCAGGAAGTCGGTTCCGTTGGAGGCCACGGCGGCGTAGTTCTGGAAGCCGGTGCCCGTGGCCAGAGGCAAGCCGGTGAGGTCCAACACCGCGCCATCCGAGATGCGCACGCGGGTCCCCATGATGTCCTGGTCGGTGCCGTTGTTGGCGGACCAGACCACCAGGAAGAGGCCATCTCCCACGGCGACCGCGGAGCCCACTTCCGAATTCCGGGTGGGAGCGGGCACCGGCGCATCGGGGCTGAGCTCCGGAGAGATGATCGGATCCAACACCGCCGGATAGCCCGACGCTTCCAGCACCCGCGCCGGCACGCGCAGCACCAGCGACGGCCCCTCCCGCACGGACGCCACGGGGGTGCGCGTGCCCGCCGCGTCCACCCAGGTGGCCTGGCCGTAGCGCACGCCCAGCCCCGTCTGGCGGTCCACGAAGTGGTGTCCCTGCGCCGTCTCGCTGACGTACTCCATGCCCGTCAGCTCGACGCGGACCTCCAGGTCACCGGAGCCTTCCGGCCGCGCCGCCAGCTCCCAGCGCTGCTCCAGCCCCGCGTCGCCATTCTGGAGCACCTCCACCAGCGGGCCGCGCGCCAGCGCCAGCGCCCCGTCGTCGCGCACCGACGTCCGCGCGGCCTTCGCCAGCGACCGGCCGTCCCGCGAGACCGACGCCGTCCTCACCCGCAGCGGCGAACCGGTGACGGGAGCGCCCTGCCCCTCCCGCACGTGGCGCGGTGAGACCTGCAGCGTTCCAGCGGCGTCGACCCGGACCGAGTAGGTCTCCTGTCCGCTCGTGAAGGCCCCGGACTCCGCGCGGAAGGACTGGCGCACGCGGCGGATGACCGCCTGGAGGTCGATGGGGGGCGCTACGTCCACCGAAGCGGAAGCGCTGGCGGGCGCGGGAGCACTGGCCGTGGACTCCACGGGCATCTGCGTGGGAGTACACGCGGCGAGGAGCAACACCAGCCCGCCCGCGAGCGCGGAGGACAGACGGAGACAATGGCGGAAGGCCATGGGGACTTTCAGTTCAGGAAGAGGTGTCAGCCCATGCGCGACGGGGCGGCACGCCGACAAGGACAGACACTACCCGAACACCGCCACCTTCCAAAAGGCCCTCGCCCGCCCTGAGACAGCGGTGCGGCCTGACCCAGGCTCCCAGGCGCGCGAACGACAAGCATGTTTTGAATGGCTTTCATGTTTCGCGCGGTTCAACGTCCGGGGGGAGATTGCAGGGCATGAAGACGCGTCCTGCCCTCGCACCGTGGAGGGCCGCACGCCCCCTGACGCTGGAGCTGATCTCCCACGGGCACACGCTGGCGAAGTACGGCCATCCCCGGGCCGTGCCCCCCAGGCCGCAGGCCTGTTCTGGGCCCCCCGGACTGGCCCCGGGCCAGAATCGTGCTGCGCCAGGACCGGCTGGAGTCGGAGCAGTACCTGGTCTTCCACGAGATGGCGCACGCCATCCAGCGGCTGGCCTTCACCCAGTCGATTGAGGCCGCTCCGATCCGCTCGTCAACGAGCGCATGTGGGAGCGCGTGATAGACTCAGGCGGGTGCGGCAATCCCTTGCGTTCCTGATTCTTGGCTCCGCTGTCATGTCCGCGTGTAGGTGTACCCGGTGACGGAGAAGCAGCCCATCGACTGGATCGCGAGCTTCCAGGAGGCCGTGTCGGTGGGGGTTCCGAAGGGCGTGCCCGTGGTGGCGCTCGTGGCGGATCAGCAGGACCTGCCCGACTGGGAGCCCTGGCTTGCGTCGCAGCGAAAGCTGGTCGCGGGCGGTGCTCCCGGCGAGGTCGTGCTCGTCGAGCGGAGCGGGCACCACATCCCGCGCGACCGTCCCGACGCCGTGGCGGAGGCCATCCACCGCCTGCTTCCACGAGCATCGGAGGAAGAGAAGGAGTGATCCCGTTGGCCTGACGCGAATGACAACGCTACGCTGGCGAGGCAGAACAATCCCTCAACCAGGAGAAGCGAATGCGAGCGGTAATCATTGCCGGGCTGATGGCCGTGGGGCTGATGGTGGCATGTGGCGGGCCCGAAGCATCCGCGGAAGAGCAGGCAACCCTCATGCAGACAGCGGAGAGCGCGAGCAACGACCAGGGTGGAGAGGTTCACGCGGCGTCGGGAGTATGCGACCTCTGCCATTCCAGGTGGATTTCCTGCCTCCGTCGCACGGGGGGAGCCGCCATTTGCGATGAGAACTATGACGCCTGCTTGCTGGCGAATGGCTGCATGTCCCAATAGGCATCACAGGTTCGCATCCACGGGTGGCCTGGGCCCGCGTCCCTGGCCACCTCGTTGGCTGCGTGCTGGGGGCTCGCGGAGGAAGGCCGTTTCCGCCTTGTAGCGCACGCCGTCATGACCCGTGCCCGCCGAGGGCTTTGCCCGTCAGCCGCGTGAGCCGGCCTGCTGCATCGAACGAGGCCACGCCTTCGTCCCCTTCCGCCAACTGGAAGCGCACCTCCTCCCCCTCGACCGAGTGCTTCAACTCCCGGGCTGTCAGGTACGCCATCAGGGCGTTCCGGTGGTTGAACTCATAGAACTTCATGATGTTCGTCACCTGGGTGCTCAGGCCGAGGAGGTCGAACCCGGGCTTCTCGTCGATGCGCGAGTCGTCGAGCACGATGAAGGCCGCACCGCCCGGGTAGGGGCACCGGTAGAAGGCGCTGTAGTCGTGCAGGCCCACGGCCAGGAGGGAGAGGACGTATCCGTCCGCGCGCCGCACCTCGAACGAGCGCTCCGTCAGCAGCTCGATGCCGTGGTCCTCGCCATACCCCTGGAGGCCGTAGGCCGCATCGACCACGCGTCGCGGAGCGTTCAGTGCGTCGTTCGCCCAGGCCCAGAGCCAGGTTCCACTGGAATCGCTCTGGGTGCCCAGGAGGCTCACCTGGAACTGATACGGCGTGCCCTGGAACGACAGCTGACCGGCCTGCAGGTCCATTCCCCAGGCGCTCGACCCGGTCATGCGAAAGAGCTTGTGCTGCTTCTCCAGCGACGTGAAGACGTGCTGCTCGAACAGGTGGCTCAGCTCCATGTGTCCCCTCCCCCCGAGGCCGGGTGTCCCCGCGAAGACGCAACGGTACCCGGGCCCGCTCAGCGCCGGAAGAGAGGCCGGAACAGCGTGGACTCGCGGAGGGAGGGCGAACGGAACGCCGAGGCGCTGACCCCAGAGGCCGCGAGAGCCCCGCGCACCGGGATTCTTCCACGCGGCGGAAGAGTCCCTGCCGGGCGGTGGGCATTCAGTCAGCAGACGCCGCCTCTTAAGTCTCTCCTCGACGCCCACACCAGGGCCGACGGCGGCACTTCGGCTCGCCGTAGCAACGAGGAAAGATCATGAACTCCCACCAGAAGGTCGCCATCATCACGGGCGCGTCGCAGGGCATCGGGGCCGGGCTCGTCGAGGGTTACCGGGGCCGCGGCTACCGCGTCGTCGCGACCTCCCGCTCCATCAAGCAGGGCAGCGACCCGGAAGTGCTCGCCGTCGCGGGCGACATCGGCGATGCCTCTACCGCCGAGCGCGTGGTCAAGGAGGCCCTTGCGCGCTTCGGGCGCATCGACACGCTGGTCAACAACGCCGGCATCTTCATCGCCAGGCCGTTCACGGACTACACGGCCGACGACTTCACCGCGATGATCAAGACCAACCTCGGTGGCTTCTTCCACCTCACGCAGCGCGCCCTCGTGCAGATGGTGAAGCAGGGCTCTGGCCACATCGTCAGCATCACCACGCCCTTCGTGAACCAGGCCATCGCGGGCGTTCCGACGGGGCTCGCGAACCTCACCAAGGGCGGCATCAGCTCCGTGACCCGCGAGCTCGCGGTCGAGTTCGCCGGGAGGGGTATCCGCGTCAACGCCGTCGCCCCGGGCTTCATCAAGACCCCCATCCACGCGCCGGAGTCCCACGCGTTCCTCGCCACCTTGAACCCCGCGAAGCGCATGGGCGAGGTCAGCGACGTCACGGATGCGGTTCTCTACCTCGAGGGTGCCAGCTACGCGACGGGCGAGATCCTCTACGTCGACGGCGGCCAGAACGCCGGTCGCTAAGGGGAGCCTGCCATGCCCATCGTCACCATCCAGATCACCCGTGAGGGCTCCGGCCCCGGCCGGGACTCCGTCACGCCCGAGGAGAAGGCCCGCCTGATTGCAGGCACCAGCCAGCTCCTGCTCGACGTGCTGAACAAGCCCCTCGACTCGACCTACGTGGTCATCCAGGAGGTCGAGCTGGAGGACTGGGGCTGGGGCGGCTTGCCGGCGCTCGAGTTCCGCAAGCGGCGCGCCGCGGGCACGTCGTGAATCCGCACGGAGACCGCCCAAGCCCCGGCGGTCTCCGTCCCCTGTGCACCCGAGGGGGCCCCTGCCCGGGGTGCCGTTCCCGTCAGCCCTGGAAGGCCTGGGCCTGCACGGAGAGCCTCGAGAACTCGGCGCGCAGGCGTGGCACCGCGAAGTCCATGAAGGCGCGGACCTTGGGCACCGAGATGCGACCCTGCGGAGTGAGGAGGTGCACGGGGAGGGCTGACGGCTCGGCGTTGCGCAGGATGACCTTCAGCGAGCCATCCTGGACGCGCTCCGCCACATGGTACGTGTAGAGCCGGGTCACGCCGTGGCCGTCCACCGCGGACGCGAGTGCGGCCCGCACGCTGTTGACCACGAGCCGCGGCTTGAAGTGCACGGAGCGGAAGATGGCGCTCCCGGCGGCTGGCGGAAACACCCACGCATCGTGCCCGAAGTGCGTCGTGGTGATGATCCGGTGCTGGCCCAGGTCCGCCGGCTCGAGGATGGGCGGATGCCCGGCGAGGTAGCGCGGCGATGCCACGATGACCCGCTTCACGTCGCCCCCGACACGGACGGCGACGAGGGAGGAGTCGGGCAGCTCGGCGACGCGCAGCGCGACATCGATGCCTTCCTCGACGAGGCTGGCGTACCGGTCGATCAGGACGAGGTTCACCGAGACCTCGGGGTAGGCATCCAGGTAGGCGTCGAGGATGGGCCGCAGGATCTCCTCGCCGCTGATGGGTGGCGCGCTGATCGTGAGCGTCCCCCGCGGAGCGACGCGCTCGCCCGCGGCGCTCAGCTCGGCCTCCTCGAGATCCGCCAGGATGCGGCGACACGCGGACGCATAGCGCTCCCCTGCCTCGCTGAGCTTGAGCGTGCGGGTGGTGCGGTGCAGCAGCTCGGCGCCGATGTGTTGCTCCAGCAACGCGATGGCACGGCTCACGGCGGCCGGCGAGCGCGCGAGCCGGCGGCCTGCGCCCGCCAGGCTGCCCTCGTCGAGCGCCGCGACAAACACCTTCATCGCCTCGATGCGATCCATGTCCCCTCTTCCGCGGCGCAGGATGCCCCTCATCCGCGGGGCCCCAGCAGCGAGCCGGGTGACGGTGTACCGCAGGTCAACTGGGAACTGCTGGATGCGGTCCCCCTGGAG
>NZ_RAWB01000400.1 GCF_003612055.1 Corallococcus llansteffanensis
GTCAGATGGGTATAAGAGACAGGCGCAAGAGTGGGAAGCCCACACCGCCAGGAACAGGGGCCCCGAGGTCCGGGAGGCTCAAGCGGGCGTTGGCTGCTTCCCCTCACCTCCCCCGGGATTGAAAGGCGGCACTCCATCTCCATCTCTTGGTGCAATCCACTCCTCACACGGCCCGCGTGGCAGTTGCCACCGGGCTGCATGTGCAGGCCAGCAGGCGCGGAGCCCCTCCATGGCACAGCCGAAACAGAAGGCCCCCCGGAAGAAGCCAAACATCCTCGTCATCTTCGGAGACGACATCGGCTACTGGAACGTGAGCGCGTACAACCTGGGGGTGATGGGCTATCGCACGCCCAACATCGACCGGCTGGCGAAAGAGGGAGCGCTCCTCACCGACTACTACGGCCAGCAGAGCTGCACCGCCGGGCGCGCGGCCTTCATCACCGGCCAGTGCCCGTTCCGCACGGGCCTCACCAAGGTGGGCATGCCGGGCTCCCCCGTGGGCCTGCAGGCCGAGGACCCCACCATCGCGGACCTCCTCAAACCGCTGGGCTACGTCACCGGCCAGTTCGGCAAGAACCACCTGGGCGACCGGGACGAGTTCCTCCCCACGATGCACGGCTTCGACGAGTTCTTCGGCAACCTGTACCACCTCAACGCCGAGGAGGAGCCAGAGAACCCGGACTACCCCAAGGACCCCCGCTTCCGACAGCGGTTCGGCCCGCGCGGCGTCCTGCGCGCGAAGGCGGATGGCAAGGGTGGGCAGACGGTGGAGGACACCGGCCCACTGACGAAGAAGCGCATGGAGACGGTGGACTGGGAGTTCCTCGACGCGACGGTCGACTTCATCGAGCGGGCGAAGAAGAACGATCAGCCCTTCTTCGTGTGGTTCAACACCACGCGCATGCACGTCCACACGCACCTGCGGCCGGAGTCCCAGGGCAAGACGGGGCTCGGGCTCTTCGCGGACGGCATGGTCGAACATGACGGCCACGTGGGCCAACTGCTCGGCAAGCTGGACGAGCTGGGCCTCGCGGAGGACACCCTCGTCGTCTACACCACGGACAATGGAGCCATGAGCTCCATGTGGCCCGACGGTGGCGCCACCCCCTTCCGCGGCGAGAAGGACACCAACTGGGAGGGCGCCTTCCGCGTGCCGTGCGTGGTGCGCTGGCCGGGCGTCATCCCCCCGGGGACCCTCCTCAACGACCTCTTCTCCTCCGAGGACTGGCTGCCCACGCTGCTGTCGGCGGCGGGAGTGCCCGACATCGTCGACAAGGTGAGAGCAGGCCACACCGCGAGAGCGAAGACCTTCAAGGTGCACCTGGACGGCTATGATCAGACAGAGCTGCTCGCGGGCAAGGGCCCCACGAAGCGCGTCGAGTTCTTCTACTTCGGTGACGACGGCGAGTTCCTCGCCATGCGCCACGGGCGCATGAAGCTCGTCTTCCAGGAGCAGCTCGCCACCGGCATCGACGTCTGGGACATGCCCTTCACGAACCGGCGCGCGCCACTGCTCATCGACCTACGGGCGGATCCGCTCGAGCGCGCGGAGGAATCGGTCGGGTTCCACTCCTGGGAGATCGACCACGTCTTCTACTTCGTCCCGGCGCAACAGTTCGTGGCCCGCTTCCTGGCGAGCTTCAAGGAGTTCCCACCGCGCCAGAAGCCCGGGAGCTTCTCCGTGGATCAGGTGGTGGAGAAGCTGGAGCAGAGCCCCACCGCCATGCACTGACGACCGCGGGCCACGGGCAGACACGGGCCGGAGGAGTCCATCGTGAATCACGCATCCACGAAGAGTTCTTCCTCCTGGCTCGCCCGCGCCGTGCCCTTCGTCTCGACGGTGCGAGGCTACCGTCGTCCCTGGCTCAAGCGGGATGTGATGGGTGCACTCACCGTCACGGCCCTGCTCATCCCGGAGGGCATGGCGTACGCGCAACTGGCGGGCCTGCCTCCGACGGCCGCCTTCTACGCGGCCCCGGCGGGGCTGGTGCTGTATGCGCTGTTCGGCAGCTCGCGCCAGCTCATCGTGGCCGTGTCCGCCGCGGTGGCGGTCCTCTCCGCCGCCACCGTGGGCCCCCTGGCCGCGGCGGGCTCACCCCGGTTCGTGGTCCTCACCGCGGCCCTGGCGATGATGGCGGGACTCATCTCGCTGCTCGCGGGCGTGCTGCGGCTGGGGCGCATCGCGCAGTTCTTCTCCGCCTCCGTCCTCACCGGCTTCGTCTTCGGCCTGGCGCTGGTCATCGCCATCAAGCAGGTGCCCAAGCTCTTCGGCATCGAGTCCGGCGAGGGCAACTTCTTCGAGCGGCTGGCATTCCTCGTCACGCACCTGGGCGGCACGCACCTCGTCACGCTGCTCGTGGGGGCCGGCAGCCTGCTGCTGTTGCTGGGCCTGGAGCGGGTGTCGGAGCGGCTCCCGGCGGCCCTGGTGGTCCTGGCGGTGGCCGTGGGCGTGACGGCCCTGCTGGGGCTGGACGCGCGCGGCGTGGAGGTGGTGGGCAAGGTGCAGGCGGGGCTCGCCGCGCCCCGGTTGCCGGACGTGGGCCTTCGCGACCTGGTGGGCCTGTTGCCGGGGGCATGTGGCATCGCGCTGGTGGCGTTCGCCGAAGCCATTGGCCCCGCGCGCATGCTGGCGGGCCGTCACGGCTATGAGGTGAACGCCAACCGAGAGCTGGTGGGCCTGGGCGCCGCCAACGTGGGCGCGGGGCTCTTCCAGGGCTTCTCCATCGGGTGCAGCCTGTCCAAGTCCGCCGCCAACGACGCGGTCGGCGCCCGCACGGAGGTGTCCGCGATGCTGGCGGCGGGCCTCACGCTGCTGGTCGCGCTGTTCCTCACGCCCCTCTTCCGGCTGCTGCCCGAGGCCACCCTGGGCGCCATCGTGGTGGTCGCCGTGTCGGGGATGATGGACGTGAAGGAGCTGCGGCGGCTGTACCGGCTGCGGCGGGCCGACTTCCTCGGCGCGCTGGTGGCGCTGGTGGGCGTGCTCGCCCTGGACGTGCTGCCGGGGCTGCTGGTGGCGGTGGGCCTGTCGCTCTTCCTCATGGTGTACCGCGCCAGCGTGCCCCACCTGAGCGAGCTGGGGCGCACCCCGGGCACGCTCGCGTTCAGCGACGTGCGGCACACGCCGCGCCCGCTGACCGTGCCCGGCATGCTCATCCTCCGCCCGAACGAAGGCGTCTTCTTCGCCAACGCCACGTCCCTGAAGGATGAGATCCTCGCGCGGGTGCGCCGCGCCGCACGCCCGCCCCAGGTCGTGCTGCTGGACCTGGAGGTGACGGCCGACCTGGACGTTCCCGGGGCCGACATGCTGGCCGACCTGCACGACGAGCTCGCCCGGCGGTCAGTCACCCTGCAACTGGCCCGGATCATGGCCCCCACGCGGCGGATGCTGGAGCGCACCGGCGTGGCGGCGAAGGTGGGCAGCGAGAACCTCCACGCGCAGGTGCTGGACGCGGTGGTGGGCCATTTGGTCCACGCCCCGTCGGAGACACTGGAGGAGCAGGCGCTCCTGCGCGACGGCCTGCACCGGCTGCGCGGCCTGGTGGAGGAGGCCGGCGCCACGAGCGACGCGGACGATGCGGCGGAACGCGAGCGGCTCCAGGACCTGGGCCAGCGCCTGGGCCAGGCCGAGTCCCGGTGGGAAGCCCCCGGCAGCGCGCCGCACTGACTCCCTCAGGCGCGCCTGCGGAGGCGGATCAGCAGGGTCACGAGGACGAGCCCGCCCACCAGGCCCAGGGCCACGAGCGCGAGCAGCCACTGGAAGACGCGGTCCACCAGGGGCACGGCCCTGTCGAACGCGTGGTCCACCCAGCCCCGGGCCAGGCCGTCGAGCTGCTGGAGCGTCGCCACGCGCTCGGCGCGCAGGGCGTCCACCACCACCGCGCGCTCCTGCCCCACGCCCGCGAGCACGGCCTGCCGTTCACCGGTGACGTAGTCCTGGAGCAACCGCCGCTCCTGATCCAACGCCTCCAGCACCGCCATGCGCTCGCGGGCGATGAGCGCGGGGCTGTTCGCGGCCACGCCTCCCACGCGGTCGAGGAGGTCCACGGTGCGCGACAGTTCGGCCATGAGGGATTGGAGGATGGGCGCATTCATGGCATCGGCGGCCGCGAGCTCCGCCTGCCAGCGGGCCTGTCGCGGGAGGCTGGCCGCATAGAGGTCCACCCGCGCGGTGATGTCCGTCATGCCCTCCACGAGGCCCGCCGCCCTCCTGAGCAGGCTCCCGCCCGAGGTCGCCGTCACGGAGGCCAGCAGGGGCACGGTGGACTCGCGCGCGACGAGCGGCGCTGTCAGGGGGTGTTCGGCGGCCCACGCGTGCACGCGCGTCCGCGCGGCGGAGACGTCCTCGCTTCCCGAAACCTCCCGCCACAGCGCCTCCACCTGCGACTCCATGTCGCGCAGCGAGCGCAGGGCCTCGGCGCGAAGCTCCGGCGAGGCGTGCTCCGCCCATCGCGGCAGCACCTCCTCCATCTGGGCCAGCAGCGCCCAGGCATCCACGATCGCGGCCACCGGGTCTGGCTGGAAGAGCGCGCCCTGCATGGCGGGCACCGAGTTCGCCTTGAACCTGAGCATCGTCTGCGCCATCTCCGGGGAGTCGGAGCTGGCGGCGAGGCCATCCGCCGTCGCCTCCAGCAGGCCGGAGAAGCGCCGGGCCAGGTCGCGCACGCGGATGCGCAGCGCGCCCACATCCAGGTCCGAGTGTCCCACGCGCTCCTGCAGCTCCGAGCGGGACGGACTCAGCGTGGCACACGCCGACACGAGTGTCGCGAGCACCACCAGGGACATCGGGCGCCAGGGGCGGGGAACCGGGGACATGGGCTCGTCGCAAGCTGCGCACCCCTGCCCTGCCCGCCGACCCTCCCTGCCGACAGGGGGGCCGTTGCGCTCCGGACAGTCCCGGCGCTGGAACGCTCGCACCTTGATTGAACGCCTCCCTTTCACCATCTTTCCGTTCACTTGAAGACTGGACGTTCGCCGGGCCGCCCTCCCGTCCGACCCAGCAACGGAGCCCACCATGTCCCCCCCGCGCGCGGCAGACCTCCCCGAACACGTCGACGTGTTGATCATCGGTGCCGGGCTCTCGGGGATTGGCACGGCCTGCTATCTGCAGCGGGAGCACCCGTTGAAGTCGTACGCCCTCCTGGAGGCCCGGGGTGCGACGGGTGGCACGTGGGATCTCTTCCACTACCCCGGCATCCGCTCCGATTCGGATCTCCACACGTTCGGATACGAGTTCAAGCCGTGGACGGACAGGAAGTCGATCGCCGGCGCGGACGCGATCCTCGCCTACCTGCGCGAGACCGCGGCCGAGTATGGGATTGACCGCCAGATTCGACTCCACCACCGGGTGCACGGCGCGGCCTGGTCCAGCACCGACGCCCTGTGGGTCGTCGACGTCGAGCGCACCGACACCGGCGAGCGCATGAAGCTCTCGTGCCGGTGGCTGTTCTGCGCCTCGGGCTACTACCGCTACGACCAGGGGTTCACCCCCCGGTTCGAGGGCACCGAGCGCTTCAGGGGCCCCATCGTCCATCCGCAGCACTGGCCCCAGGGCCTCGACTACCAAGGCAAGCGCGTCGTCATCATCGGCAGTGGCGCCACCGCCGTGACGATGGTGCCGGCGATGGCGGGAGCGGCGGCGCACGTGACGATGCTGCAACGCACGCCCACCTATATCGTGCCCATCCCCTCCGAGGATCCGTTGGCGAAGCTCCTGCGGAAGCTGCTCCCGAAGGCCTGGGCGCACGCGCTCATGCGGCGCAAGAACATCGCCATGCAGCGTTTCATCTGGCGCTTCTGTCAGCGCTACCCGCGTCTGGCCCGGCGGCTCATCCGCTGGGAGAACACCCGGCAGCTCCCGAAGGGGTACCCGGTCGACAAGCACTTCAACCCGCCCTACGACCCGTGGGCCCAGCGGCTGTGCGTGGTCCCGGACTCGGACCTCTTCAAGGCCATCTCCAGCGGCCGGGCCTCGGTGGTGACGGAGCACATCGAGACCTTCACCGAGAAGGGCGTCCAGCTGAAGTCGGGCCAGGAGCTGGAGGCCGACCTCATCGTCACCGCGACGGGGTTGAACCTCCAGGCGCTCGGCGGCATCGCGCTGAGCGTCGACGGGGCGCCGGTGCACCTGGCCGACAGGGTGGCATTCAAGGGCATGATGCTCAGCGGGGTGCCGAACTTCTCGCTCGCGCTGGGCTACACCAACGCGTCCTGGACGCTGAAGGTGGGCCTGCTGTGTGAGCACTTCTGCCGCCTGCTCGCGTACATGGACGCGCACGGCTACAGCATCTGCACCCCGGAGCTGGGCAACCCGGCGATGCCGACCCGGCCGCTGCTCGACTTCGCCGCCGGATATGTGCAGCGCTCGATTGATACACTGCCGCGTCAGGGCGACCGGGCCCCCTGGGTGATGTCGATGGACTACCAGGAGGACACGCGGCTGCTGCGGGACGACGCGGTGACGGACCCGGACCTGCGGTTCTCCTCCCACGTCCAGACGGCCACCTCGGCCACGCCGGACGTCACGGTGGCGGGATGAGCGCTGCATTCCTGTCCACACTGAGGGCCGCCCACCTCTGGCGAATCCAGGCAGCGCGTGGCATGCCCGGGGCCCCGGCCTCCTGCCGGCATCAGCGACACGAAGAGGAGAAGTGATGGGATTCCTGAGACCCCACGCGGAACGCATCTACGCCCTGCTCCGGATCATGACCGGCTTCATGTTCATGTTCCACGGGATGCAGAAGCTCTTCGGCATGTTCGGCGGAGTGCCGCCCGGAGCGCCCGCATTCGTCATCTACGTCGCCGGTGGAATCGAGTTCGTGGGCGGCGTGCTCATCTTGATCGGGCTGTTCACGTCACCCGCGGCCTTCCTCGCGAGCGGCACCATGGCGGCCGCCTTCTTCATGGGGCACGTGATTCCCGCCAAGGGCAACATCCTCCCCATCGTGAACCAGGGCGAGCTCGCGGCGCTCTACTGCTTCGTCTTCCTCTACATCTCCGCGCACGGCTCGGGCATCTGGAGTGTCGATGCCGCGCGCCGAGGCACGACGAGCAGGGCCGTGTCCGCCTGAGCGGGTCAGCGGCGGGGGTTGGGGACGCCACCTGGGGTGTTCAACCGGGAGGCGCATTCCTCGAAGGCACAGCCCCGCTCTCACCGCCTCGCAACGCGCCGGGTGGGTGACAGGAACGTTTCGGGGGCATCCGGGTGCTCGGGCAAGCCGCGGATCACGATGGCGAGTTCCATCATGCCGCCCTGAAGATCCACCGTCTGGGCCAGCACCGGCTCCGTGTCCGCGGAGGCTTGCGTGTTCCGACGGGAGCGTTCAGGGACCTCCCGACACGCTCATTCCCCCTGGGTCGCCCGGGCCCGCGCCACGATCTGCCGGCTCACCTCGAGCACATCGCCCACCGTGTCCAGCCGGGCCACGTCGATGGCAAGCACCAGATCGCCAATCTCGATGCCGAACGCGTCCTCCAGCCGGAAGACGAAGGCCGCGACACCGAGCGAGTCGATGCCCAGGTCCTTCCGCAGGGACAGCTCCGGGGTGATGCGCGTCTGCTTCAAGGGCCCGGGAAGGGTCGCGGTGAGCAACGACAGCACCTTCTCGTCGAACTTCGCGTCAGCGTCCATGGGTTCCTCCCGCCACCGTCAGGCGGCGTGCGGGGCTTCGGAGCGCGGGGCGTCCGCGGCTCGCGGGGAAGCCCCCACCCGCCCCTGGAAGAACGCCTCCATCTGCTCTGCGACGAACTCCGGCCGGTCATACAGACAATAGTGGGTGGCCCCCTGGACGTGGACGTGATGGCAGTGGGGGATGAGCTCCGCCATGTGCCGCGAGGTGTCCGGCGCGGCCACGCCGTCGTGCTCCGCGCTGAGGAGCATGATGGGTGCCCGCACCTGCGCCATGTGGGTCCGGATGTCGTAGGACAAGAAGTCGATGATCTGGTGGGCGTAGCTGACGATGACGGGCTCACTGCGGAACGGCCCCAGGGCATGGGGCTGCAGGTCCTTGTTCATCAGGGAGAGCACGCGCAGGGCCACCTCGGAGTCAGGCAGCCCTCCCAGGTCGCTCCCCTCCTCCCGCGACATGCTCAACCGCAGGGACTTGAGAACCGAGGCCGCCATGGCCGGGCGGCGCACGAGCATCCTGCACAGCGGCTCGAAGTTGCGCTCGTAGACCGTCTCGAGCTCCTTCGGGCTGCCAGACCAGCGCAGCGAGCCGTTGAGGAACACCATCGATGCGACCGCGGCCGGCCGGCGGCGATGGAACTCCACGGCGACCTTCGGGCCGGTGCACCAGCCCACCAGATGGCACGCGTCGATTCCCTCGTGCTGGAGGACGGCCTCCAGGTCGTCCACGTGGTCGCGCAGCAGGAAGGGCTGCGGACCCGACTCCAGGCCTCGCGGCTCCCAGACGAGGACGCGGTGGTTGCGCATCAGGCAATCCACCAGCCGGCTCCAGTAGAACAGCCCCTGCCCCAGCGCGTTGAGGATGACGACCGGCGTTCCCCGGGAGCCCGCGGCGAAGTAGGTCAGCGTGGAGTCCCCCCGTGCCAGCGTGCGCGGCACGAGCGTGGCGAACAGCGCCGCGGCGCGCGCCCTGCGCTCGGCGCGCGCGGCATCCAGTTCCTCGCGCACAGACCGGAAGAGCTCGCTCTGGGCCTCTGGGCCCAGGCCGAGCTCCCCGGCGGACGGACCCGGGTGGCCCCCGGTGTCGTCGAAGCCAGCGGCCTCGAAGTGGGCGCGGACCCCTTCCAGCCGCGAGTGGAGTTGCCGGTCGATGGCGTTCAGCTCGCCCGTGTCCGCGACGGTCACCAGGTCCAGGCCCAGGGCCGCCCCCACCCGCTCGCAGAGCCGCGCGAAGGGGCTGCGCTCCGGCGCGGTGATTCGGAAGCGCCCGGACAGGGTGCCCGGGGAGCGCGCGACCTGGAGCAGCTGCGCCGCGGCCTGCTCGACCCGCACGATTCCCAGGCTCGCGCCCGCGGGCGCCCAGCACCGCAGCGGCCGCGAGCCGAGGTGCCCGGGAAGGCGCTCGTCAATCTCCCCCTTGAGGTCATGCAGCACCTCCAGGAAATGGAGGAAGCCCTCGCGATCCGGCCCCCTTCGCGGCGGGACGGCGCCGATGACGAGCGAGGTCCGGAAGAGGCGGTAGCCCAGGCCCACCCCTCGGCACGCCGCCTCCACTTCGTGCTCCGT
>NZ_RAWB01000401.1 GCF_003612055.1 Corallococcus llansteffanensis
GGAGGGGGAGGGCGTATGCTGGCCGACCCATGAACCTACGCGTGTTCGAGACGGAGCAGGAGGCGGCCACCACCTGCGCGGCGCGCATCGCCGAGGCCGTGCGACACACGCCGGAGCTGGTGCTGGGGCTGTGCACGGGGCGCTCCCCGCTCAATGTCTACCGGGGGCTCGCGGAGCTGGCGGCGCAGGGGAAGCTGGACCTGTCGCGGGCGACGACGTTCAACGTGGACGAGTTCCTGGGCCTGCCGCCGGAGGACGGGGGCAGCTTCCGCGCGTACATGGACCGGCACCTGTTCCGGCATGTGAATCTGTCAACGGAGCGGATCCACTTCCTCGACGGGTGCGCGCCGGATGCGGAGGCCGAGTGCGCGCGCTACGACGCGAAGGTGGCGCAGGCCGGTGGGCTGGACCTGCTGCTGCTGGGCGTGGGGCCCAACGGCCACATCGCGTTCAACGAGCCGGGCGAGGTCTTGACGGCGATGAGCCACCGCACGCGGCTGAGCCGGGAGACGCGGCTGTCGCACGTGCAGCCGTTCGGCGACGACCCGTCGCGCGTGCCCATGTCGGCGCTGACCGTGGGCATGGCGGCGATGCTCCAGGCTCGCAAGGTGGTGGTGCTGGCGTTCGGCGTGAACAAGGCGGCGGCGGTGACGGGGATGGTGCACGGCCCCATCACCACGCGGTGCCCGGCGTCATTCCTCCAGCTCCACCGCGACGTGGAGGTGTGGCTGGACACGGGCGCCGCCAGCGGCCTGCACGGCCGGCGGCTGGAAGAGGCGCGGTCCCGGAAGGACTGAGGGCCGCGGGCTCCGCCCGGCAGGCTCCGCCCCGAAGCCCTGATGCCGCTACGGTTTCCGCGCGGAGGCGAGCGTGGGAGCCCCTGGCAGCCGGGACGCGGGCTTCTTCGCGGGTGGCTTGGCGGCGGGCGGCCGGGCCTTGCGCGCGGCGGCCTTCACCACCGGGGCCCTCTCCGGCCCCTTCGTGGAGGGCTCGGCGGCGGGGCGCTTCACCGCCACCGGCGGGGGCGGCCGGGTGTGCGCCCAGGCCGCCATCACCCGGGCGACATAGAACTCCGTCTCTCCATTGCGCGGCACGTGCCCGTTCACCGAACCGGGCCCCGCGTTGTACGCGGCCACCGCGAGCCGCACGTCCCGGAACCGCCGGAGCTGTTCGGCCAGGTAGCGCCCGCTTCCGTCGATGGAGGGCGCCGGGTCGAAGGGGTCCTCCACCCGCATCTGTGTCGCCGTGTCCGGCATGAGCTGCCCCGGGCCCATCGCTCCCGCCGGGGAGATGCGGTGCACCCGCGTCTCCGACTCCACCTGGATGAGCGCCCGCAGGAGCCCTGGCGGGAGGTCGTGGCGGCGCTCCGTCTCGGTGATGAGGGGCGTCAGCGGCGGGTGCGCGTCCAGCACGCAGGCCGGCCGGTGCGCCGCGTAGGCCCCCAGCGCCCGCGCCTTGGTCTGGAGGAAGGAGAAGGACAGCGGCGACACCCGCGTCCCACCCAGCCACGCCACGCCCACGTTGAGCAGCACCACGGGCGCGAGCACGCACGGCGTCAGCCACGCCCACCACGGAATGTCGATGCCGCCCACGGCCCGCTTGCGTCCCACCCGCTCCACTTACGGGCGCCGCGCGTCCGCGTCCAACTTCCGGCCCCTCCGGTGGACATCTCCGGGGGGGCCGGCAGGGGGGCGTCAGAACACCAGGTTGAAGTAATTGGCCTTCGCCTTGGCGCCCACGCACACCTTCACGTCCGCGCTCCACGACTGCGAGGGCGGCGAACCGGTCGCCTGGAAGAGGAACTCCAGCTGCTCCTGCTTCGCCAGGTCCAGCACGTCCACCGCGCCGCTGCTGGTGAGCTGGAGCTTGTTGGTGGGCCCGCCGGTACCGGTGCTGCGGAAATCGCCCAGCAGCACGTACTCCGTGGAGCCCGGCTTGCGCACCGACAGGCTGGCGCGCTGGATGCCGCTGATGTCGGTGGTGGCGGTGGCGTCGAAGAGCTTCAGCCGCAGCTCGGTCTCCACGTCGGCGTCTTCTGGCAGGGCGCTGGCGAAGTCACCCAGGGGGATCTGAAAGGTCTGCTCCACGGAGCCGCTGAGCGGAGGGGCGGCGGGGAAGGAGAGGTCGTCCTCGGTCTTGCAGATCTCCTCGGCCTCCACCTCGAGGGAGAAGAGCGACTCGCAGCCCGTGGTGAAGAGGGGCAGGGCGCAGCAGAGCAGGAGGGTGCGGAAGGATTTCGTACGCATGGTGGGGAGTCTCCTGGCTCAGAAGAAGTAGAGGATGAAGCCCAGCTTCACGGACGGGATGGTGGCGCGCACGTGCAGCGGCCCGGACGTGACTGAGTCGTCGTCCGCCGCGTCCTGGATGAGCGGCGTGGGGTCCGGCACGGTGAGGGCCACGTAGCTCAAGCCCAGGTGCAGGAAGAAGTTGAAGCGGCTGTGCGCGCCCACCTCCAGGCCCAGGCTGCCCGTCACGTAGTTGTAGGTGACGTCGCGGATGGCCTGCGACGTCGTGCTCGGGTCGCGCCCCAGCCAGTCCAGCACGTCGCTGTACTCGGAGCCGAAGTAGTGCCCGACCTCCGCGTTGATGGACGGCGCGATGAACGTCTCCATGGGCAGGATGCTCACCCCGCCGCGCACGCCGAAGCTGAGCGTGTTGGTGGTGGGGCCCGCCTGCAGCCGCAGCCACGACGCGGGCTTCACCACCGCGGACACGCCGATGCCATGCGGGGCCCCGGCGTCCACCAGCAGGCCCAGCGTGTGCTTGGGGGCGCCGTCGTCCTGCGCCAGCGCGGGGGGGGCGATGCCAAGCGCCGCCAGACACCCCAGCGCGAGGGGAGAGTGAAGGAGGGGGATGCGTCGTCTCATCGGAAGGGAGTCCATCGTCATGACGAAAGTTCCACGGTGGTTGCCGGCCCGCGTTCATCATTCGCGGAAGGGAGCCCCGAAGAGAAGCGAGGTCGCGTGAAACCCGTACGGGCTTTCCGGGATGCCGCGAAGTGCGGGCCGGGGACTGCTCGGTTCCCGACAGGGCGGGAGTGACCCGGGGGGCTTCAATCCCTGTCGGATCACGGACGTCCCGCTCCACCTCATGGGTGATGGTCAGATGCGCAACCCGATGCGAGCGTACGATGGGCTGGCAGCGCAACGGTTGTCAGGACCGGGAACCGGGGGCCAAGGATGATCGACGAAGTCGATCAACGCATGAAAGCGTGGGTGGGTCGCATTGCCACGGAGGCGCCCGTGTATCTGGGGGTGCCGGACCGGGATTCCCTGGAGCGTGGCGTCTGTCTTTACCTGCTGGAGCTGGGGCCCGCGCCCCTGACGCGCGTGGTGGCGCGCGGCACCCTGCAGTTCTCGGTCTGCTACCTGGTGACGGTGGGCGCGGACACGCCGGAGCGCGCGCACCGGCTGCTGGGGGACCTGGTCTTCGCGGCCATGAGTGACAAGGAATTGGAGGTGGACCTGAGCCCGGTGCCCGCCGCGCTCTGGGCGGGGCTCCGCTCGGTGCCGCGTCCCGCCTTCCGCCTGCGGGTGCAGGTGTGCAAGGAGCGGCCGCTGGCGGAGGTGCGCTGTCTGTCTTTGGTGGAGAGCCCCCCTTCGCCGGGCCCGTTGCTGGGGCGGGTGGTGGGGCCCGGAGACGTGCCCATCCGCGGCGCGTGGGTGGCGCTGCCGTCGCTGCAGTTGAGCACGCGCACGGACGCGGAGGGCCTCTTCCAGTTCCCCAGCGTGTCACCCGAGGAGTCGCTGGGCCGGCTGGAGGTGCGGGCCGAGGGCGAGATGCTGGCGGTGGAGTCCGAGGTGCTCGCGTCCGGCGCGATGCCCCTGGTCATCCGGATGCCGGTGAAGGAGGACTGACGGTGTCCGGCGCCCCGCCAGTCGAGGCCGAGGAGGCCCGCGAGCGTCGCCACCTCTCCTGGGTGGTGGCCCTGGCGCGGTGGGGGAAGGCCTGGGCGGAGCGGGTGCTGGCGGAACATGCCGCCGCGCTCGCGAAGGCGGAGGAGGAGCTGGGCGGGGCGCAGGTGCGCTCGCTGCCGCTGCGCGAGCCGGTCGTGATGCCGCCGCCGGTGCCCGCGTGGCCTCCGCGCCCGGACCTTTCCTCCGACGTGACGCGGATGCCTCCGGTGCTGTCTGCCGTGCCACCGCTGCCGCCACACCTGATGGATGAGGGCGCTCCCACGCCGCGCCCCAACACGCTGCGGTGCGTGTCATTGGAAGAAGGGGAGGCGGAGCTGCCCGTCCACGTGGCGCTCGGGCCGCTCCTCGACTTCGACCCGGACGACCTGCTGCCCTCCGAACCCCAGCCCGCGCCCCTGCTTCAGGCCGCCGCGATTCCCTGCGACGACGTGGCCGAGGCCCCGGCGCTCGGGGATGCGCAGGTCGCGCCGCGCTCCTTGCATGTCGTGCCCCCGCTTCCCGGGCAGTCCGCGCGGGACCTGCTCGCGCTCCTGAAGGAGTCGGAGGGCACGCCCACCCGGCCCTCCGTGCCGTGGCCCGAGTCCACCCCGCCGACTCCCCCCGAGTCCGCCGAAGCGGAGGAGATGCTGCGCGAGTGCGAGCGCCTGGAATGGGAGACGCAAGGCGAGTAGGGCGCGCGTGCCCGGACGGCTCCGCCTCGCGAGGTCATGCTTCGCGGCGCGATGGGCGAGCGCACTGACCTGACCCCTCCTCGCGACGCTATGCTGCGCGGAGCGATGGCCGAGCGCACCCGACCCAGCACTTCGTCCCCAGGCCTCACCGGGGCTGATGTCGAGCGCCAGCTCGAAGGCCGTGCGGAGCTCATCGCCGTGGCCCGGCGTCGGTACGCGGAACTGGAAGCGCTTCTGTCGGGTCGCCGGTGGCGCCGGGGGCTGCTGCGGCGGCCGGAGCTGGTGCCCGCGCTCGTCGCTCACGCAGAGGCGCTGCGAGAGGCACTGGAGCGCGTCCAACGTCGCGCGGCCGTGGAGGCGTGGAGCGAGGACACATCCGTGCTGCGGGAGGCCCGCGAGCTGTCGGTTCGGCGCGAGCGGCTCATCGGCCTCGCGCAGCGCAGGTTGGAGGCGCTGGCCGTGGCGCCCGCGCACCTCTCGCTGGAAGAGACACTGACGCGGCTGGAGGCGTTGGTGCGTCAGCCGATGGCGTGGGAGCTGAACCCGGGCGAAGTCCTGGTCTTCGAGACCGACGCCCGCTGGCATCCAAGAGGACGCCAGGGCAGGGCGCTGCTTCCCGGCGACGGCCTGTCCCTTCGCCAGCGGGCCGCCCCCCTCGCGCGCTCCGTGCTGTGGCCCCTCGTCCGTCCCGTGGTGTGGCCCTTCCTGGGCTCCGGTCGGCTGCGGATCACCAGTGAGCGCGTGCTCTGGCTTCCGGTGTTCGGGGAGCTCCAGGAGGTGCGCCTGGGCACCATCGCCGAGGAAGGCATCCGGCTGGAACCGGGCTCGCTCGGCCTGCGCGTGGTGGGCAATCGCCTGCTGCGCGCACGGGGCATGACGGACGCCGAGGAGGTGGCCGCGCTCCTGGAGCTGCACCGTCAGGCCCCCCTGCGCGGGGCGGCCCGGTCCGGGGTGCGGCTGGAGTCGGTGGCGATCTTTCCCGCGAAGCTGGGCCGCCTCCCGGGGCAGGCCGTGCTGCGCCCCCGGGGCGTGTCCTTCATCCCGGCGGGGCAGGGGCCCGGGGCCCTGAGCGCCGTCACCGGGAAGGCCACGTCGCTGCGGGGCTTCGACGCGGCCCCGGTGCTGGAGGCCCTGCGCTGGCTTCCGGAAGCAGAGTTCGACGCGTGCCTGGCGCGCGTGGTGGACGCCACCGGAGGCCAGTCCTGGGCCGCCGGGGACACGCGCTACGTCGCGGGGCCGCCGGTGTGGCGGGAACTCCGCATCGAGCATGGTGGGGACGCGCTGGTCGGCAAGGTGGAGTGGGCCCAGGAGGCCGCCGCGGGAAGGCTCCTGCGCGAGTGGCCCCAGGCGCTGCCGTCGGGCCAGGAATAGCCAGGGGGCGGCCCCCGCTGCGTACAGAGGGGAGCCATTGCGCCGTGCAACGACTGTCACCGGGTCCCCGCCCACCCGTTCCCCTGTTCAAGACACTTCACCTACAGTGAAGTCGGGGCTGTCCGCCCCTCTTCCAGAGAGGCATCATGAAAGCCAGACACCCGGCCTCACGCCGTGGCCTCCCACGCGCCGCGTCCGCGATGCTGCTGCTGTTGAGCCTTGCGGCCAGCCTTCCCTCGTTCGCGCAGCACTTCACCGTCTTCGAGAGCGGTCAGGTCCGCCCCCTGGCCCTGTCCCCCAACGGCCAGTGGCTCTTCGCCGTCAACACGCCCGACAACCGGCTGGAGATCTTCCAGGTCGGCGCGACCGGCCTCACCCATACCGGCTCCGTGCCCGTGGGCCTGGAGCCCGTCGCCGTCGCGGCCCGGAGCAACGACGAGGTCTGGGTCGTCAACCACCTGTCCGACAGCGTGAGCATCGTGCGCGTGGATGGGAACGGGCACGGCGGCGCCGTGACGCGGACGCTGCTCGTGGGGGACGAGCCTCGCGACATCGTCTTCGCCGGCATCGGGAAGAAGCGCGCCTTCATCACCGCCGCGCACCGGGGGCAGAACACGGCGTTTGATCCGCAGCTCACCACGCCGGGCATTGGCCGGGCCGACGTCTGGGTGTTCGACTCGGAGAACCTGGGCGCGACGCTGGGCGGCACGCCGCTCACCCGCGTCAGCCTGTTCGGGGACACGCCGCGCGCGCTCGCGGCCTCGCCGGACGGCTCGCGTGTCTATGCGGCGGCGTTCCACTCCGGCAACCGCACCTCCGTGGTCCACGAGAGCCTGGTGCCCAACGGTGGCGAGTCCGTGGGCGGCGTCCCCGGCCCCAACGTCAACCACCAGGGCCTCGCGGCGCCGGAGGTCTCCGTCATCGTGAAGTACAACGGCCAGGACTGGCTGGACGTGCTCAACCGTCCGTGGACGCAGTCCATGCGCTTCTCCCTGCCGGACAAGGACGTGTTCGCCATCTCCGCCACCGCCAATCCGCCCGTGCAGGTCGCGGGCGCCGGGGGGTCGTACTCGGGCGTGGGCACCATCCTGTTCAACATGGCCGTCAACCCGGTGAGCGGAAAGGTCTACGTCAGCAACACCGAGGCCCGGAACGACCTGCGCTTCGAGGGCCCCGGCACCCTCGTGGGCAGCAGCCTGCGCGGGCACCTGCACGAGAGCCGCATCACGGTGCTGGGCGGCTCGGGCGTCGTGCCGCGCCACCTCAATTCACACATCAACTACGCGGCCTGCTGCGCGCCCCTGCCCAACGCGGAGAGCGAGAAGAGCCTCGCGCAGCCCATGGGCATGTCGGTGACGTCCAACGGCGCCACGCTCTACGTCGCCGCGTTCGGTTCATCGAAGCTGGGCGTGTACGCCACCGCCGCGCTGGAGGCCGGCACCTTCGTGCCGAGCACCGCGAACCAGATTCCGCTGACGGGCGGCGGCCCCACCGGCATGGTGCTGGACGAGGCCCGGGGCCGCCTCTACGTGCTGACCCGCTTCGACAACGCCATCTCCGTCGTCAACACCACGACGAAGGCGGAGGTGGCCCACCTGCCGATGTTCAACCCCGAGCCGCCGAGCGTGGTGCAGGGCCGTCCGTTCCTCTACGACGCGCGCACGAGCTCCAGCCACGGCGATTCGTCCTGCGGCAGCTGCCACATCTTCGGCGACTTCGACAGCACCACGTGGGACCTGGGCAACCCGGACGGCGACGTGAAGGCCAACGCCAATCCCATCGTGCCCGTGCTGCCGGAGTTCGGGACGGACCCGACGTTCGGCCAGGACACGTCCTTCCACCCGATGAAGGGCCCGCTGTCGACGCAGAGCCTGCGCGGCATGGCGAACCACGGCCCCATGCACTGGCGCGGGGACCGCACGGGTGGCAACGCCGCGCCGAGCGTCCAGCCCAACGGCGGCACCTTCGACGAGGTCGCGGCCTTCAAGCAGTTCAACCCGGCCTTCATGGACCTGCTGGGGCGCAGCTCCCAGCTCACGCCGGAGCAGATGCAGAAGTTCTCCGACTTCATCCTCCAGGTGGCCTATCCGCCCAATCCCATCCGCAACCTGGACAACTCGCTCACGCCGTCGCAGCAGGCGGGCAAGGACTTCTTCGTCAACACCACGAGCTCCTTCCAGGGCTCGTGTGGGGCCTGCCACCGCGTGGACGTCAACGCCAACCCCGGCGAGGGCCCGTTCAAGGGCTTCTTCGGCACGGAGGGCAAGAGCTCCTTCGACGTGGAGCCGCTGTTCCCCAAGGTGCCGCACCTGCGGAACATCTACCAGAAGGTCGGCATGTTCGGCGCGGGCTTCGCCTTCGGGACCACGCCAGTGGATCCGTTCCTGGGCGACCAGGTGCGAGGCATTGGTTTCAACAGCGATGGTGCCATCCCCACGCTGTTCCTCTTCAACAGCGGCTTCGACTTCCACCCCATCTTCAACGCGGTGGGCATCCCGAACACGCCCGCGGGCGTGCAGGCCAAGAAGGACATGGAGCAGTACATGTTCGCCTTCGAGACCAATCTGGCCCCCATCGTCGGGCAGCAGGTGACGCTCACCGCCACCAACGCTGGCGTGGTGGGGCCGCGCATCGACCTGCTGGTGGCGCGCGCGAACGCGGGCGAGTGCGACCTCGTCGCCAAGGGCCGCGCGGGGACCCACGAGATGGGCTTCCGCTACGTGGGAGGCGGGCAGTTCAAGACGGACCGCGCGGCGCTGCCGCTCGTGGCCGCTTCGGCGCTCCGCTCGGCCGTGGCCACGAGCCAGGGTGTGCTGACGTACACCTGCACGCCCCCGGGTTCGGGCACGCGCGTGGGCATCGACCGGGACCTGGACGGGTTCCTCGACGGGGATGAGCGGGTGGCGGGGACGGACCCCGCGGACCCTGCCAGCCACCCATAAGGAGGCCCCTGGGGACGATGGCGGGACAGGGGTCCGACGCACACCTTCGTGCGCGTCGGACCTCCCCCGCACCGCAAGGGCCCCCATGTCCACGTCCCCTGAAGCCGAGTCCAGCAGCGCGCATGTCGGAAAGCTGTCGGGCAGCTACTACCACTTGGTCACTTTCAGAATGCGTGAGGGTGGGCGGACTGTTCCCTGAGCATGACGCCAAGACAGCTGAATCGGTTGGAGGGAGAGCTGGAGAGCTTCCTCACATCGATGTTCGCGGGCATGGG
>NZ_RAWB01000402.1 GCF_003612055.1 Corallococcus llansteffanensis
GACGCGGCACGCGCGCGGTTGGCCGGGGAGAGCGGGGGACTGCCCGTGCTGGAGGCTCGCGGCGCACCCTGCGCACCGGCCGGGGTCGTGCCCCGGGGCGGGGCCATGCCCACGCGGGAGCCGGAGCGCGCGCTGGCGCCCGTGCCCGGCCCGGGCGCACGGCCCGCGCGGCTGCCGGAGCCCAGCTTGCTGCCCGAACCCGCGCGACTGCCGGAGCCCGCGCCCGGACGGCTGCGGCTTCCCGTACCGCGCTCGGCGCCAGCAGCACCGCCCGTGGGGCGCGCGTCCAGCTCCTCCGGCGACAGGTCCTGCACCGAGTCGAGCAGCGCGTCGATGAACTCCTGCGCGTTCTGGTAGCGGTCTTCCTTCTCCGCGGAGAGTGCCTTGGCGAAGAACGCGTCCAGCTCCGGCGGCACGGGCGCGCCCTGGCGCTTGCTGTTCACCGGCGGCACCGGCTGCGTGAGCGCGGCGGTGAGCGCCTTGCGCACCGTGTTGGCGCCGTAGGGCGAGCTGCCGGTGAGGCAGAAGTAGAGGACCCCCGCCATGGAGTAGAGGTCGGAGCGCTGATCCACGGACTCGCCGCCGGCCTGCTCGGGCGGCATGTACTGGGGGGTGCCCAGCACCTGGCCGGTGGAGGTGAGCTGCTCCTCCTCGTCCTGCTCCAGCGCCTTGACGAGGCCGAAGTCCAGCACCTTGACGAAGTCCTTCCCGTCGAGCGCCTGGACCATGATGTTGTGCGGCTTCAGGTCGCGGTGGACGCAGCCCTCTTCGTGCGCGTGCGCCAGGCCCAGCGTGGCCTGCTCCATCAGGTTCACCGCGCGGCGGAGCGTCATCGGCCCCTCGCGCTTGACGAGCTCCTTGAGGCTCTCGCCCTTGAGCAGCTCCATCACGTAGTAGCAGGTGCCGTCCGCGGCGCGGCCGAAGTCGAAGATGGTGATGACGTTCGGGTGCCGAAGGCGGCTGGCGATCTCCGCCTCGCGGCGGAAGCGCTCGAAGAACTGGGGCGCGGCGGCGAGCGAGGGGTTGAGCGTCTTCACCGCCACCGGCCGCTGCACGGAGGTCTGCGTGGCACGGAACACCATGCCCATGCCGCCCTGGCCGAGCACGCTCTCGATCTTGTAGCGGCCGTCCAGCACCTGCCCCAGGAGCTGGAGGCTCTGCGCCGCGCACAGGTGATCTTGACCTTCGGTACTTCCGCAGTGGGGGCAGGGGGCGGCCATGGGTGGCGGGAGTATAGGCAAGCGCCGCGCCATGCCCAACCGGTGAGATACGCCCCCTGGGCAGCCGGGCAGGCATCTGAGGCGTTCCCGTAGGGCCCCCGGGCTGTTATCTCCCGCCCCCGCCATGAGCCTCGTCATCGCCCAGGACATCAGCCTCGCCTACGGAAAGAAGGTCCTCTTCGACGAGGACAACTTCACACTCGGCCCCCGGGACCGGGTGGGACTCGTGGGGGCGAACGGGACGGGCAAGTCGTCCCTGATGAAGATCATCGCCGGGGCGGCCCAGCCGGACGGGGGAACTGTCCAGTACAGCCGCCGGGCCCGGGCGGGCTACCTCCCCCAGGAGATCGCCGGCCTACCGGAAGGCACGGTGGTGGAGGCGGTCATGAGCACCGTGCCCGGCCGGGACTCGCTGGAATCCCGCCTCAAGGAAACCGAAGGGGCCCTGGCGGCCGCCACGGACGAGGAGGAGCAGCTGGAGCTGGCCCAGACGCTGGCGGACCTCCACGCGGAATTGGACGACTTCGAGAACCGCTACGGCCGGCACCACGCCGAGCGCATCCTCAAGGGCCTGGGCTTCCGGGACGCGGACCTGTCCAAGCCAACCCAGGCCCTGTCGGGTGGCTGGCGCATGCGGGCGGCGCTCGCGGGCCTGCTGCTCCAGGACCCGGACCTGCTGCTGCTGGACGAGCCGACGAACCACCTGGACGTGCCGACGCTCGCCTGGTTCGACGGGTTCCTGCGCCGCTCCAACAAGGCGATGGTGCTCATCTCCCACGATCGCGACTTCCTCAACCGGCAGATCAACCGGGTGGTGTCGCTGGAGATGGAAGGCGTGCGCGAGTACACGGGCAACTACGAGGACTACAAGCGCCTGCGCGCCGAGGAGATGGTGCTCCTCCAGGCGAAGGCGGAGAAGGTGGAGCAGCGCCGCGCGGAGCTGCAGGGCTTCATCGACCGGTTCGGCGCCAAGGCCACCAAGGCGAAGCAGGCGCAGAGCCGCGCGAAGATGCTGGCCAAGCTGGAGAAGGTGGCGGTCCTCGAAGAGCGGCAGACGATGAAGTTCCGCTTCCCGGAGGTGGAGCGCAGCGGCCGTGACGTGGTGCTGATGGAGGGCATCACCAAGCGCTACGGCGCGCTCACGGTGTACGACGGGCTGGACGCGCGGCTGGAGCGGGGCCAGAGAATCGCCGTCGTGGGCGCCAACGGCGCGGGCAAGACGACGCTCCTGAAGATGGTCGCGGGGGAGCTCGCGCCGGACACCGGCAAGGTGACGGTGGGGCACAACGTGGTGGTGGGCTATTACGCGCAGCACCACGCGGACAAGCTGGACCGCCACAACACCATCATCGAAGAGGTGCGGCCGCTGGCGGCGGACAAGCCGGAGAGCTACGTGCGCGGCGTGCTGGGCGCGTTCCTCTTCAGCGGCGACGACGTGGAGAAGCCCATCGGCGTGCTGAGCGGTGGCGAGCGCGCGCGCGTGGCGCTGGCGAAGCTGCTGCTGGTGCCGTCCAACTTCCTGCTGATGGACGAGCCGACGAACCACCTGGACCTCGACTCGTCCGAGATGCTGATCGAAGCGCTGAAGCTGTATGGCGGCACGCTGCTGTTCGTGAGCCACAACCGCAGCTTCATCAACGGCCTGTGTACGCACGTCTGGGAGGTCGCGGACGGGAAGCTCACGTCACATCCGGGCAACCTGGACGCGTACCTCTACCACCAGGAGCAGCAGCGCCTGGCGGCCGACGGCGCGGAGTCCAACGCGTCCAACGGCAGGAGCGGCACCGGGAGCGCGGCGACCGTCTCCGAGAAGGAGCGCAAGCGACTGGAGGCCGAGGCGCGCCAGCGTCGCTCCGTGGTGGAGGGCCCCATCAAGAAGGAGATCGCGAAGCTGGAGGAGCGCATCGCGAAGGTGGAGGCCGAGCAGAAGGAGCGTGAGGCGCAGCTCGCGGACCCGGTGCTCTACAACGACTTCGCCCGGGCGAAGCCGCTGATGGACGGGCACCGCGTGGGCAAGGAGGAGCTGGAAGACCTCTACGCCCGGTGGGAGGCCGCGCAGGAGAAGCTGGCGGCGGCGCAGGCCTGAGGTCCGCGTCAGCTGATCTCCGTGTAGCCGGCGTGCGGATGGTCGGACGCGCCGTCCGTCTCCACCTGGGCGCTGTTCTGGGTGTTCACGCCCGCGGTGGTCCAGACCTGGTCGTAGTCTTCAATCTCCCCGGGGCCGCCGCTGGTGCCACCGACGGCGCGCTCCAGGCCTGCCTTCCCGAAGAGGGCCTGCACCTCCGTCGTGGAGGTGTTGAGGTCGCCCAGCACCACCACCTCGCGCGAGGGCGGGCCCTTGCTCTCCGCTGCGGCGATCTGCGCGATGTAGGCGAGCTGCTGGTCGCGCAGGTCCTTGTTGTCCTTCCCCGCGGCGACGTGGACGTTGATGATCGTCCGCTCCGTGCCGTCCGGTCCCTTGACGCGGGTGACGAGCGCGCTGCGCGGCTCGGAGCGCCCGCTGTCCCGGAGGAGCTCGTTGTCGCGGCCCAGCTCGGCACGCTCTTCCTTGGTGAGCTTCCCGTCCGCGAGGGCCTGGAGTCGCTCGGGAGAGGCGGCGCCGGGGGTCCCGTCCTGCGTGGGCAGCGTGACGGTGTAGGCCTCCGTGACCTCGTCGGGGGCCGCGACGTAGGTGGCGTTGCCGTAGGTGGAGTCCGCGCCGTGGTCGCCGTCGACGCCGCCTTCGGTGTCGTCGCCGGAGAAGGACTCACCGGTGACGAGCGTGCCCTCGGGGGTGTCGTAGAGCGTGGTGCCGTCCTCGCCCGTGCGGATGGAGGTGGGCGGAGGCGACGGGTCGTTGATGTCCACCTTGGGGACGTTGCCCTCGATGAAGGCGCGGAAGGCCGGGTTCGCCTTGGCGACGATGTCGAGCGCGGTGTTCCGGTCCGCACTCTTGGCGTCGCCCCGCTTGCTGCGCTCGACGTTCACGTCCACCTCCTGGAACGCGACGATGGAGGCGCCCGAGTCCAGGATGAGCTTCGCCTGCGCCCCGCGGTTGGCCGCGGTGTTGTACTCGTCGCCCGCGCCCGTGGCGGTGTTCAGCGTGAGGATGCCGGTGCCCGTCTTCTTGTCGGGCAGGGCGTCGACGGAGACGGGCTTGTCGAAGCCGGTGCGGAGGGGCTGGGGGTTGAGCTCGGGAGGCTTCGCCGGTCCACGGCCCGTGGGCTTCGCGGCGATGAACGCGTCCGCGTGACGGGCCTGTGAGAGGGACGGCGGCGGCGGCTTGAGGGCCGGTGCCTTCGGCGGCGGCTCCGCGCGCGGAGGCGCTTTGGGGGCGATGCGGGCACGGAAGGCGTCGCGGGCGGCGGGGCTCCAGAGGCTCATGGCGGGATCTCCGAAGGGAAGGGGGCTCAGCCCAGCTTGGGTCCGGACGTGGGACGCGCGGACACGAAGAGGTCCTTGTCGAGCAGCTTCGTGGCCAGCTTGATCTTGGCCTCCAGCGGCAACTCCCTCTTCTTGATGACGGGCCCGGATCCGCCGTTCACGTTCGGCTGGTTGGGGAAGCGGTGCGTCTTGCGATAGGCGTCACGGGCGGCGTCGCTCCAGATGCTCATGGTGTGGCTCCGTAGTCAGGTCGGTTGCTGCGTGTGTTGATGGGTACGCAGCCCTTCCGTGTCTGGTTACAGGCCCCTTTTTTCGGATTTATGGGCCGCTTTTATTCCACGTCGAAGACCTTTCGGACCGGGGCCCCGCCGCGTTCGAGTTGCAGCTCGATGCGCCTGGCATCTCGCAGCTGCGTGAAGGCCTGGAGCGCCTTCTCCATGTCCTCCAGGTCCAGCCCGTTGATGCGCTGGAGCACGTCCCCATTGCGCAGCCCGAGCCGTGTGTAGAGCGAGCCCTCCCGGACGGAGAGCAGCTTGAAGCCCACGGGGCGGCCGTCGCGCAACGCGGGGACCACGCGGGCCTCCGTCAGCACCTGGTTCAGATTCGTGAGCGCTTCGGCGACATCGTCACGAGGCACTGCGTAGGTGTGCTCGCCCGTGGCGCGGATGCCCCGGCCCAGGCCGGAGCCCCCAGGCGTCGCCGCCCCAGGATGGACCTTCACCGCGACAGGCGCCGCGCCCGACAGGGGACTGCCGTCGACGTATTCGAGCCGCCCATCGACGACGAGCAGGATGCGCTCCCGCTCGATGGCGAAGACGCGGGCGCCCTGGAACGCATCGCTGACCATCAGGCTTCGCGCACCGCCGCCCGTGAGCTCGTGGATGGAGGCCATGGACCATTGGGGATCCTGTGCCACCAGGGTCCCCAGCAGACGGATGGCCAGCGTGCTCCGGGGGATGGAAGGTCCGCCAGGCTCCAGGTCCTGCACCCCGGGCCCCGGAGTTGGAAGCGAGAGGCCCGTGAGCCGCGCGAGGCGGGCCGTGTCGAGCCCCGCGAAGGGAAGCGAGGACAACGGCACTCGAGCCAGGGGCTCCGCGTCCCTTGGAGCCGGAATCAAGAAGCCCAGGAGCCCCTGGTTCACGATGAGCGCCGCGGTCAGCGCACACGAAAAGACAAGCAGGGCGAAGCTGCCCTGGACGGACCTGCGCAGCCATTGATTCATGAATGCCTCCCGAAGGAGGCCTTCAGCAAGACAGGGGCCACGCCAACGACAGAGGCGCCGCCGCGGTGCTCCAGCCCGGGCGTGGACCGCCTGTCACGAATCGCGGCGCCGCGACGGACAACGCGTCACGACACCCAGGCGCTACTTGAAGATCTTCGACAACAGCCACACGACCGCGGACTCGGCGGCGCCCGTGTTCAGGTGCCGGGACCGGCGGTCGAAGGTCTCACTGGGGCGCGCCTTCGTCAGCTCATCCGTGTAGGGCGCGGAGCCTTCCGGCGCGCAGCTTCCACAGAACAGCCGCTCCTCCCAGACGAACCCGTAGCGCGGGTCCATCCTCCGCCCGCACGTCGTGCAGGACGGCACGTCGCCCAGGCGCACCCGGGGCAGCAGGCTCAGGCCCCGCGGGTCGTCGTACTCATGCTCGAAGTCCGCCGCCTGGATGGGCTCGCGGGGCTCCGGGGCCCGGGGCTCCGGTGTCATCGCCTTCTGGAGCCGGGCCAGCTCCTCCTTGTCCAGCGCCACGCCCCGGCACTTCACGCAGACCTCCACCACCGCGTCCCGCAGCTCCACGGCGGGGAGCGGAGAACCGCCACAGCCGGGACACGTGGGCGCCTGCCGCCCGCAGGACGGACAACCGGGGACGTACTGGAGCGACGCCTCACACCCCTTGCACCGCCCGGGCTTGCCCTTCGCCGCCTCGAACACGGCCTCCAGCGTCGGGCCGCCGACCACCTTCCCCAGCACCTCCGCGTCGAACCAGCCCGCTCCGCACGCACCACACTCGTCGCGCGTCAGCCCCCGCGCGTAGGTGTTGCGCATCGTCGTCTGGCAGTAGGGACAGGGGCACGGCTGCATGGCCCCTCCAGCCTAGCGGGTCTTTCCCGGAAGCGGGAACCCGGGCCCTCAGCTCGCGCGGCGGCGCTTGTCGCGCTTCGTCCGGGGCTCGGGCGGCTTCGTCACGGCGGGCGCGGGCTCGCGCAGCTCCTCGGGCACGGCCAGGGACTGGGAGGGGCGAGTAGGGGGCGCGGGCGTCCCTTCCGGGAGCGCGCCTTCCGTCACCTCCGGGGGGAGCGCCGGTAGCCGGATGATGAACGAGGTGCCTTCGCCCACCCGGCTCTGCACGCTGATGGTGCCGCCGTGGTTCTTCACGATGCGCTGGCAGATGGCGAGCCCCAGGCCCGTGCCCTTCTGCTTCGTCGTGAAGAAGGGCACGAAGATGTGCGGCTGCTGATCCGCCGGGATGCCCGGGCCGTTGTCGGTGACGCGCACCTCCACGAACTCCACACCGCCCGCGCTGCGGAAGTCGCCGAAGCGCTCCGGCTTCTCCGTGCGCACCGTGATGCAGCCCTTCTGCGACCCCATCGCCTGCACCGCGTTCTGCACCAGGTTGATCAACACCTGCTTGAGCTGCTCGGCGTCGCCGTCCGCACGCGGCAGCCGCAGGTCCAGCTCCACCGCCAGCTCCGCCGTGGTCGGCATGTCGTTCTGGATGAGCCGCATCGTGCGCGTCACCACCTCGTTGAGGTCGGTGGGCCCGAAGCTCTGCTTCAGCGGCCGTGAGTAATCCAGGAACGCCGTCACCACGCCGTTGAGCCGGTTGACCTCCTCGACAATCACATCCAGGAACTCGCCGTCCTCGCCCCCCAGCCGCTTGGGGTCCAGGCACTGCGCCGCGCCCTTGATGGCGCCCAGCGGGTTCCTGATTTCATGCGCCAGGCCCGCCGCCATCTCACCCAGCGCCGCCAGGCGGTCGCGCTCGCGGATCTTCTCGTACAGCTTGGAGTTCTCCAGCACCGTCGCCATCCGCTCGGAGACCTCCAGGATGAGGGCGATCTCATCGGACGCGTACGCCTCCGGCACCCGTTCATCCCAGAGGTTCAGGAAGCCGATGACGCGGTCGTTGCTCATCAGCGGCACGCTGATGCCGGCCTTCATCTGGAGCAGCGCGGCGCGCGTGTCGTTGAGCCGCTTCAGCTCATCGCGGAAGCGCTTGCCCTCCACCGCCTGGACCCGCATCACGGAGATGCGCCGCTCCACGTTCTCCAGCAGCACCGCCTTCTGCCCGCTGGCCACCGCGAACAGCACGCCGCGCGCGGCGGCCGTGTCCAGCAGCGGCACCGGTAGCGGCCCGCGCGAGTCCAGCAGCCGGTAGCCGGGCCGGTCCTCCGCCATCAGGTACACCGACGCGTGCGTCACGCGCCCCGTCTCGTGAAGGGCGTCCAGCACCAGGCGCGCCAGCTCCGAGATTTCGATGACGGCGGTCATCCGCACGCGCAGGACGCCCAGCGTGCCCAGGAGCGCGAAGCGCTCGCGGAAGAAGATGCGCACCACCATCTCCTCCACCTTGGTGCGCAGCGGGTCCAGGAGGATGAGGATGACGAACGCGGCCACCACCGTGTTGAAGACGAACAGCGACGTGTTCTCGTCCACCCACGCCGTCAGCACCGTGAAGACGGCGGCCAGGATGATGGCCAGCACCGTCTGCGAGGCGATCTTCCCCAGCAGCTCGTGCAGGTCCATCAGCCGCAGCCGCAAGAGCGTCTGCGCCAGGAAGAACAGGTAGAGCGTCGCGAAGACGGGGCCCAGCGTGGGGAAGGGGATGTCGTAGCGGCTCAGGTAGTCCAGGCCGGAGAACAGCACCGCCGCGCCCGCGCCAATGGCCAGGTACGCCAGCCGGAACTGCTCGATGCGCGACTCCGTCGTGCGCACCCGGTGCACCAGCAGCGACACAGAGGTGAAGAGCGCCCCCAGCACCCACACCCCCATCGCCACCCGCGCCCATGCTTTGTCCGCCAACGGTGTAACGGCGACGGTGAGGCCCAGCACGGCGGACAGGAGGGCAAGCCGCCGGCCGACCAGGTGGGTGCCTTTGCTGACGCCGAGGAACTCGAGGAAGAAGGCGACCGCCGCCCCGGGCACCAGGGAGACGACGAGCACCGTGGACCCGAGCGCGATGCGGGAGACCCAGGGGTAGTCGTGGGCGGGGAAGATGCTGTGGAAGAAGAGGCTGAGGTAATACCCGGCGACCGTCAGGGTGAAGACGGAGTAGAGGGTGAGCACCCGGGGACGTCCGGGGCGCAACAACATGGACACGCCCAGCGCCAGGCCGATGATGGAAGCAAGCAGGGCGCTCTGTGTGCGGATATCCATGTGCAGGCGGACAGTCTAACCTCTGTCGGGCGCTGGAAATTTTCCATGCATCCCCAGTTGTCCTCGGGCGTGCCCGAGCGCATCTCCCAGGGTCCCCGAGGCCCCCGCGAATGAAAGTCACCCTCCAGCATCTCGCCCTCCTTGCCTCCGCGGCCCTGCTGTCCGCGCAGGCTCCCGCCCCCGCGGACCCGGCCCCGGCCGCTCCGACGC
>NZ_RAWB01000403.1 GCF_003612055.1 Corallococcus llansteffanensis
GGAACGACACCGCCCACCCCTACCCCGCCGACAGCAACGTCGCGGCGCGGTTCGCGGTGCAGGTGGCGAAGCACCCGGACGCCATCGCGGTGGAGTCCGACGACGAACGGCTGACGTACGCGCAGCTCGACGCGCGGGCCAACCAGCTCGCCCATGAGCTGCGGGCCCGGGGCGTGGGGCCGGACGTGCCGGTGGCGCTGTGCCTGGAGCGCTCGGTGACCTTCGTGGTCGCCGTGCTCGGCGTCATCAAGGCCGGCGGCTGCTACGTGCCGATGGACGCCTCGTACCCCGCGCAGCGGTTGACCTTCATGCTGGAGGACGCGCGGCCGAAGCTCGTCCTCACCACGGGCGCCCTGCGGGGGCGGCTGCAACTGCCCGACGCGTCCCTGCCGTGCCTCCTCATGGAGGAGCTGTCCCTCGCCGCGCATCCCGTCACCGCGCCGGTGGTGGACGTGGGCCCGCGCAACCTGGCCTACGTCATCTTCACGTCCGGCAGCAGCGGGCGGCCCAAGGGCGTGGCCAGCGAGCAGCGGGGCCTGCTGCGGCTGATGCACGCGATGCCGTACGCGCGCTTCGACACCTCCGACACGACGCTGCTCTTCGCGCCCATCTCCTTCGACGGCTCCGTGCTGGAGCTGTGGCTGCCGCTGATGCATGGCAGCCGGCTCGTCATCTTCCCGGCCCAGGCCGTGCCGGGTGACATGGACGCGCTCGCCCGGGTGGTGGAGCGCCACCGGGTCACCTTCGTCCACATGCCGGCCGGCCTCTTCGCGCAGCTCGTCGAGCACCGGATGGACATCCTCCGGCGCCTGCATGAGCTGCACGTCGGTGGCGACATCGTCTCCGCGCCCCACGTGCGCAAGGCCATGGAGACCCTGCACATCCAGTTCACCAACGGCTACGGGCCCTCCGAGTGCTCCGTCGTCGCGTCCGCCTACACGATGGACCAGCCGGAGCAGGTGGTGCCGGGGCTGTCGGTGCCCATCGGGCCGCCGCTCTTCAACACGACGGTCTACGTGCTGGACGCGCGGCTGCGCCCGGTGCCGGTGGGCGTGCCGGGCGAGCTGTTCCTCGGCGGTGATGGCCTGGCGCGCGGCTACGTGTCGCGGCCCGACCTGACGGCGGAGCGCTTCATCCCGGATGCGCAGGGCACCACGCCCGGCGCGCGGCTGTACCGCACGGGCGACGTGGTCCGCTGGCTGCCCAACGGCGTGCTGGAGTTCCTGGGCCGCGCCGACCACCAGGTGAAGGTGCGCGGCTTCCGCATCGAGTTGATGGAGGTGGAGGCCGCCCTGCGCCACCTGCCCGCCGTGCAGGAAGCGGCGGTGGTGGTGCGCGAGGACGTGGCCGGCGACAAGCGCCTCATCGCCTACCTGATGCCCCGGGAAGGACACCCGCTGGACACCGCGTCGCTGCGCGCGGGCCTGCGACTGCGGCTGCCGGAGTACATGGTGCCGTCGGTGTTCGTGATGCTGCCCGTCCTGCCCCTGAATCCCAGCGGCAAGGTGGACCGCAAGGCCCTGCCCGCCCCGGACGCCGCGTCCACCGGCCGTCAGGGCCGCTTCGTGGAACCCACCCACCCGCTGGAGCAGCGGATGGCGCCCGTGTTCGCCCGCGAGCTGGGCACCGACAAGGTGGGCGTGCACGACCACCTCTTCGAGGACCTGGGCGGCACGTCGCTGTCCGTGGTCCGCATCGCCGCGCGGCTGCGCGAGGAGCTCCAGCGCGACGTGCCCGTGGTGTGGCTCTTCGAGCACCCCACCGTGCATGACTTGGCCCGCCGCCTGGAGCGCGAGTCGGGAGGCCCCGCGGCCTCCGCTGAACCCGTCGCCCCGGCCCCCGCGCCCCGTCCGCGCGAGGCGCCGAAGGCCGGTGCTTCGGGCTCCATCGCGATCATCGGCCTCGCGGGTCGCTTCCCTGGCGCGATGACGGTGCAGGAGTTCTGGCGCAACCTGCGCGGGGGCGTGGAGTCCATCTCCCGCTTCACGCCGGAGGAGCTGGAGCACCTGCCCGGCCTGCCGGAGGGGCTGGAGCTGTGGCACCACCCGGCCTTCGTTCCGGCGGGCGGCGTCATCGACGGCGTGGAGAAGTTCGACCACGCGTTCTTCGACATGTCCCTGCGGGAAGCTCAGTTCACGGATCCGCAGCAGCGGCTGTTCCTCCAGACGGCCTGGGCGGCGCTGGAGGACGCGGGCGTGGATCCGGACCGGTTCCCGGGCGCCATCTCGCTCTACGCGGGCGCCACGAGCTCCGGGTACACGGAGGCCGTGCGTCAGGCGATGCCGCTGGACGCGGCGTCCTACCTGGAGCTGCACGGCACCGCGACGCACGAGAGCCTGGCCACGAAGGCGTCCTTCAAGCTGGGGCTGACGGGTGAGAGCACGCTGCTCTACACCGCGTGCTCCACGGGCCTCGTCGCGGTGCACCTGGCCTGCCAGAGCCTCCAGGTGGGCCAGTCCGACGTGGCCATCGCGGGCGCGACGCGCCTGTCGGTGCCGCAGCGCACGGGCTACGTGCACCAGGAGGGGATGATCTTTTCCCCGGACGGCCACTGCCGCGCGTTCGACGAGAAGGCGCAGGGCACGCTCGCGGCCAACGGCGTGGGCGCGGTGGTGCTCAAGCGCCTGGAGGATGCCGTGCGGGATGGCGACGCCATCTATGCCGTCATCCGGGGCTCGGCCATCAACAACGACGGCCGGCACAAGTCCGGCTTCACCGCGCCCAGCGTGCAGGGGCAGGCGGCCGTCGTGTCGCAGGCGCTCGCGAAGGCGGGCGTGGCGCCGGAAGCCATCAACTACGTGGAGACCCACGGCACGGCGACGCCGCTGGGGGACCCGATTGAAGTGGCGGCGCTGACGCGCGCGTACGGCCTGGGCGCGGAAGCCCGGGGCACCATCGCGCTGGCGTCGCTGAAGACCAACATCGGCCACCTGGACACGGTGGCGGGCCTGGCGGGGCTCATCAAGGTCGCGCTGTCGCTGCACCACGGAGAGATCCCGCCCAGCCTCCACTTCGAGCGGCCCAACCCGCAGATCGACTTCGACGCGGGCCCGTTCTTCGTCAACACCCGTTTGCGACAGTGGCCCCGGGGCGAGACGCCCCGCTTCGCCGCCGTCAGCTCCTTCGGCATTGGTGGCACCAATGCCCACGCGATTCTCGAGGAAGCTCCCATGCGGCAGAGTGGTTCCACCACCCGTTCCCACCAGCTCATCCTGCTGTCCGCGCGCACGCCCGAGGCATTGGAAGCGGCGTCCCGGCAGCTCGATGCGCACGCGCAGGCCGGGGCTTCCGACCTGTCGATGGCGGACCTGGCGTTCACGCACGCCGTGGGCCGCAAGGTCTTCGAGTTCCGGCGGGCGCTGGTGGCGAAGGACGCGGCGGACCTGTCGCGGCAGCTCCAGAAGCCGGCCCCGGCGGTGAAGGGCACGAACCGCGCGCCGCGCGTGGCGTTCGTGTTCTCCGGCCAGGGCGCGCAGCAGGTGGCCATGGGGCGCGAGCTGGCGGAGGCGTCGCCGCTGTTCCGCGCGCACCTGGATGCGTGCCTCGCGCTGCTGGACGCGCCGCTGCGGGCGCGGGTGTCGGGCCTGTTGCGGCCGGCGGAGGGCGCGGAGGCGGAAGCGACGGCGAGCCTTGGGGACACGCGCGTGGCGCTGCCCGCGTTGTTCAGCGTGCAGGTGTCGCTGGCGCGGCTGTGGAAGGACCTGGGGGTGACGCCGCACGCGGTGCTGGGTCACAGCTTCGGGGAGTACGCGGCGGCGTGCATCGCGGGGGTGCTGTCGCTGGAGGACGCGCTGCGGCTCGCGGTGACGCGCGGGGAGCTGATGCACCGCATGCCTCCGGGGGCGATGCTCGCGGTGGCGCTGCCGGAGACGCAGGTGCTCCCGATGCTGACGGGGCGGCTGACGCTCGCGGCGGTCAACGCGCCGGACCGGTGCGTGGTGTCCGGCCCGGTGGAGGAAGTGGAGGCGCTGAAGGCGGAGCTGGAGCGCCGCAAGGCGGGCGTGGTGCGCATGCCCGCGCCGCATGCGTTCCATTCGGCGGACGTGGAGCCGCTGATGCCGGAGCTGGCGCGGGTGGTGGGTTCGCTCCACCGCTCGGAGCCGACGGTGCGCTACGCGTCCGGGCTCACCGGGACGTTCGCGCAGCCGGGGCAGTTGGTGGAGCCGCGCTACTGGACGGAGCAGATGCGCCAGCCGGTGCGCTTCTCCGACGCCGTGGGCGCCCTGCTGGAAGAGGGCTGCGGCGTGCTGCTGGAGGTGGGGCCCGGTCAGGACCTGACGCCGCTGGTCCGCGCCAGCCTGGGTCAGGATCGCGACCGCGTCCGCGCGATGGCGACGCTGCGGCGGGGCGGGACGACGACGGAGCAGCAGGGCTGGCTCCAGGGCGTGGGCGAGCTGTGGACCGCGGGCGTCACAGTGGACTGGAGTGCGTTCTACGCGCATGAGCAGCGGCTGCGGCTGCACCTGCCGACGTATGCGTTCCAGGAGAAGGCGGTGTGGGTGGAGTCGCGCGCCCGCGCCCTGCCCTCCGCGTTCACGGCGCCGGCCCTGCCCGCCGTGCGTGCACCGCAGACCGTGTCCGCGTCGAACGCGACCGTTCCGGCGGGCGTGGGAGCGGGTCCGACGGCTCCGGCTCATGCCGGTACACAGGGGGCGACAGGTCCGGTGCCCCAGCACTCCGTGGCCACAGGCCCGGGTGCTCAGGGCTTCGCGCCCCAGCACTCCGTGGCCACGGGCCCGGGTGCTCAGGACTTCGTCCCTCAGCAGCCCGTGCTCCTGGGGCCGCCGCTCTCCGAGCCTCCGACCGCCGGGATGTCCGCGCCCTTCGCGGGCCGTGCACCGGCGACGCAGTCCGGCCCCACCGCGATGGCGACCTCCGGCCGCGTCGCCACGGTGACACTGTCTCCCACGGACGGCTCCGAACACGCGGGCCCGTCGAACGCCCCCGTTCCCACAGGTGGCGAAGCGAACCCGTTCGTGTCACCGGCCGCCTCGGGGCTCGCGCAGTCGCTCCACGCCGGCGCGTCCATGCCCGCGGGCGCGGCCTTCGTCCCCGCGCCCGAAGCCGCACCCACCACCGCGCGGACCCTGATGCCGGGCCTCACCGCGCACACGGCCTCCGAGGTCGTGGTCCCTGCCCCCGTCCCCGCTGGCCGTGAGGACGCGCCGCGCGGCGACGTCGAGGAACGCGTGGCCGCGCTGTGGCGCGAACGCCTGGGCCTGGAGTTCGTCGGCCGCGAGGACAACTTCCTCGAGATCGGCGGCAACTCGCTGACGGCCGCGCAGCTGCTCAACCAGGTGCGTGACACCTTCGGCGTGCAGCTCCCGCTCGCCGCGCTCTTCGAGGCCCCCACCGTCGCGGGCATCGCCCAGCGCCTGGAGCCGCTGCTTCGGCAGGCCCCGCAGGCCCAAGTGTCCGTGGAGCTTCCACTGGTGCCCCGTGCCCGCACGGGCGAGCTGGCCCTGTCCTTCGTGCAGGAGCGCGTCTGGCGCCTGGAGCAGCACCTGCCCGGCCTGTCCGCGTACAACATCCCGTTCGTGCTGCGGCTCGAAGGCGTCGTGAACGCCGACGTGCTGGAGCGCGGCATCCAGGAGATCGTCCACCGCCACGAGGCCCTGCGCACCACCTACGACGTGGTGGACGGCCGCCCCGTGCAGCGCTTCCACGCCAAGGTCCACATCCCCCTGGCGCGCGTGGAGCTCCGGGGCCCGCTGGACACGCGCGAGCCTGAGGCCCTGCGCATCGCCCGCGAGGACGCGGCCCTGCCGTTCGACCTGGTGAATGGCCCCGTGCTGCGCACCACGCTCGTCCGCCTGGACACGCAGGTGCACATGCTGATGGTCAGCATCCATCACATCGTCTGCGACACGCTCTCCGTCGCCCTCTTCGTCCAGGAGCTGGGCCAGCTCTACGACGCCTTCCTCCAGGGCCGTCCCTCTCCCCTGCCCCCGCTGCCCGTGCAGTACGCGGACTTCGGCGCGTGGCAGCGCCAGAGCATTTCCGAGGCGCGCCTGCCGGAGCAGGAGCAGTGGTGGCGGCAGCGGCTGGCCGGCATGCCCCGGCAGATCGACCTGCCCACCGACCGCCCCAGGCCCGCGCTGTGCCCGCTCACCTCCGCGCGCATGACGGTGGAGTTCCCGCCCGCGCTCGCCCGCGAGCTGTCCGCCTTCGCCCGGCGCGAGGGCTTCACCGCGTACATGACCGTGCTCGCGGCGTGGCAGACGCTGCTGCACCGCTACAGCGGCCAGACGGACCTCATCGTCGGCACGCCCATCGCCAACCGCACCCGCCCGGAGCTGTTCCCGCTCATCGGCTACGTGGCGCACTCGGCCGCGTTCCGTACCCGCTTCGTGGGCGACCCGACCTTCCGCGACATGCTCGCCCAGGTGCGTGAAGAGGTCGCGGACGCCCAGTCGCGTCCGGACGTGCCCTTCGAGTACCTCGTCGAGGCGCTCGTCCCCGGCAAGGACATCGGCAAGGGCCGCATGGCCGACTCCGTCTTCGTCTTCCACTCCGGCGTCAGCGCGGGCGCGATGTCGCTGGAGCTCACCGGCATGCGCGGCTCCGTGGTGGAGGTGCCCAACACGCCCGTGCAGTGGGGCTCCACCCTGGCGGACCTCACCCTGGTGCTCTCCGAGTCCCCGGGCCGCATCCACGGCGCGCTGGAGTACGGGACGGAGCTGTTCGACGCCGCCACGATGGAGCGCCTGGTGCAGCACTTCCAGGTGATGCTGTCCGCCGCGCTGTCCCGGCCCGACACGCAGGTCTCCCGCCTCCCCCTCGCCACCGAGGCGGAGCGCCGCGCATGGCCGCGTCCCCGCACCGTGTCCGGCTTCACCTCCGTGCCCGCCCTCCTCGCGGACCGCCGCGCGCGTCAGGCCGACGCCATCGCCGTGTCGCGCGGGGACTCGCACTGGACGTGGGCGGAGCTGGGCGCGCGCGCGCGCACCCTGGCCGCGCGGCTGCGCTCGCTGGGGGTGAAGGACGGGACGCCCGTGGCCGTGAGCCTGCGTCCCGGGCCGGAGAAGCTGGCCGCGCTGTGGGCCGTGCTGGAGGCCGGCGGCGCGGGCGTCGCGCTGGGCCCCACCGACCTGGGCGGAATGTCGCTCTATGCGCCCGAGGGCGCCCGCGTGCCGGTGCTCGTCACCTCGCGCGACCTCGTCACCGCCGTGCGCCTGGAGGCGTCGCGCGTGCTGTACGTGGAGGACGTCCTCGCGGGCTCCGACACGGTGAGCCCTCCGGAGGCCTTCGGAGCGAACGACGCCGGCACCCTGGCGTGGCTGCTGCCCATGGGCGCGGGACAGCCCGCGTGGGCGCTGGGCCACCGGGAGCTGGCGGACTTCTTCATCGGGTTGGACGCGCGGCTGTCCCCTTCGGAGGGCGGCGCGTGGCTGTCCGCGGGCGAGGCCGCGCCGGACCGGCCGGACCTGGAGGCGCTGTGGGCGCTGTCGCGCGGCCTGCGCGTGGTGTTCCCGTCGGAGCAGGTCACCGCGCGGCTGGTGAACCTGCAGGGCGGTGGACGCCGGGCGAAGGCGATGGACCTGAGCCTCATCTACTTCGCCAACGACGAGGACACCCTCTCCGGACCCAAGTACGAGCTGCTCCTGGAGGGCTCGAAGTTCGCGGACGCGAATGGCTTCTCCGCGGTGTGGACGCCGGAGCGGCACTTCCACTCCTTCGGCGGCCTGTACCCGCAGCCGGCCGTGGTGGCTGCGGGGCTCGCCACCGTCACCCGCAACCTGCGCCTGCGCTCGGGCAGCGTGGTGCTGCCGCTGCATGATCCGCTGCTCATCGCGGAGCAGTGGTCCGTGGTGGACAACCTGTCGCAGGGCCGCGTGGGCCTCTCGGTGGCCACGGGCTGGCACGTCCACGACTTCACCTTCGCGCCGGCCAACTACGAGGACCGGCGCAACATCCTCCTCAAGAACCTGCGGACGCTGCGCGCGCTGTGGCGCGGTGAGAAGGTGACCCGCCCGGCCGGCGGCGGCACGACGGTGGAGCTGTCGCTGCGCCCGAAGCCCGTGCAGAAGGAGCTGCCGGTGTGGCTCACCGCCACGGTGAACCCGGAGACGTTCCGACTGGCGGGCGAGCTGGGCGCGGGCGTGCTGACGGGCCTGATGTCGCACTCGCTGGAGGAGCTGAAGCCGAAGGTGGCGCTCTACCGCGAGGCGTGGCGCCGCAACGGCCACCCGGGCCGCGGCCACATCACCGTCATGCTGCACACGTACCTGGGCGACGACGAGGCGGAGGTGCTGCGCACGGTGCGCCAGCCGCTGCTCGGCTACTTCCGGGGCTCCACGGACATCGTCACGTCGCTGCTGGCCGCGCAGGGCTACCAGGGGGAGATCAACAAGCTCTCTCCCGAGGACATCAACGCGCTGCTGGAGCACACCTTCGAGCACCACGCGAGGACCACGGGCCTCGTGGGCTCGGTGGAGAACGGGCTGAAGCGCCTGCGCGAGGTGCAGGCCGCGGACGTGGATGAGGTGGCGGCCCTCATCGACTTCGGCCTGGAGACGCCGGTGGTGATGGACGGCCTGCGGCGGCTGGCCCGGGTGCGCGAGATGCTGGAGGGTGAAGGCGTCGCGCGCCAGGAGCAGGTGCTGGTGGAGGGCGAGCAGGGCGTGGAAGGCCTGCTCGAACTGGCGCGTCAATCCGGCGCGGTGCTGGTGCACACGTCGGCCCGGCTCGCGCGCACGCTGACGGACCTGCCCGGCACGCGCGGCTCGCTGGGCACGGTGGGCGCGCTGGTGCTGGAGGGCGCGTCGATGGAGCTGGCGTCCGCGCTGCAACGGGCCGCGGGCGTGGAGGTGCTCCTGTCCGGTGGCGCCGTGGAGGGCGCGCTGCTGCCCCGCGCGCCGGGGGAGCGCATCCCGGCCAGCATCCAGGCGTGGGTGCTGGATCCGGACGGACAGCCCGTCCCCCTGGGCGTCGTCGGCGAGCTGGCCCTGACGGGCGCGGGACTCCCCTCGGGCCTGTGGAAGGACGAGGCGGAGGAGCAGCGCCGCCTCGTGCCGCACCCGCTGGAGGCCTCCGCGCGGCTGTACCGCACGGGCCGCCACGCGCGCCTGCGCACCGACGGGCGCGTGGAGCCGGTGACGCTGCCGTCCCGCCTCCCTCCTCCGCCC
>NZ_RAWB01000404.1 GCF_003612055.1 Corallococcus llansteffanensis
CCCCAGGCAGCAGCAGGAGAAGGCGCCCGTCACGCCCGGCAAGAAGCCGGACTGGATGAACGACTTCGAGGATTGACCGCCCGTTGCGACGCTCGCACGCGGAGCGCTAGCGTTTTCACCCTCCAGAAAGGCAGACCATGGGACACGAGAAGCCGATCGAGCCGTTTTCGGACCTGCACCGCGAAGGTGACCGCGTGCGCGCGGTGCTGCTGCACGACCCCACGGTGGAGGGCCTGGACATGGCCATCTACATGGACGCGTCCGGCAGCATGAAGGAGGAGTACAAGTACGAGCAGCCCCAGCGCACCTTCCTGGAGTGGATCCGCGGCGCGCCCCTGAAGGACGCCTCCAACCAGGTGGAGCCGCAGGTGCGGTGGATGCTGGAGTACCTGGCCACCAAGGACCGCAACGGCCTCTTGCGCGTGGCCTACTGGGCCAGCGGCACCAACGGCCGGCAGGTGGAGGTCGTCGGTGAGCTCAAGGGCACCGACGTGAAGCAGTACAAGTTCCCCGGCGCCAAGCAGCTGGGCGGCTTCACGTATCTGGAGCCCGCGCTGCGCGACTACGTCTCCTACCTGGAGCAGCAGGTGAAGGTGGGGGCGAAGCGCGGCTGCGCCATCATCGTCACCGACGGCCGCCTCCACGACGCGGAAGCGGTGGAGAAGTTCTCCGCGGAGGTCGCGAAGAAGATCGCCTCCGGCCGCCTGCCCCGCATCAACTTCGTGCTGGTGGGCGTGGGCGACGACATCGACGAGGAGCAGCTGGAGCACATCGCCCACGAGGAGTATCCGGGCGTCGGGCACCTGTGGTGCCACCGCATCGCCAAGGAGATCACCCAGGTCGCGGAGCTGGTCGCCGTGCTGGTGGACGAGACGATGACCGTCGCGGCCGGCGGCACCATCTACGACGACAAGGGCACGGTGCTGAAGACCTACGAGGGCCGCCTGCCCGCGGTGCTGGAGTTCGACGTCCCCGAGGGCGCGAAGAGCTTCACGCTGGAGGTGTCCGGCCAGCGCTACACCCAGCCCCTGCCCGACGAAGAGCACCACGACGAAGGCGAAGACGAGGACCACCACTGATGGCCGGCCACGAAGTCATCAACCGCCCCTTCTCCGACGTCCACCGGATGGGCAACAAGGTCGTCGCGACGCTCCTGCACGACCCCACGGTGGAGGGCCTGGACGTGGCCCTCTACATGGACGGCTCCGCCAGCATGGAGAACGCGTACGGTCCGCGCGGCATCCTGGCGAAGCTCGCCCCGGTGAAGAACCAGGTCGAGCCGCAGATGCAGTGGATGCTGGAGTACCTGGCCAACAAGGACCGGGACGGCAAGGTGCGCGTCACCTACTGGGCCGCCGGCGACGGCACCCAGCTGGAGGTGGTGGGCGACCTCACCGGTCCGCAGGCCAAGGGCTACCGCTTCCCCGGCCCGCGCTCCTACGGCAAGGCCACCGTGATGCTGCCCGTGCTCCGCGACTTCGTGGCGCACATCAAGCAGCAGGTGTCCGAGGGCGCCAAGCGCGGGCTCGCGGTCATCATCACCGACTCGCAGATCAACGACGCCCATGACGTGACGGCCTACGCCACGCAGGTGGCCAAGGAGATCGCCTCCGGCCGGCTGCCCCGCATCAACTTCGTGTTCATGGGCGTGGGCGAGCAGGTGGACGAGGAGCAGATGGAGGAGATCTCCCACACCACCTATCCGGGCGTGGGCCACCTCTGGTGCCACCGCATCGCGGACCGCATGGAGGAGATGGCGGAGCTCGTCGCGGTGCTCGTGGACGAGACGATGACCGTCGCGGCGGGCGGCACCATCTACGACGCGCAGGGCAAGGTGCTGAAGACGTACGAGGGCCGGCTCCCCGCGGTGCTGGAGTTCGAGGTGCCCCCGGACTGCAAGAGCTTCACCCTGGAGGTCGCGGGTCAGCGCTTCGAGCAGCCCGTCCCCGAGGAGCATGGGGACGAGGACCACGACGAGGACGACGACCACAAGGCCGAGGCCCCGGCCACGCCGCCGGCCGCCGCCGAGCCCTCGCATTCACGCCGCGGACACCGCCACTAGGGCGTCAGGACACAAGCCATGTCGGAGCAGAAGAAGAGCGGGTCGCGGTTCGGCACGTTGAACCTCAAGGGCCTCAAGGAGACGCAAGGCAGCGGCAACGCCGTGCAGCTCCACGTCCACGGCCCGGGGTGCAACCACGACGGCCATGACCATGCCGGCCACGACCACGCGGGGCATGACCACCACGGTCATGACCACGGGCACGCGCATGCGCACGGCGACGCCCACGTGCATGGCCCCTCCTGCTCCCATGGCCACGACCATGATCACCACGGGCATGACCACCACGGCCATGCCCACTCCCAGCGCGTCCTCCGTCCGCCGGCCCACCGTCCGGCGGAGGGAGGCGGCGCGGCGCTCCAGCTCGACCTGGAGGCCACGCTGCCGGGGGAGACGGACGACCAGGGCCGCTTCGCGAGGCTGGAGGCGGCGCTGGAGTCCCAGCGGGGCATCACCGACGTGCACCTGCGCCGCGACGCGGGCCACGCGGAGGTGTGCATCCACTACCAGCCGTCGCTGGTGAGCGCCTCGCAGTTGCTCACGCTCGCGCAGCGGACGGGCGGTCAGGTGGCGGCGCGCTACCTGCACCACACCTGGTTCGTGCGCGGGATGGACTCCGCGGACGCGGCCCAGGTCATCGAGCACGCGGTGTCCCGGATGAAGGGCGTGCTCACCGCCAGCGTCGCGTACGCGAGCGAGCGCCTGGTCATCGAGTACGACAAGGAGGAGGTGAAGCTGCCGGAGGTCGAGGCCCGGGTGAAGAAGCTCGGGTATGGGCTGGAAGTCCCCATGGCGGGCCATGCCTGCTCGCACCACGCGCACGGCGGTGGACTGGCCCCGCTGCTGGAATTGCCCCTGGTGGTCGCCTCGGGCGTGCTGCTGGCGGCGGGCTTCGCGGTGGACCACTTCGCGCTGGCCCCGCCGCTCGTCGCCACGGTGCTCTGGGGCCTGTCGATGGCGAGCGGTGGCTTCTTCGCCATCAAGGGCTCGGTGCAGTCCATCGCGCAGCTGCGGATCGACATCGAGACGATGATGGTCGTGGCGGCGGTGGGCGCGGCGGTGCTCGGCGCCTGGTTCGAGGGCGCGTTCCTGCTCTTCCTCTTCAGCGCGGGCCACGCGCTGGAGCACCGGGCCATGGAGAAGGCGCGCCGCTCCATCGAAGCGCTGGGTCAGCTGCGCCCGGAGGTGGCGCGCGTGCGCCGGGGCTCGGACGTGGTGGAGGTGCCGGTGGCGGACGTGGCGCGCGGTGAGCGCATCGTCGTGCGCCCCGGCGACCGCGTGCCCCTGGACGGAATCATCCGCGAGGGCAGGAGCTCGCTGGACCAGGCCGCCATCACCGGAGAGTCCATGCCGGTGGCGCGCAAGCCCGGGGACGAGGTGTTCTCCGGCACCATCAACTGCGAGGCGGCGCTGGAGGTGGAGGTGACGCGCCTGTCGTCGGAGTCGGTGCTGGCGCGCGTGGTGGACATGGTGGCGCAGGCGGAGGCGCAGAAGGGCAAACGGCAGCGCTTCGCGCAGCGCCTGGAGCGCACCGTGGCGCCGCTGGTGATGGCGGCGGCGGTGGTGTTCCCGGTGGTGCTGGTGCTGACCGGCACGGACGTGAAGGAGGCGGTGCTGCGCGCGGTGGGGCTGCTCGTGGCCGCGTCGCCGTGCGCGCTCGCCATCTCCACGCCCTCCGCGGTGCTCTCCGCCGTGGCGTCCGCGGCGCGCGGCGGCGTCCTCATCAAGGGTGGCATCTACCTGGAGCTGCTCAGCGGCATCCGCGCCATCGCCTTCGACAAGACGGGCACGCTCACCGTGGGCAAGCCCCGGCTGCTCACCACCTGGTCCGCGCCCGGCGTGACGCGCGAGGAGCTGCTCGGCACCGCCGCGAGCGTGGAGGCGCTGTCCGCGCACCCGCTGGCCAAGGCGGTGGTGGACGGCGCGGCCGAAGCGCGCGTCACCGTGCCGGTGGGCCGTGACCTGGAGGCCATCCACGGCCAGGGCATCCGCGCGAAGGTGGGCGACGACGCGGTGGACGTGGGCAGCCTGGCGCTCTTCACGGGCGAGGCGGTTCCCTCCGACGTCACCGCGGAGGTGACGCGGCTGGAGGAGGCAGGCCAGACGACGATGGTGGTGCGCCGCGCGGGCCGCTACCTGGGCGTGCTGGGCGTGGCGGACACGCTGCGAGGCGGCGCGCGCCAGGTGGTGCAGGAGCTCAAGGCCGGCGGCATCGAGCGCACGGTGATGCTGTCGGGCGACAACGCGCGCGTGGCCCAGTCCATCGCCACGCAGGTGGGCCTGGACGAGGCGAAGGCGCCGCTGATGCCCGCGGACAAGGTCACCGCCGTGAAGGAGCTGGGCCGCACGCACGCGGTGGCCATGGTGGGCGACGGCGTCAACGACGCGCCCGCGCTGGCCGCCGCCGCGGTGGGCGTGGCCATGGGCGGCGCCGGTTCCGACGCGGCGTTGGAGACCGCGGACGTGGTGCTGATGAGCGACGACCTGGCGAAGCTGCCCTTCGCGCTGGAGCTGTCGCGCAAGGCCACCGCCGTGATGAAGCAGAACCTGGTCATCGCGCTGGGCGTCAGCGCCGTGCTCGTCGTCGCCGCCGTGCTGGGCCTGACGAAGATCAGCCAGGCCGTCGTGCTGCACGAGGGCAGCACGCTGCTCGTCGTGTTCAACGGCCTGCGCCTGCTCGCCTTCCGGCCGAAGACACAGGCCCCGCCGGCCCAGCCGGCCACGGGGCCGCAGCCCGCCGCCGGCTAGCCAGCTCGCGTCATGCTTGGGATGGCAACTTTCCAAGCAACCGAGCTGACCTCAAGTGGATGCACGCAGCGCGTCGTGACGGTGTGGAGACAGGTGCCGCGCGTTGGACATGGCATGGTGGTGCAGCCATGTCCGTCAGCGTCTTCGACCTCTTCAAGATTGGTATCGGTCCCTCCAGCTCGCACACCGTGGGGCCCATGCGCGCCGCGCGCATGTTCGTGGTGGGGCTCTCGGACGCGGGGCTGCTGGAGCGCGTGACGCGGCTGAAGGTGGAGCTGTTCGGCTCGCTGGGCGCGACGGGCAAGGGCCACGGCAGCGACAAGGCCGTGCTGCTGGGCCTGCGCGGCGACACGCCCGAGGACGTGGACGTGGAGCAGGTGCCGTCGCTCGTCTCGCACTGGCGCACGGAGGGGCGCGTGTCGCTGCTCCAGCGGCTGGTCATCCCCTTCCGCGACGGCGAGCACCTGGTGATGCACAAGCGCAAGGTGCTGCCCTACCACCCCAACGGCATGCGCTTCACCGCGTTCAGCGAGGGCGGGGAGACGCTGGTGTCGCGCCTCTACTATTCGGTGGGCGGCGGCTTCGTGGTGGATGAACAGGCGGCGACGGGACAGGACCCGCTGCGCGAGGAGACCACCCGGCTGCCCCTGCCCTTCAAGTCCGCGGCGGAGCTGCTCGAGCACTGCGAGCGCGAGCGGCAGCCCATCAGCACGGTGATGCTGCGCAACGAGTTGGTGTCGCGCAGCGAGGAGGACATCCGCGCGCGGCTGTTGCGCATCTGGGACGTGATGCAGGCGTGCGTGGTGCGCGGCTGCACGACGGGCGGCATCCTCCCTGGCGGCCTCAAGGTGGAGCGCCGCGCGGCGGCGATGTACCAGAAGCTCATGAGCCGGCCGGAAGCGGGGCTCACCAACCCGCTGACGGTGCTGGACTGGGTGAACCTGTACGCGCTCGCGGTGAACGAGGAGAACGCGGCGGGGGGGCGCGTCGTCACGGCGCCCACCAACGGCGCTGCGGGCATCATCCCCGCGGTGCTGCACTACTACTGGCGCTTCGTGCCGGGGGCGAACGCGGACGGCGTGGTGCGCTTCCTGCTCACGGCGGGCGCCATTGGCGCGCTCTACAAGGAGAACGCCTCCATCAGCGGCGCGGAGGTGGGCTGCCAGGGCGAGGTGGGCAGCGCGTGCTCCATGGCCGCGGGCGCGCTCACGGAGGTGCTGGGCGGCACGCCGCTCCAGGTGGAGAACGCGGCGGAGATCGCCATGGAGCACAACCTGGGCCTCACCTGCGACCCCATTGGCGGGCTGGTGCAGGTGCCGTGCATCGAACGCAACGCGATGGCGTCCGTGAAGGCCATCAACGCGATGCGCATGGCGATGTCCGGCGACGGGCGGCACTTCGTCAGCCTGGACAAGGTCATCAAGACGATGCGCGACACCGGCCGCGACATGAAGGACAAGTACAAGGAGACCGCGCGCGGCGGCCTCGCCGTCAACGTCCTGGAGGTCGCGAACCTCAGCGTGGGCCTGCCGGAGTGCTGAGGCCCTGAGCGTCCAGGGCCGCTTCGCCCGGGCTCACCAGGGCACGAGGCCCGCCGCGTCGAAGAACCCGCCGGTGGGATCGTCCGGCGGCAGCAGCGCCAGCCGCACGGACGGAGACCTGCTCACGATGGCGCCCGGGACCTACCGCCGGCGCTTGCCGCGCACCGCCGACGCCGGAACGACCTTCGCCGTGGGTTCGGGCCGTTCCTGGAGCCAGGCGTCCACGGCCTTCGCTTGATCCGCGCGGCCGGCGGACGTGAAGCGCGCCAGGGCCTGCGTCGCCGCGTCGCGCGCCGCCTGCTCCTCGCCCTCCTTCCACAGCGCCTGGGCGAGCGCGAAGCCCGACTCGCCGAGCGAGTCCTCCTGCGCGTCCTTGAACGTCAGCGCCCGCTGGAGCGGGGCCACCGCGTCGTGCGTGCGGCCCATGCCCAGCAGCGCCTGCCCCACGCCGTCCAGCGAGTACTGGAGCAGTTCGTCCTCCGCCCCCAGCTTCGCCTCCTTCACGGCGAGCGCCTCCTCGTAGACCTTCAGCGCCTCCGGGTAGCGCTTGAGGGCCAGCAGGCTCATGCCCTCCTCGTCCAGCGCCTCCGCCAGCTTCACGTGCGCGGGCCCCAGCAGCGTGCGGTGGATGGAGACCGACACCCGCGCGTGCTCCAGCGCCCCGGCGAAGTCCTGCTGCTCTCGCAGCGCCATGGACAGCGCCTGGTGCCGCCGCGCGGTGTCCAGGTGCACGGGGCCCAGCGCGGCTTCCGTCTGCTGGAGCGCGTCCTTCAGCACCTTCACCGCTTCCGCCGACGCGCCCGTCTCCAGCAGCGTGCGCCCCAGCGTGAACGTCACGCGCGCCCGCTTGGGGTGCCCTTCCGGCAGCGCCTTCGCGAGCAGCCCGGACGCCTTCTCCAGCAGGGCCCGCGCCTCCTCCGGGTGGTCCTGCATCAGCGCCAGGTTCGCCTGGTTCACCTTCAGGTCGCTCTCCAGCACCGCGTCCCCGCCCAGGCGCTGGAGCGTCGCGTCCCCCAGCCGCCCCCAGCGCTGGGCCAGCTCGTACTTCTCCCGCTCGCCGTCCACGAAGAGCAGCTTGTTCATCACCGACACGGCCAGCCGGTCCGCGCGGCCGGCCTCCGCGTCGTAGACGGCCTGCTCCAGCACCGCGCCGCCCGCGACCTTGTCGCCCAGCGCCGCCTGCGCCCAGCCCAGGTGGAAGCGCAGCTCCGCCACCAGCGGCAGGTAGCCCGTCGCCACCACGCGCGCTTCGGCCTGCTTCGCCAGCTCCAGCGCCTTGGGCAGGCGGCTCGTGTCGATGCGCGCCTTCACCTCCGCCAACTGGTCCTCCAGCGCGTCCAGCTCCGCGCGCTTCGCGGGATCCGCCGGCCGGGGCTGCACCTCCGACAGCGCCTCCACGTCCGCGCAGTCACCGGGGGCGGGCAGCGCGTAGGCCGCGTCCAATGCCTTGTCCACGAGCGCCGCGTCCGCCGTCTGGAGCGTGCCCACCAGCGCGCCCAGGTCCTTGCGCCGCCGCTCCAGGCACACGAAGCGCTGGGACAGGAGCGCCTCCGTCTGCACCTCGCGCACGCGCGTGTCCTCGCACGCGGTGGTGTGCTGCTTCGCCCACTCCGCGCCGTAGCCGTCCAGCACGTCGCCCACGCGGCGGGCCATGTCCTGGGCCACCGGGCTCTTCGTCGCGAGGAAGGCCTGCGTCACCTTCTCGCGCGCGTCCGCGCCCCAGCGCTCCGACACCAGCGCCTCCGCGCCGGCGCACGCCCGCGAGCGCGACCACACCGCGCCGCTCGCCACGCCCAGCACCACGGTGGCCGCCACCGCGGCGCCCACCCGCCGGTTGCGCAGGGCCCGCCGCTCCCGCTGCCCCAGCGCGTCCAGCAGCGCCTCCATGGAGCGGAAGCGGTCGCGCGGCTCCAGCGACAGGCCCTTCATCAGCGCGCGGCGCACCCAGGCGGGCACCTGCGTGTCCTTCGGCGGCTCCAGGATGGGCGACGGCGGCAGCACCTGCACCGCCGCGGCCTGCGTCACGCCCGGGTCCCCGTCCTCCAGGGCCCGCCCCTGGGGCCGCAGCTGCGACGCCACCCGCGACAGCTCGTCCGGGTCGAAGGGGCGGATGCCATACAGCGCGCGGTACAGCGCCGCGCAGAAGCTGAATTGATCCGAGCGCGAGTCCAGCAGCTCCCCGCGGAACTGCTCCGGCGACATATAGGCGGGCGTCCCCATCACCAGCCCCGCCTGCGTCAGCTGCGAGTTGAGCGGCGACTCGTCCCGCACGGGCCGCGGCCGCTCGCGCACGTCGACGTCGCCGTCCTCATCGTCGTCCACCTCGCCCATGGGCCGCGCGAGGCCGAAGTCGGTGACGTAGACGCGCCCGTCCTTGCCCACCAGCACGTTGGCCGGCTTGAAGTCGCGGTGCACCAGCCCCGCCACGTGCGCGGCCTCCAGGCCCCGGCCCGCCGCCAGGTACTTGTCCAGGAGCTCCTGCCACGTCCGGGGCTTCGCCTTCGTCCAGTCCCGCAGCGTGCCGCCGTCCACCAGCGCCATCGCCACGTAGACCTGGCTGTCCCACTGCCCCACCTCGAAGACAGGGATGACGTTGGGGTGGGAGATGCGCGCCATGGCCTGCGCCTCGCGCAACAGCCGCGCCCGCCCCTGCTCCAGGTCCTCGTGGCTGCCCTTCACCCGCAGGAGCTTCAGCGCCACCTTGCGGTCCAGGTCCGGGTCATAGGCGGCGTACACCACCCCCATGCCC
>NZ_RAWB01000405.1 GCF_003612055.1 Corallococcus llansteffanensis
GCCCCGACGTCCCCGACCCGCGCCGCGTGGAGCAGGTGGAGCCGCTCGTGGAGTCCTCTTCTGGACGCATCGACGCGGAGGACCTGCGGCTGGCGCTCCAGGCGGTGACTCCGCTCGTGCAGCAATGTTTCGAGGACGCCGCACAACGCAACCCGGGCACACAGGAAGTGAAGCTGCGCTTCACCGTGGAGGGCGAGGGCGAGGCGGGGAAGATGAACCGGGGCGAGCTCATCTCCAGCACCATCCCCGACCCGATGGTGCAGGCGTGCGTGCTGGACTCGCTGTTGGACGCGCGGTTCCCGGCGCCCCGGCTGGGGGGGACGGCCCGGGTTGTCTACCCGTTCCGCTTCCGCGCGCCGCCAGGCCCTGGGGAGGCTGGCCCGTGAGGTCGGGTTGCGCGTAAGGTTCGGCCCCCTTCCCCCGCGCATGCCCGTCACCGTCGAACAGCTCGTGCCTTCCCACACGGACGCCTTGCGCGCGCTGCTGGCGAAGGACCCCGTCCACAACCTCTACCTGCTGGGGTTGCTGGAGGAGTTCGGCATCGCGGCCCCGGGGCGCGAGGCGGCCTTCTCCTTCCACGGCCGCTTCGACAGCGGCGTGCTCACCGCGGCCGTCTTCGTGGGCGGCGACGGCGGGCTCGTGGTGCCCAGCGCCAGCGACGCCAGCGCCACGGGCGTCATCGCGGACGCGCTCGCCACGACCCTGAAGCTGCGCGCCACCGTGGGGGACAAGTCCGCGGTGGACGCGCTCGTGCGCAGCCTCTGTGACGGCAAGCCGCGCCTGTCGCGCACCCAGCGGCTGTTCAGCGTCTCCGCGGATGACCTGGGCCCCTTCACCAACCCCACCCTGCGCCTGGCCCGCGAGGAGGACGTGCCCCGCCTCCTGCCCCTGGCCCAGGGCTACGTGCGGGAGATCCTGGAGCGGGATCCGCTGACCGAGGATCCCGCCCACTACGAGGCCCGCATCCTCCAGCGCGTGCGCCAGCGCCGCACCTACGTGCTGGAGGAGAACGGCGCGCTCGTCTTCAAGGTGGACATCGGCTGCCGCTCGCAGTTCGGCGCGGAGCTGGAGGGCATGTACACGCCGCCGTCCCGCCGCCGCGAGGGCCACGCCACGCTGTGCCTGGGACAGATCTCCCGGCACCTCCTGTCCTCGCTGCCCCGGCTCGCGCTGCGCATCGACGAGCGCGACGAGAGCATGGCCCGCATCGCGCGCAAGGTGGGCTACCACGCCGGCCGCACCCAGCGGCTCGTGCTGGTGGAGTAGCCGTCGCCGTCGTCGCCGTACCGGGGCCCTGTTGCCCCCGGGACCACTCAGGCAACACTGGCCTGTTGCTCCAGGAACAACAGGGATTGCCAAAAAGGCGCGTAAACAACTGAAAACACGCCAGCCCTGAAGGGGCATGGCGCTTGCTCCTGGAGGGCATGGCACGCGGCATCCGCGAGCCCGGCGGCCCCAATCACCGCCGCATTCCACGGGAGCAGGACGATGAAGGCTTTCCAGACGCTGGCGAAGGTGTGCGCTTTCGGAGTGGTGGCACTGACCGCGGGCACGGCGGGCGCGTGGCAGTACTACCCGGGCTCGGCGTTCAAGGCGTCCTTCGCCGGCGACGTGAGCTGTCTGAACGTGCAGAGCTACTCGGCGATGCGCAACGACTGCACGACGGCGCGTCTGGTGACCGCGACCGTGCCGATGTGGACGGTGGGCTGGCACCCGACGTCCGTGTACCTCTACGGCAACAACACCTGGTGTGAGACGACGACCGTCAACGGCGTGGGCAACGGCTCCAACCTGGGCGCGACGACGTACACGCTGGCCGGCCCGATGCAGTGGCAGAGCCTCAACACGGGCGACCGCTACGTGTGGGAGGACACCGCCATCGTCTTCCGCTGCAACCTGCAGCCGGGCGGCGTCATCGGCGGCTTCAGCATCGACTGACGCGGCTTCCCCCTTCCTTCCGCCGGAGGACGTCCTCCGGCGGAAGGTGCCGTGTTGATGCGCGGCCGCGCGAAGTTTCGTCGTCCTCATTCCTCCCCTTCGCGCGGCCCGTTCCTTCCTCCCGCAGTCCCTCGCGAGCGTCCCGATGTCCTCCCGGCTCCAGACCTTCCTCGCCCTCTTCAACACGGCCGCCGTCGTCGGCGTGCTGCTCGCCTTCCTCGGCCACCAGCGCACGTCCGAGCAGGAGCTGGAGGCGCTGAGGGACCAGGTGCGGCAGGCCTCGGCGAGCGCCACCGCGAACCAGGGCGAGCGCCGCGCCGCCGCGGAGGCCGCCATGCGCATGTGGGCGAGCACCCATGGCGCGCAGTCCCCTTCGGCCCGCGGCCCCGGGCCCTCCCAGGGGAAGGCCGCCCCACCCGGCGACGACGCAGCGGGAGCGGACGACACCACGGATGAGCTGCCCCCGACGGGGTCGTTCGAGGAATCGCGCACGCGGGTGTTCACCGCCTTCGCCAACGAGCCGGTGGACAACGACTGGAGCGGCAAGGCCACGCAGACGCTCAACGAGACCCTGCGCCAGCACCTGCCCTCCAACTCCCGCGTGAAGGCGCTGGACTGCCGCGCCACGCTCTGCCGCGTGGAGCTGGTGCACCGGAGCGCGGCGGACAGCGCCCCCTTCATGATGAGCGGCCTGCGCTCGTGGCCGGGCGCCATCTTCGTCGCCAGCGAGGTGCAGGAAGGCGAGGACTACGTCGTCACCCTCATCGCCGCGAAGGAGGGCACCCGCCCGCCGCTGTAGCCCCCTCGAACCCGGGTCGGCCCGTCGACAGGGAGGCGGGCGCGTGGACGCCGCGGGAAGCGCGCGCACGGCGCGGGGCGGATGCCCTACAGTCGCGCCCCGCATGAGCCGTCCCACGCCCACCCGCCGTCCCCTCTCCGGAGCGGGCCCCGTCATCCTCCACGCGCCCACGGACCCCGGCTGGCTGCCGCTGGCGCTCGCGAACTTCGACGCGGTGCTGGTGGACCACGCCCACTGCGAGAAGAAGGCCGCCGCCAACGCGCTGTCCATGCTCCAGGCCTACCCGGACCTGCCCGGCCTGCCCGCGCAGATGGCCCGGCTGGCCCGCGAGGAGAGCGCCCACCTGGCGCGCGTGCTGGACCTGATGGCCGCGCGCGGCCTCACCCTCACGAAGGACGCGGGCGACCCGTACGCGCAGGGGCTCCAGAAGCACGTGCGCACGCCCGCCCCGGAGCGGCGCGTGGACCGGCTGCTCGTCGCCGCCATCATCGAAGCGCGCTCCTGCGAGCGGCTGTCCCTGCTCGCGGAGGGGCTCACCGACCCGGCGCTCGCCCGGTTCTACGGAGAGCTGGCGCAGTCCGAGGACGGTCACCAGTCCCTCTTCCACCGACTGGCCGTCACCGCGTCGGGCGGGGACGAGGCCGGCGTGGACGCGCGCCTGCAACACCTGCTTGCCCAGGAGTCCCGGGTGCTCGCGGATGTGGGCCTGCGCGCCGCCATCCACTGACGCACCCGCAGCGAATGCCGCACCGCGCCGTTTACTGATGAAGGACCGGGCGCTGATAAGTGGAATTAGGCCAGAGCGGGCGAAAGTCCGGTTGACTGCCGGACGTCGGTTGCTTTTGGGGCCCCGCTCCAGAAGGTTAAATGTCCTTCCGCTGGTAGGGTCTTGCCCCCCTTGTGAACCGGTACGCGGGAGATCCGCTCATGAGACACACCGAGGAGACTTCCATGGCTTCGACGCAAGCGGCCGCCGCCACCGAGCAGGCGCCCACGAAGAACCCCACGCTGCTGGCCTGGGTGGCCAGGATGGCCGCGATGACGCAGCCGGATCGCATCGTCTGGTGCGACGGCTCCGAGGCGGAGAAGCAGCGCCTCACCGAGCAGGCCGTGAAGGACGGCACGCTCATCCCGCTCAACCCGAAGACGCGCCCCGGCTGCTATCTGCACCGCTCCAACCCGAACGACGTGGCGCGCGTCGAGCACCTCACGTTCATCTGTACGCCGAACAAGACGGACGCGGGCCCCACCAACAACTGGATGGATCCGGAGGCCGCGTACACGAAGCTGGGCCACCTGTTCGAAGGCTGCATGAAGGGCCGCACGATGTACGTGGTGCCCTACGCCATGGGCCCGCTGGGCAGCCCCTTCACGAAGATTGGCGTGGAGCTGACGGACAGCGACTACGTGGTCCTCAACATGCGGATCATGACCCGCATGGGGAAGGCCGCGCTGGACATGCTGGGCGACAGCGACGACTTCAACCGCGGCCTGCACTCCACGGGCGACGTGAACCCGGACCGCCGCTACATCTGTCACTTCCCCCAGGACAACACCATCTGGAGCTTCGGCTCCGGCTATGGCGGCAACGTGCTGCTGGGCAAGAAGTGCCTGGCGCTGCGCATCGGCAGCTACCTGGGCCGCGAGGAGGGGTGGCTGGCCGAGCACATGCTCATCCTGGGCGTCACCAGCCCCAAGGGTGAGACGACCTACGTCGCCGCGGCCTTCCCGTCCGCGTGTGGCAAGACCAACTTCGCGATGATGATCCCGCCCAAGGAGTACAAGGGCTGGAAGATCGAAACGGTGGGCGACGACATCGCCTGGATGCGCCCCGGCCCGGACGGCCGGCTGTACGCCATCAACCCGGAGGCCGGCTATTTCGGCGTGGTGCCGGGCACCAACAACAAGACCAACCCCAACGCCATGGAGACCATCTCCAGGGACACCCTCTTCACGAACGTGGCCCTCACGGCCGACGGCGACGTGTGGTGGGAGGGCAAGGACGGCGAGGTCCCGGAGGAGCTCACCGACTGGCAGGGCAAGCCCTGGAAGAAGGGCAGCGCGGAGAAGGCGGCGCACCCGAACAGCCGCTTCACCGCGCCCATGAGCAACAACCCCGTGCTGAGCACCAAGGCGAACGACCCGATGGGCGTGCCCATCAGCGCGCTCATCTTCGGCGGCCGCCGCTCCAACACCGTCCCGCTGGTCATCCAGGCCTTCAACTGGACCCACGGCGTGTTCCTGGGCGCCACCATGGGCTCGGAGACGACGGCCGCGGCCACCGGCAAGGTGGGCGTCGTTCGCCGCGACCCCATGGCCATGCTGCCCTTCTGCGGCTACCACATGGGCGACTACCTCCAGCACTGGCTGGACATGCAGAAGTCCATCCCGCAGCTGCCGAAGATCTTCCAGGTCAACTGGTTCCGGCAGGACAAGAACGGCAAGTTCATCTGGCCGGGCTTCGGGGACAACATGCGCGTCCTCGAGTGGATCGTGAACCGCGTCCACGGCCGCGTCCCCACGCAGGAGACGCTGCTGGGCTGGGTGCCGCGTCAGGACAACGGCCTCAACCTGGAGGGCCTGGACCTGTCCCAGGAGGCCGTCGCGGAGGCCACCTCCATCAAGGAGGACGAGTGGAAGAGCGAGCTCAAGAGCCAGGAGGTCTTCTTCGAGCAGCTGGGCACCAAGGCCCCCGAGGCCCTGATGCTGCAGCGCAAGCTGCTCATCTCCCGCCTGGACGGCTGATCGCCCGCTGACGCGAGGGCGAAGCCCTGTCGGGGCCGCTCGGCCACCTCCTGGAAACGGGGGGTGGGGGCGGCCCCGGCGCATTTGGGGGGTCGCCACTTCGACGCCCGGGGGGTTCGGCGCTAGGCTCCGTGCCCCATGAGACTGGTTTTCGTGTTGTCGCTGGCGCTCGCGCTGGCTCCGGGCTCGGCCCTGGCGCAGCGGGGCGGGACCAAGAGCCCCAACGTGCAGTCGCTGCTGAAGGAAGGCAAGCGCCTCTACGACGCGGGCAAGTACCGCGAGGCCGCGGAGACGCTGAAGCAGGCGCACGAGCAGCAGCCGCACCCGCGCCTCATCTACAACATCGCCGTGGCGCTGGAGTACGCGGGCGAGCCGCGCGAGGCGATGACCTGGTATCGCCAGTACGTCACCAGCTCCAGCGACGAGACGGACCCCGCGCTCCTGAAGAACAGCAACCGCGCCATCGACCGGCTGCGCGTGCAGCTGGACCGCGAGGACCAGGCGCAGGCGGTGGCGGACGCGGACCGCAAGCGGCTGGAGGCGGAGGCGGACGCGGCGCGGCAGCAGGCGGAGGAGGAGCAGCAGGCGGCCCGGCGCGCGGAGGAGGACAGCCAGCGCCAGCGGCAGGCGGAGTACGACCGCGCGGTGAAGTCCTACCAGCGCCAGCGCATTGGCGCCTTCGCGGTGGGCGGCGTGGCGGTGCTGGGCGTGGGCGCGGGCGTGCTGTTCGGCATGCAGGCCCGGGACGCGCGCGAGCAGTTCGACAAGGCGGCCACGCTGGAGGACAAGGAGACGCAGGCGGACAGCACGCGCAGCAAGGCGCTGCTCGCGGACATCGGCTTCGGCGTGGGCATCGCGGGCGCCATCACCGCCATCATCCTGTATCCCAAAGAGGGCCCTCCCACGCAGGGCGAGGTCCGGGTGACGCTCGCGCCGCGCGGGGTCGGGGCTGGCATGGAGGTCCACTTCTGATGCGCGCGCTGGGAATGATGACGTTGGGCATGGCCTTGCTGACCACCGGGTGCAGCTTCACCACGGCGGGGGGCCTGTCCGAATGCGACACGAGCAGTGACTGCGGCACCAACAGCGTCTGCACGTCGGGCTTCTGCCTGCCGCAGCCGGCCGGATGCGGGCAGGTGTTCGGCGCCACGTCGGCGGCGAACGCGATTGTGCTGGGCGCGCTGGTGCCGCTCACCAACCGCAGCGGCTCCGCGGAGATTGAGCAGCAGCGCCTCAACGGGCTGAAGCTGGCGCTGGACGAGGTGAACGCGCTGGAGGGCGTGGGCGGCCGGCAGTTCGTCCTGTACGTCTGCGACACGCAGGCGGACGTGGAGAACGCCAAGGTGCAGGCGCGCTGGCTGGTGAACGACAAGCAGACGGTGGCGGTGTTCAGCGCGGGCAGCGCGCAGACCATCGGCATCAGCTCCATCACCATCCCGAAGAACGTGCTGTTGATGAGCCACACGGCCACCAGCGCGGCCTTCACCTCGCTGGAGGACAAGAACGGCGGCACGGTGGGCCTGGTCTGGCGCACCACGCCCTCGGACGCGCTCCAGGGCCGCGTCATCGCGGACGTGCTGCGGGGCACCACGGTCATCAATGATCCGGGCTCGACGTTCGTGTCGCCGAACAAGGTGGGCGTGGCGTACGTGAACGACACCTACGGCCAGGGCCTGTATTCGTCGCTGTTGAGCAGGCTCACCACCAAGCAACTGGACGGCGCGCAGTACGAGCGCAACAGCGACGTGGCGGGCGCGGTGAGCCGGCTGGCGACCTTCAAGCCGGACCTGACGGTGCTCGCGGGCTTCACCGAGGACAACTCCCGGCTGCTGCCCGCGGCGGTGTCGGCGGGCGTGTCCATGGCCAACGGCAACCGGTGGTTCCTCACCGACGCCAGCAAGGACCCCACCCTGCTGACGAACCTGGGCGCGGGCAAGAGCGAGATCGTCGGCTCCTACGGCACGGCGCCCGCGTCGGCGCGGCCTCAGGAGCCCACCTACAAGTTCTTCGCGGACCGCTTCACCACCGCCTACAAGGTGGACCCGGGGCAGTTCTCCTTCACCGCGCATGCGTATGACGCCATGTACCTGGTGACGCTGGGCGCGGCGTACGCGATAGGCAACGACCTGGCCAACCCGCAGCCTGTCACCGGCACCCGCATCGCGGAGGGGCTCACGAAGGTGACGCCCGCCTCGGGGCAGACGGTGACCAGCTACCAGCTGGGCCCGGTGCAGTTCACCGGCGCGCGCGACAGCCTGCGCCAGGGCAAGGGCATCAACGTGCAGGGCGCCAGCGGCGAGCTGGACTTCAACAACGACACGGGTGAGGCCCCTTCGCCGTACGAGCTGTTCAAGGTGGAGTCCAACGGCTTCCGCACGCTCCAGCTCATCAACCCGTCGGCGGACTGAGCGTCAGGCGCAGAGCACGCGCACGAGCGGCGCGAGCGCGGCGGTGAAGACCTCGGGCGTCGGCAGCAGCGACAGCACGAGGTACGCACCGCCGCCGAAGTCATGGAAGTAGCCCGGCTGCACGCGCACGCCCTCGTCGAGGAGCCGCAGGCAGGTGGCCTCCTCGCCGGGCTCGCGGGGGATGCGCAGCACCGCGCTCCAGCCGCCGTGCGCGGGCACCACGTCCCAGGTTGCATCGTGAGTGCGCGCCGCGAGGAGCCGCGCCCGGTTGCCCTTCACGCGTTCCAGGAGGGCCTGTTGGAACACGGGCGCGTGCGCCAGCAGCGCGGGCAGGGCGAGCTGCACGGGCGTGCCCACGGACAGGGCCGCGTCCGCCACGTCTTCCAGTCGGGCCAGGGCCTCGTCGCGCTCGGTGGAGGGGCCGCCCACGTGCAGCCATGACAGCTTGAGGCCGGGCAGGCCCGCGACCTTGGACAGGCCTGACAGGGAGAAGGTGAGGCACGGCAGGGCGCGTCCCGCCACCGACGTCACCCTCCCTGCTTCAGTGTCCCAGCCGAAGTCGGAGAACACCTCGTCACAGACGAGCGCGAGCCCGTGGCGCGCGCACACGTCCGCGAGCGCCTGGAGCTCGCCCTCGTGGAGGAAGTGGCCGGTGGGGTTGCCCGGGTTCACCACCAGCACCGCGCGCGTGCGGGCGTCCACCGCCGCCTCCACCGCGCCCGCGTCCAGCCCGAAGCCGTGCACGGCGGGCAGCCGGTAGGGCCGCGCGTGCACGCCCTCCAGGCGCGCCAGCACGTCCACCAGCGGGTAGCCGGGCGCGGGCACGAGCACGCTGTCCCCCGGGTCGCAGAGCAGTTGGAAGAGCCACCCGTAGGCCTCGCTGGTGCTGGCGCCGAGGACGACATGGGCGGCGGACACGGGCGCGCCCCGCGCGGACAGGTGCGCGGCCACGGCCTCGCGCGCGGAGGGCAGGCCGAAGGGCTCAGGCGTGTACTGGAAGGGCGAGCCCGGTCCACCGGGCGGATCCGCTGCGTCCGCGGTCAGGAGCGGCTCGTGCTCGGAGGCGTCACCCGGAGGGCTGGCCGGGGCGGGCAGACCCGGCGGTCCTGGCTTCAGCAGGACGCGGGGGTCGGGCTGGGGCAGCCCGACGC
>NZ_RAWB01000406.1 GCF_003612055.1 Corallococcus llansteffanensis
GGACAGGGGGGTGGCGTGTTGTTGGGGACTTCACGCCAGCCGGGACAGGCCCCCGGGCGGGCCACCGTCCTGGAGGGGTGCGTGTGGGATTCAAGTGACGGGAGGGCCAGTTGGCGCCATGCTCGGGGGATGACACAGAGTCGGAGAGAGCGGGCCGAAGCGCTTGGCGCGGCGCTGAAGGCGGCGCGGCAGCAGGCGGGGCTCTCCATGGAGGAAGTCGCTGAGCATCTGGAGCTGGGCGTGGAGGTCCTCGCCCGCGTCGAGCGTGGCGTGATGGTCCCCACCATCCCCACGCTGAGCCGGCTGTGCGCCCTGATGAAGTTGGATCCGGACAGCCTCCCGGACCTGCCGGAGCTGAGCGACTGACGCCTGGCGGGCCGCCCTCCGGCCCGACGACGCATCGCCTGTTTCAGCCCAGTCGCCCCAGCAGGTGCGGCTTCCCCTCCTCCGACAGCACCCGGAACGCCACGCCCGCGGACTCGCGGGCCGTCTGGAACGTCGCCCGGGCCGGCAGCAGCAGGGGCTTCTTGAAGTCACAGTCCAGCCGGAGCGCGTCCGCGTGGGCCGCTTCCCCCAGCTCCGCCACGCAGCGCGCGAGCGTCCACATGCCGTGCGCGATGGCGCGCGGGAAGCCGAAGGGCCGCGCCGTGAGGGCGGTGAGGTGGATGGGGTTGTAGTCGCCGGAGGCGCGCGCGTAGCGGCGGCCGGTGTCGGCGGGGATGGCCCACGGGGCGGGACGGCTCGCCGCGAAGCGCGCGGCCTGGGCGTCGTCGGGCGGGCGGTCCTTGCGCGGGGCGTCCGGGTCCTTCCGGGCCCCGTGCCGGCGCAGCATGGTGGTGACGGCCTGCCACAGCAGCTCGCCGCTCTCCTCCGCTTCGACGCGGGTGTGCAGGTCGAACTCGTGGCCCGCGGGCACCTCGCGGTGTCCGTCGAAGTGACAGGCCACGGTGAGCGCGGCGGTGTCCGGCAGGCGGTGGTGCTGCTGGATGTGATTGCGCACGTGCACCGTGCCCAGCACGGCGTACGGGAAGTCGGGCAGGCCCAGCAGGCCCAGGTGCAGCGGCGTCGCGAGCACCTGCGGGTACGTGAGCGGCAGGAAGCCGTCGGCATCGAAGCCGCACGCGGCCCGGTAGCGCTCCAGCAGCACGGGGGACGCGCGGCAGCCGTGCGCCCGCAGCGTCAGGTCCGGCAGGGCCGTTCCATGGCCCTTCCTGCGGGTGAAGGCCGCGCGGAGGAGCGCGGCGGGCATCGCCGGAAGCGAGTGAAGGTCGAAGAGGGTGCCGGACATGGGCGGGATTCTCCGCCAGCTGTCCCCTTCCCGCGTGGGATTTGTGAACGGCCCCTCGCGGCGTGTCAGCTCCGCAGGCCGTGCCGGCGCAGGAGCCGGTACAGGTAGACGCGGTCCATGTCCGCGGCGGCGGCGGCCCGGGACACCTTGCCCCCGTGCAGCTTGAGGAGCGCCTCCACGTAGTCGCGCTCGAACTCCTCCAGCGCCCGACGACGGGACTCCGCGTACGTCAGCGAGGCGTCCACCGCGCGGGGCGCCGGAGCCATGACGCCCGACGCGGACATCGCGGGCGGCAGCGCGCTCTGGAACACGAGGCAGCGCTCCAGGTGGTTGCGCAGCTCGCGCACGTTGCCCGGCCACGCGGCGTGCTGGAGCTGCGCCAGGAACTCCGGCGCGGTCAGCGACGCCAGCTGCTCGGGCGTGGCGCCCAGGCCCACGAGGATGCGCTCGGCGATGAGCGGGATGTCCTCCGGCCGCTCGCGCAGGGCCGGAAGCGGGATGCCCACCACGGCGAGGCGGAAGTACAGGTCCGCCCGGAAGCGGCCCGCCTCCACCTCCGCGCGCAGGTCGCGGTGCGTGGCCGCGATGACGCGCACGTTGACCGCCTGATGCGTGTTGGAGCCCAGCCGGCGGATCTCCCGGTTCTCCAGCACGCGGAGCAGCTTGGGCTGCAGCTCCGCGGGCAGCTCCCCAATCTCATCGAGGAAGATGGTGCCGCCGTCCGCCTCCTCGAAGGCCCCCACGCGCCGCTGGATGGCGCCGGTGAAGGCCCCCTTCTCGTGGCCGAACAGCTCGCTCTCCAGCAGGTTGGCCGGGAGCGCGCCGCAGTCCACGACGAGGAAGGGCGCGCTCGCACGGGTCCCCGCCCGGTGGATGGCGAGCGCGGCGCGGCTCTTCCCCGTGCCCGTCTCCCCCTCCAGCAACACCGTCGCGTGGCAGGCCGCCGCGCACGCCATCCGGTCGAAGCTGGCCCGGGCCGAGGCGGACGTGGCCACCAGGTCCCCGAAGGCCGCGCGCTCCGGAAGCCCGTGAGCTCCCCCTTCCTCACGGGCCTCCGGGCGCACGGAGACATGGCCCAGGCTGGCGCTGCTTCCCCTTCGAGGCCGCGACAGGCGCCACCGGACCCCATCGACGAAGGTGCCCGGTCGCTCGTCCGGAGCCCGCGCACGCGCCCCCTTCCGCTCCGTCTTCATCTCGCAGTGGAAACGCGACACGGCGGCCTCCTCGTTCGACAGCTTCATCGCGGACATGCTCCCCCCCAAGGGCACGGCTTCGTTCAACGCACCGGCAAGACTCAGTAGGCGCGCAGGATCTTCAGGCGCCAGCCGAGCGGCCACAGCTCGTCGTACCGCGAGCGGAAGCTCGCGTTGTCCCAGCCGTAGACCTGCGTCTCGCTGGTGGTGCTCGGCTTGAAGACCGCCGTGTAGAAGACCTGGCCGTTCACCACGTACGGCTCCAGCATCTTCAGCCGCCAGCCCTGCGGATAGATCGTGTCATACGTGGCGCGGTAGGACGCATAGGTGGCGCCGTACACCTGCATCTCGCCCTCGGTGCTCGGCTTGAAGACCGCCGTGTAGAGCACCTGGCCGTTCACCACGTACGGCTGGAGCAGCTTCAGGCGCCAGCCCTGCGGCCAGAGCGCGTCATACGTGGCGCGGTAGGACGCGTACGTGGCGCCGTACACCTGCGTCTCGCCCTCGGTGCTCGGGCGCCAGACGGCCGTGTAATACGTCTGACCACTCACCACGTACGGCTGGAGCAGCTTCAGGCGCCAGCCGAGCGGCCACAGCTCGTCGTACTTCGCCTTGAAGGACGCGAACGACCAGCCGTAGACCTGGATCTCGTTCTCGGTGCTCGGCCGCCAGACGGCGTTGTAGAGCACCTGCGTTCCCACCACGTAGGGCTGCAGCGAGTACAGGCGCCAGCCCTGCGGCCAGAGCTGATCATACTTCTCGCGGTAGTCCGCGTACGACCAGCCGTAGACCTGGATCTCCGACTGCGAGCCCGGCTCCCACACCGCGGTGAACGAACCCGCGGCGGACGGTGCGCCCACGTCCGTGTACTGGGTGATGCGGCACGCAGCCGTGTTGGGCAGCGGGACTTCGTTGCGGCGCAGCGCACAGGCGCGGATGGCCGCCGCGGAGGCTGCGTTGTTGGCGTCGTAGTAGGTGGTGCCCGGCATCATCCAGATGGGCGAGCTGGGCGAGTGCGGATTCTTCGCGGTCTCCGACGTCGCCGTCGCGCGGATGCCCAGATCCAGGGCCACGCCGTCGTCGTAGCCCAGCTGGTTGCTGGTGCCCATGCGGTGGCAGCCCAGGCACGTGTTGCCGGCGACCTCCACCTTGTAGGCCTTCCATGACGCGAAGTCCGCGCCGATGAAGCGGTACGGCTGATCGCGGTTGAAGCTGGTGTCGCCCGCGCCCGGCAGCTTGTTCGCGCCGGTCACCTGCGTCAGGTACGGCGAGCGCACCAGCGCGCCGTTGTCATGGCAGCGCACGCAGCGGATGTTCGCCGTGTCGGCGGGCGTCTTCCAGCTCCACGCGCCGGTGCCCTTGGAGGGCGCCTTCACGGCCGCGCCGTAGAGCGTGCCCAACGCCTGGTAGAAGCAGGTCGCGCCGTTCTTCTTGTTCGTCTGGATGACGGCGATGTCGCCGTAGTAGTTCGCCGCGTTTCCCTGCTTGCGGCAGTGCGCGACGATGGACACGTCCGCGGTGTTGAGCAGCACCTGGAACTTGCTGTCCGGGTCGCACGTCTCATTGAGGCGGTTGGGCCGGTCACACTTGCCGTTGAGGTGGTTGGTCGTCGGGACGACCGTGCCCAGCTCGCAGTTGAAGTCCGGCACGGTGGCGCCGATGGCGGCGTCACACTTGGCCGCGTACTGCTCCAGCGTGTCCGAGAGCGCCGACTCCTGCTGCGCGAACACGGGCGCGTCGGAGGCCGACACGAGCCGGTGCTCGGCATTCATTCCAGCGCCGTCGCCACAGGCGCTCAGGCCGGCGGTCAGGGCAAAGCTCAGCAGCGCCCACGCGGAACGCGAAGGTGTCCTCTTCATGATGAATGCCTTTCACAGCCCTGGAGACACGGCGACGCCGCGCGCGTGGAGGCATGCATCCCGTTCTCAGAACGGACGGACGACCTGGGCCCCTGCCCCGGACGATGTTCCAGCACCCCTCGTCAGCCTTTACGCCGGGGCTTCTGGATATTCCCGGACATTTCCCCGGGCTTTTCCGATCCCACCCGGAAGGCGGCTCAGCGCACGATCAGGTCCACCACGAAGTCCGCGCCGGTGTCGCCGGCCCGCGCCGCGTCCACCACGTCGGGCCGCTCGTCGCCCACCCACAGGCCCAGCACGTCATAGACGAGCCACTGCGCCAGGGGCCGTGACACGCCCTGGGCCGCCTCGCGGGGCACGCCGGACAGGGCGCCCTGCGTCTCCATCAGCGCCCGCGCCAGCCGCGCCGGCACCACCCAGCACTCGGCGCGCACGAAGGCGGGCACGAGGAAGAGGCAGAACGCGGCCTCCGTGCGCGTGAGCAGCGCGTCCAGCCGCTCGCGGCCCAGCCGGAGCGTGGGCAGCCACTGGCCTTCGCCGCGCTGCTCCAGCTTCGCCACCGGCACCCGGACGACGCGCCGCGTTCGCACGAAGCCCTCGCGCTCCACCGACACCACGAAGGCCACCTCCACGCCGCCGTCGCGAGGCACGGTCGGTGCGCGTTGCACGGTCATCGCCAGGGACAGCGGCGAGGCGCGCCCCCCCTGTGCCAGCAGCGACCCCAGGTCCGCCTGGATGCGCTCCAGCTCCGAGCGCACGCCCTCCAGCAGCCCCGCGACCAGCTCGGAGGTCTCCTCGCGGAAGCGCTCCGGGTGGCGCGAGGCGACGTCCGCCTCCACGCGCCCCACCGCGCCCACCAGCAGGTCCTCCAGGTCGCGGTCGCGCAGCCAGGTGCGTCCGCCCACCGGCACCGCGCGCGTCGCGTGCAGGTGGCGCAGGGAGGCCGTCAGCGTGGCGGGCTCGGAGGGCTCCACCGGAGCAGGCGTGGTGCCCTGCCCCGCGCCCGCCTGGAGCCAGGACTGGAGCGAGCGCGCGCGGAAGCGGGCCTTGGGGGACGGATGCTCCAGCATGCGGCGCACCAGCCGCCGGTCCGTGGCGGTGCGCACCAGGGCCAGCGCCGCCAGCTCCGCCTCCGACGAGGCCTCGTCCGGCGCGCACCAGAGGAGGAACTCGATGGCCGCCTTGCGCAGCACGGGCTTCTTGCCCATGCGCTGCGCTACCTCTCCGCGCCACGCCACCAGGCCGTCCAGCCCGGGCCGGGCCGGGGAGCGGAAGCGCGGCCACACTTCCGCGCACTCCTCCGCGAGCCACACCAGGTGCGCGAAGCCGGGAAAGGACTCCAGCTTCGCGCGGGCGCGGGTGCGCCGCTCGAAGGCCTCCGGCACGCCGCGCCGCACGGCCGCGCGGAACAGCCGCTCCTCCAGCCACAGGAGCGCGAGCGCGAGCGCGGGCTCGTTCTTGCGCATCGTGCCCAGGCAGTGATCCAACACGAACCGCGCGTGGCCCAGGTCCGCCGCCGCCTCGAAGTCGCTCTGCACCAGCGCGCCCAGCGCCCCGCGCAGCCCGTCCACCGGGGGCGAGTCGAAGAGCGTGAGCAGGTCGCACAGGTTCTCCACCACCGCGGGCGGCCCGCCCACCTCCACCGTGCGCGCGAGCAGCAGCCCCGCGCGCGAGCACCAGTCCGGTTCCTTGCGCCCGTTCGGGTAGCACGCGAGGAAGCCCCGCATGCCGCCGCGACCGTCCGGAGATGTCGCCAGCGCGAAGAGCCGCTCGCCCAGCACTTCGCTCGCCTCGCGCCAGGGGACGCGGGCGGCGCGCGTGCGGATGAACTCGGCGAGCCGGTCGCGGCCCTCCTCGCGCGTGTCCGGCAACAGCGCGCGCAGCTGCTCCAGGAGCCCCACCGACTTCGGCCCCGCGCCCAGCACCTGCTTCAGGTCCACGTCCACCGCGTCCTGGAAGCGCAGCGCGCGGCCGTCGAAAGTGCACGGCACGCCCCGCACCAGGGCCAGCAGCGCGTCCGGGTGGCGCTTCAGGTAGCGCGTGAGCACGGTGGACAGCGCCGCGTCCGTCTCCTTCTGGAGCCTGTCCGCGACCTCCGCTTCTCCTGCGTCCCGGAGCGCGGCCACCGCGTCGCGCTGCCTCGCGAGCAGCTGCCTCAACAGGCCCGGGGGCGGCTCCGCGTAGGGCCAGAGCAGCTCGCTGCACGTGGACACGAGGAAGAGCACTTCGCCCGGCGTGCGCTCCCCGGGGGACAGCCGCTCCCACGCGGCGGCCTGCGCGCGCGTGCGCTCCTCCAACGACGCGCCGCGCACCCAGTGGGCGAAGGTGTCGCGCCAGCCGGCGCTCGCCGCCACGGCCTCCTGGGGCACCGCCTCCGCCACCTGCGCATAGAGCGGCTGGAGCGACTCCGGCCAACCCGCTTCAACCGACGGCTGCATGGAACCTCGAAGGACTCACGCGGGCCTCGCCGGACTCGGGGCCACGGTGATGACGACGGACTTCGACGTGGGCGTGCGGCTCTTCTCGGCGTGGCTGTCCACGGGCACGAGCACGTTCGCCTCCGGGAAGTACGTGGCCGCGCACGTCCGGGGGATGTTGTACGGCACCACCACGAACTCGCGGGCCACGCGCGTCTCGCCCTGGAAGTGGCTGGTGAGGTCCACCTTCTGCCCCGCCGTCAGCCCCCGCGCCGTCACGTCCTCCGGGTGCAGGAACACCACGCGCCGCCCCTGGTGGATGCCCCGGTAGCGGTCGTCCAGCCCGTACACGGTGGTGTTGTACTGGTCATGCGAGCGCAGCGTCATCATCAACAACTGTCCGGGCTCCAGCCGCAGCCGGGGCATGGCGTGCACGGTGAAGTGCGCCTTGCCGTCCGGCGTGGGGAAGACGCCCTGGCGCGGGCCGTTGGGCAGCGCGAAGCCGCCGGGCTCACGCACGCGGCGGTTGAAGTCCTCGAAGCCCGGGATGCACCGGGAGATGTGCTCGCGCACCCGGTCGTAGTCCTCCACCAGCGACAGCCACGGCACCTTCGAGCGCGCCCCCAGCACCGCGTGCGCCAGCCGGGCGACGATGACGGGCTCGCTGAGCAGGTGCTCGGACGCGGGAGCCACGGCGCCGCGCGACGCGTGCACCATCCCCATCGAGTCCTCCACCGTGACGAACTGCCTTCCGGTGGCCTGCACGTCGTGCTCGGTGCGCCCCAGGCACGGGAGGATCAACGCGCGCTGGCCGTGCACCAGGTGCGCGCGGTTGAGCTTGGTGGACACGTGCACCGTGAGCCGCGTCCGCCGGAGGCCCTCGGCGGTGAACTCCGTATCCGGCGTGGCCGACAGGAAGTTGCCCCCCAGCGCGAAGAACACCTTCACCCGGCCGTCATGCATCGCCTTGAGCGTGGCCACGGTGTCCAGGCCGGTGTGGCGCGGCGGCGCGAAGCCGAACTCGCGCTCCAGCGCGGCCATGAGTTCCGGCTTCGGATGCTCCCAGATGCCCATCGTGCGGTCGCCCTGCACGTTGCTGTGCCCACGCACCGGGCACACGCCCGCGCCGGCCTTGCCGATGCTCCCGCGCAGGAGCGTCAGGTTGACCACCTCCTGCACGTTGCCCACCGCGTTGCGGTGCTGGGTGAGCCCCATGGCCCAGCAGAAGATGGTGCGCTCGGAGCGCGCCAGGATGTCCGCGGCCGCCTCCACCTGCTCGCGGGGCACGCCGCTCTCCGTCACGACGTCGTCCCACGAGACGGATTCCAGGTGCGCCCGGTACGCGTCGAAGCCCGCCGTCCTGCCCTCGATGAACGCCTTGTCCAACACGGTGCCCGGCGCCTTCGCCTCGCGCTCCAGCAGCGCCTTGCCCAGCCCCTGGAGGAGCGCGACGTCGCCGTTGATGCGCACCTGGAGGAAGAGCTTGTTGAGCGCGGTACCGGGGCCGATGAGGTGCAGCACCTCCTGCGGGTGCTTGAAGCGGTTGAGGCCCGCCTCCGGCAGCGGGTTGATGCTGACGATCTCACAGCCCCGGCGCGCGGCGGCCTGGAGCGCCGTCAGCATGCGCGGGTGGTTGGTGCCCGGGTTCTGCCCGATGACGAAGATGGCCTGCGCGTGGTCGAAGTCCTCCAGCGTGACGGAGCCCTTGCCAATGCCAATCGTCTCCGTGAGCCCCGTGCCGCTGGACTCGTGGCACATGTTGGAGCAGTCCGGCAGGTTGTTGGTGCCGAACTCCCGCACGAACAACTGGTAGAGGAACGCGGCCTCGTTGCCCGTGCGGCCGGACGTGTAGAACGCCGCCTCGTCCGGTGAGCCCAGCGCGTTCAACTCCTCCGCCACCAGCGCGAACGCGTCATCCCAGGACACGGGCTCGTAGTGCGTAGCGCCCTCGCGCAGCACCATCGGGTGCGTGAGCCTTCCGGCCTTGCCCAGCCACAGGTCGGACTGTTCGGAGAGGCGGGCCACGCTCCACTCGCGGAAGAACTCCGGCGTCACGCGCTCCTTCGTCCCCTCCTCCGCCACCGCCTTCGCGCCGTTCTCGCAGTACTCATTCATCGACCGGTGCGACGGATCCGGCCACGCGCACCCCGGACAGTCGAAGCCGTCCTTCTGGTTGAGGTTCAGCAGCAGCCGGCCACCGCGCCACGCGCCCGCCTCCCCCACCACGTGCTTGAGCGCGTGCAGCACCGCGGGCA
>NZ_RAWB01000407.1 GCF_003612055.1 Corallococcus llansteffanensis
GGCTGGAGTCGGGGATGGTGAGCGGGGCGCTCGCGGGCGCGGGACTGGCGCTGCTGCTGGTGCCCGGTGCGCTGCGCGGGCGCATGGGATGGGGTGACGTCAAGCTGATGGCGGGCGTGGGCTGTGTGCTGGGGTTCCCGGCGGTGCTCGCGGCGGCGGCCTTCATCTCGTTGGTGGGCGCGCTGCAGGCGGTCGTCACGCTGCTGTGGCAGGGGGCCGTCTGGGACACGCTGGCGGCGGTGGCCCGTCGCTGGGCGGTGCGGGCGAAGTTGCTGCGCGAGGAAACCTCTCCCGCTCCCGTGCGACACATCCCCTACGGCGTCTCCATCGCGCTCGGGACTTTCTGGGCCATGTGGTGGCAGCAACAACATCTGGGATAGCGCGCCGCCGTCAGCGCGCACTCACGCAAGAAGGGGATTCACACGATGTCCACGCGCTTCACGCACGCCGTCGCACTTGGCGCCCTCGTCACCCTGGTGGCCAGTGCCCCCGCCCTGGCCCAGGAGGGCAGCACCGTCAGCCTCGGTGTTGGCACGCAGAAGGTGCTCACCATCCCCGGCCTGAGCCGCGTCGCGCTGGGCGACCCGTCCATCGCCGAGGTGAAGACGCTGGGCACCGGCCAGCTGCTCGTCACCGGCCAGCAGGAGGGCAAGACGACACTGCTCGTCTGGAAGTCCTCGGGCCAGCGCATCAGCTACCTGGTCACGGTCCGCAAGCAGGACCCCAACGAGGTCATCTCCGAGATCAAGCGCCTGCTGGGCGAGATCGAAGGCGTGTCCGTGCGCATGGTGGGGGATCGCATCTACCTGGACGGTCAGGCCTACACGACGCAGGACGCGGACCGCATCGAGCAGGTGGTGAGCCTCTACCCGAACGTGAAGTCGTTCGTGAAGATCGCCCCCAACGCCAAGAAGCTGGTCGCCCAGAACCTGAACGCGGCCTTCCAGAAGGCGGGCCTGAAGAACGTGCAGGCCAACGTGGTGGGCGCGACCATCTTCCTGGAGGGCTCCGTGGAGAGCCAGCAGGACCTGCAGAAGGCGGAGCTCATCACCAAGGCCATTGGCGAGAAGGTGGAGAACCTGCTCGTCGTCGGCATCAAGCGGATGATCCTCTCCGAGGTCCAGTTCGTCGAAATCCGCCGCAACAGCCGCGACCGCTACGGCATCAAGTACCCCACGGACATCACCGGTGGCCTCTCGGCCGCGGTGGACCTCACCAAGGGGCTGATCCCCGGCGGGGACGCCATCGCGGGCCTCACGCTGGGCGCGGTGGGCTCGTCCGAGCTGAGCATCGGCTTCCAGGCCAACGACGGTTACGGCCGCCTGCTGGCGCAGCCCAAGCTGGTGTGCGCCAGCGGTGAGAAGGCGGAGTTCCTCGCCGGCGGCGAGGTGCCCATCCCGCTCATCACCAACACGCAGTTCACGGTGGAGTACAAGCCCTACGGCGTCATCCTGAACATCCGCCCCACCGCGGACCGCAACGGCAACATCCAGACGGAGGTGGAGGCCGAGGCGTCCGAAATCGACACCTCCGTGTCGGTGTCCTTCGGTGGCTCTTCCGCCATCCCCGGCTTCCGCACCCGTAAGGTGAAGACCAACGTCACCGTGCGCCACGGTGAGACCATCGTGCTGTCGGGCGTGTTCAGCCACGATGAGCAGAAGGCCGTCGCGAAGCTGCCGGGCCTGGGCAACATCCCCATCGTGGGCGAGCTGTTCAAGAACCGCGCGTTCGACTCCACCAAGCGCGAGCTGGTGATCTTCGTCACCCCGCGCATCGTGAACCCGGACTCGGACAAGGTCCGGAGCATCATCGAGGACGTGAAGACCCGCTACAAGCAGGCCCGCTCCGAGGTGAACTTCAACATCTTCGACTGAGGCTCGCGCCCGCCCTGGGCGCCCCCTTCAGCGACTGGTTCCGACTCCCGGGCCGGCCCCGCTCCCCTCCAGCAGGGGGGAGGGGGCCGGCCCGAGAGCTTGCGGGCAGGCGAGCGACCGTCGCAGGAGTCTTTGAGGTCGCAGGAGGGCTTGGTAGCATCCCGACCCATGTTTCTCATCACCCTGGCGGAGAAGGGCGGCGGGACGGAGCAGCGGGAATACCCCAAGAACGAGGTGACGATTGGCCGGCTCGCCGGCAATGACATCGTCCTCGGGAAGGGGAACGTCTCCAAGTACCACTCCCGCATCGTCGAGAAGGACGGACGCTTCATCATCGTGGACATGAAGTCCACGAACGGCACCTTCGTGAACGGCAAGAAGATTGCCGGACCCATGGTCCTCAAGCCCACGGACCAGGTCTCTATCGGCGACTACATCCTCAACGTGGAAGCGCTGGAGGACGCGTCGCAGGAGGCGCACGCCGACGAGGGCTACGACGAGGAGCAGGGCGAGGAGGCCTACGAGGAGGAAGAGGCCTACGAGGAAGAGGAGGCCTACGAGGAGGAGGAAGCTCCCGCTCCCGTCGCCGCCCCCAGCCGCATGCCCGCGTCCATGGCCGCGGCCATGGCGAAGAACAAGAAGAAGGTGGACCCGAAGCTGGAGCGCTACTCGCGCCTCCAGAAGGAGATCCACGACCGGCTCATCGAGTACCTGGACCTGCGTCGCATGGACATGGACCGGCTCGGGGACGAGGAGCTGTGGCGCCGCACCGAGAAGGCCATCCGCGACATCATCGACCAGATGGAAGCGGACGGAGAGCTTCCCACGGACGTGGACCGCGAGGAGCTGCTCACCGACGTCATCAACGAGGCGCTGGGCCTGGGGCCCCTGGAAGCGTTCCTCGCGTCGGAAGAGATCAGCGAGATCATGGTGAACCACGCCAACCAGATCTACATCGAGCGGCGGGGCAAGCTGACGCTGTCGGAGAAGACCTTCTCCTCCAACCAGGCGGTGCTCGGCGTCATCGAGCGCATCGTGGCGCCCATCGGCCGGCGCATCGACGAGTCGAGCCCGCTGGTGGACGCGCGCCTCAAGGACGGCAGCCGCGTCAACGCCATCATCCCGCCGCTGGCCCTCAAGGGGCCCTGCATCACGATCCGCAAGTTCAAGAAGGACGCGCTGAAGATCCAGGATCTCATCAAGTACAAGACCGTCACCGCGCAGATGGCCGAGTTCCTGGAGATGTGCGTGACGGCGCGTCGCAACATCGTCATCTCCGGCGGCACCGGCTCCGGCAAGACGACGACGCTGAACATCATCAGCTCGTTCATCCCGGAAGGCGAGCGCATCATCACGGTGGAGGACGCCGCGGAGCTGCAGCTTCCGCAGGACCACTGGGTGCAGCTGGAGAGCCGCCCGCCCAACCTGGAAGGCAAGGGCGCCATCACCATCCGCGAGCTGGTGAAGAACTGCCTGCGCATGCGGCCCGACCGCATCGTCGTGGGCGAGTGCCGCTCTGGCGAGACGCTGGACATGCTCCAGGCCATGAACACCGGCCACGACGGTTCGCTCACCACGCTGCACGCGAACACGCCGCGTGACGCCATCGCGCGGCTGGAGACGATGGTGCTCATGTCCGGCATGGAGCTGCCGGTGAAGGCCATCCGCGAGCAGATCGCCAGCGCCGTGCACCTCATCGTGCAGCAGACGCGCTTCTCCGACGGCTCTCGCAAGATCTGCTACATCACGGAGGTGTCCGGCATGGAGGTCGACATCGTGACCCTGCAGGACATCTTCTATTACAAGCAGGATGGCTTCACCGAGGACCACAAGGTGCGGGGCCGCTACGTGGCCTCGGGCTTCGTGCCGAAGTTCTATGACGAACTTCAGCGCAAGGGCCTTCCGGTGAACATGAGCATCTTCCGCGAGGACTGACGCGCCCATGGCAACCCTGGTCGTCCGTCACCCTGACGGCACTGAGCACGAGCACGAAATCGCTGGAGAGCTGAAGATCGGCCGCCAGCAGGGCAATGACCTCGTCCTCACGGAGGGAGGCGTGTCGCGGCAGCACGCGCGCGTCTACGTGGAGGGCGGCACCGTCTACATCGAGGACGGCAACAGCCAGAACGGCACGTTCGTGGACGGCGAGCGCATCGAGGGGCCCACGGCGGTGATGCCGGGCTCCCAGGTGTTGCTGGGCGACTACGAGATGAAGCTCAAGGGCAGCGCCAAGGGCTCCAGCGGCCGCAGGACGGCGACGCCTCCGCCCGGGATGGGCGACCCGGAGACGCTCGCGGACGCCCCGGTGAAGGGCACGCGCGCGATGCCCAGCATCAAGGCCAAGGCCACCGCGAACGGGGCCGCGAAGCCCGCGGGCGCGGCGCTGGCGAAGCGGCCTCAACGGCCCCTGCCCACCGGCGTGGTCGCGGGCGTGGGCGCGGGCCCGGTGCTCAAGGGGATGACGGGGCCGTGGGCCGGCAAGTCCTATCCCATCACCGCGACGCTGCTGGTGGGCCGGGCGCCGCCAGCGGTGGTGATGCTGGATGACGACTCGGTGAGCCGCAAGCACGCGGAGGTCCAGCGCGAGGGCAACGTCGTCAGGGCGCGCGACCTGGGCAGCGCCAACGGCACGCTGCTCAACGGCGAGCTGCTGGGGCAGGAGTTCGTGGACCTCCAGCCCGGCGACGTCCTCCAGTTCGGCGTGGTGGAGATGGCCTACGAGGCCTCCGACACGCCCGCGCGGCGTCCGGGCACGGGCGCGGGCGTCCCGCCCCGGCGGGGAAGCCGGGCGGAGCCCGCGACGGACAACCGGCGCAAGGTGGCCGTCATCGTCGGCGGCGTGGTGGCCCTGTTCGCCGTGGCGGCGGTGGTGAAGGTGTCCTTCGCGCCGGGCGTTTCGAAGAACCCGAAGCCCACCCAGGCCGTGTCGCAGGACCCCGCGCAACAGGTGCAGGAGCTGCTCAGCGAGTGCCGCTCCTACGCGTCCAACGACGTGGGGCCGCCCAACTGGGAGCGGGCCGAGCAGACGTGTGAGAAGGCGCTGGACATCGACCCCATCAACGCCGAGGCGAACAACCTCGTGCGGCGCATCAAGCTGGAGAAGGAGGCCTTCGAGAACTTCGAGTTCGCGAAGAAGTCCGTCGAGCTCAACCGCGAGAAGGAGGCCCTGCTCGCGCTGCGCAAGATTCCGAAGGAGAGCGAGTACTTCCGCCGCGCCCGCGCGAAGGCACGCGAGTCCGCCGAGCGGTTCGTGGAGCGCGCGAAGGACGACTGCAAGCGCTACTTGGGCAACGCGCAGTGGAAGGCCGCCGTGCCTCGCTGCCAGGACTTCATGGAAGTGTGGTGCCAGAAGCAGAGCAAGGAGGACATGGAGCCGCCGCTGGGCCAGACGCTCCGCCTGGAGGGTGGGTTGCGCCGCAACGAGTGGCGGCCCAAGGACCCCATGTTCGTGAAGTTCCTGGTGGCCCGGCTCAAGCTGGACCGCAACGCGGCGCCGTGGACCTGCCCGGTGTCGGACGTGCTCACCGAGGACAACCTGGGGCCGGATCAGGCCGGCGAAGTGCGCGCCATGATGAACAGCCGCTACAGCCCGAAGCTGATGCAGGCGGCGATGATGGACTACTGGAATGGCCGCGGCAGCGAGGCGCTGGCGACGTTGCAGAAGCTGCGCTCGAAGGAAGACTCCGCGCAGTTCCACGCCCAGGCGGACGATCTGATGCGGGACGTGTCCAACGTGGATCAGCTCTTCAAGACGGGCGAGAGCGCGCTCACCAACGAGGACCCCGAGCGCGCGGTGACGCCGTTCAAGGAAGCGCTGGCGACGGACAAGCGCCTGATGGGCGACCTGGCGGAGACGCACCTGTCCTTCTACCGGAAGAACATCTTCCAGGACATGGCGGCCAAGGCGTACCAGCGCGGCAAGCACTTCGCGGACCGCGAGGACAAGCGCCGCGGCTGCAAGATCTGGAAGCTGGGCTTCGAGTTCTACAAGGGCAACACGGACCTCAACCGCGCGGTGGCCTTCTGTTCGACGCAGGCGCAGCAGGCGCTGTCGGAGGTGGCCGGCTGCCAGGACCTGTCCATCGTGGAGGACTTCGCGGTGGCGGGTGACGGCATCGCGGAGATGGTGGCGACGAAGAAGCAGGAGCTGAAGTGCCGGTGAGGGGCTTCGTGGACAGGGAGCGGGAGGCGCGCTAGGGACGGGGGATGGCCGACACCAGCCCCCCGCGCTCCGAGCGCCGCCTGGCCCTCTTCGACGCCTCTGGCTTCATCTTCCGCGCCTACCACGCGATCCCCCCGCTCACGACGAGCAAGGGGGTGCCCACCAACGCGGTGCTGGGCTTCACCCGAATGGTGCTCAAGGCCCTGCAGGAGCTGAAGCCCACGCACGTGGCGCTGGCGTTCGACAAGTCGGGCCGCGTGGAGCGCCAGAAGATCGACCCGCAGTACAAGGCGAACCGCAAGGCGCCGCCAGAAGACCTGACGCCCCAGTTCCCGCTCATCCGCAAGGTGGGCGACGTGCTCAACCTGGCCTCGCTGGACGCGGAGGGCTGGGAGGCGGACGACGTCATCGGCACGCTGGCGATGCAGGCCAAGGCCGAGGGCTTCCAGGTGCTTGTCGTCACCAGCGACAAGGACTTCATGCAGATCGTCGACGAGGACATCACCCTCTTCGACCCGGCGAAGAACAAGCGCCTGGCCGTCGTGGACGTGCAGGAGAAGATGGGCATCCTGCCCCGGCAGGTGCGCGACTTCCTGGCCCTGGTGGGCGACGCGGTGGACAACGTCGCCAAGGTGCCGGGCGTGGGCGACAAGACGGCGGTGGAGCTGCTGCACCAGTTCGGCGACGTGGAGACGCTGCTGACGCGGCTGGACGAGGTGAAGAAGCCGAAGATCCGCGCGGCGCTGGAGTCCCACCGCGACAGCCTGCTGCGCGCCAAGCAGCTCGTCACCTTCAACACCACGCTGCCCCTGGGCGTGAAGCTGGAGGACCTGGCGCGGCGTCCGCCGGACTCCACGCGCGCGCGCGACCTGTTCACGGAGCTGGAGTTCTTCGCGCTCCTGCGCGACCTGCCGGCGGAGGAGACGCCGCGCCCGGAGGTGCCGCCGCTCGTCACCACCACCACGCTCGTCACCACCGAGGCGGAGCTGAAGACGCTGGCGGACGCGGCGCGCGCGGCCGGGGCCGTCACGCTGGTGCCTGCCTACGAGGGCCTGCCCTTCGCGGCCCCGCTGGTGGGCCTGGGCATGGCGCTGCCGGACGGCACCACGCGCTACGTGCCCCTGCGGCACCAGCAACTGGGCGCGGCCCAGATGCCGGTGGCGGCGTTCGCCTCGGTGATGAAGGACGTGCTGGCGGACGCGGCCGTGAAGAAGGGCGGGCATGACCTCAAGGCGCTCACGCTGGTGCTGGCCAACGAGGGCCTGCCGCTGGAGGGCGCGCACGACGACGTGGAGCTCTTGAGCTACCTGCTCAACCCGTCGCGCCGCGAGCACGCGCTGGCGGACCTGGCGCGGGAGCGGCTGCGCTCGGAGCTGCCGGCGCTGCCGGCGTCGGTGGAGGGCAAGAAGGGGCGGGCACTGTCGGACCACGGCCCGGACGAGGTGGCCGCGGCGTACGCGGTGCGCGCGGACGCGGCGCGGAGGCTGGCGCCGGAGCTGTGGCGCGAGCTGGAGCTGGGCGGGCTGGCGGAGCTGGCGCGCACGCTGGAGCTGCCCCTCTTGCCCATCCTCGCGCGCATGGAGCGCGAGGGCGTCAAGCTGGACGTGACGGAGCTTGCGCGCACCTCCGAGCGCGTGGACGTGGAGGTGAAGGCGAAGGAGGCGGAGTGCCACGTGGCCGCGGGCCACGTCTTCAACCTGGGCTCCAACCCGCAGCTGGCGCAGGTGCTGTACGAGGAGCTGAAGCTGCCCATCCTCAAGCGCGGCAAGACGGGGCCGTCCACGGATCAGGAGGTGCTGGAGAAGCTGGCCGAGGAGCACGGCAGCGCGCTGGCGCGGGCCCTCATCGAGTACCGGGGCCTGTCCAAGCTCAAGAGCACCTACCTGGACACGCTGCCCACGCTGGTTGCGAAGGACGGGCGCGTCCACACCACGTACCACCAGGCGGCCACGGCCACCGGCCGGCTGTCCTCGTCCGACCCGAACCTCCAGAACATCCCCATCCGCACCGAGGTGGGCCGGGAGATCCGCCGCGCCTTCGTGGCGGAGGCCGGGCACCAGCTGGTCAGCGCGGACTACTCGCAGGTGGAGCTGCGGCTGTTGGCGCACATCGCCGAGGACCCGGTGCTCATCCAGGCCTTCCTCGACGACGAGGACATCCACAGCCGCACGGCGGCGGAGATCTTCAGCATCAGCCCGAAGGACGTGGACCGCGAGCAGCGCCGCGTGGCGAAGACGGTGAACTTCGGCATCGCGTACGGCCTGTCCGCGCACGGCCTGTCCACGCGCCTGGGCATCTCCCAGGAGAGTGCCCGTGACGTCATCGAGCGGTACTTCACCCGGTACGCGGGCATCCGCCAGTACCTGGAGGACACCGTGGAGAAGGCGCGCAAGGTGGGCTACGTGGAGACGCTCTACGGACGCCGCCGCCTGATGGGCGACCTGCTGTCCAAGAACCGGGGCGTGGCCCAGGCCGCCGAGCGCGCCGCCATCAACATGCCCATCCAGGGCACCGCCGCGGACCTGATGAAGAAGGCGATGCTGGCGGTGGACGCGGCACTGCGCCAGGAGAAGCTGAAGACGCGCGTGCTCCTCCAAGTTCACGACGAACTGCTCTTCGAGGCGCCGGACGCGGAAGTGGAGGCGGTGAAGGCCCTGGCCCGGCGGTGCATGAGCGCCGTCGCCGAGCTGAAGGTGCCGCTCAAGGTGGACGTGGGCTCCGGGAAGAGCTGGGCGGACGCGCACTGAAGCGCCGCGGGACAAAAAATGCGGGAGAGCGCCCACCCCCGTAGGCGCCCTCCCGCGACTGCCCGTCCCCATTTCCCCCCGACAAAATATGCCGATCCGTCCGACCGGCGGAGCGCGCGGACCCCCAGCCACGCGTTCCGGCGTTCGAACCTGTGGGCGCGCTCACCGCTCCCCCGGGCAGGAACACGCTCCCCAAGGCGCGTCGCGGACCCC
>NZ_RAWB01000408.1 GCF_003612055.1 Corallococcus llansteffanensis
CGGTGGGGGCTCCGCGGCGGTGGCGGGAAGCCTGCTGCTCGCGGCCTGGGCGCTCGCGGGCGCACGCCGGGAGCGGGTGCGGAATCGGCGCGCCCGCGCTCTTTGAACTCGACTGTCCAGGACTCCAAGACCTTCACGGAGATCCTCAGCGACTGTCTGTCTTTAGAAGCCGCTTCCGAGGCAATGCCCGCGCCTGCGTGCACCGGTCGAAGCGGCCCCCCTGGGTCCTGCACGTCGTCGAGCCGTCAGGGCTCGACGTTCGGGTAGCAGGTCCTGCCAATGCAGACGTACCCGGTGGGACACGGCTTGGGCACGTCCACCTTGCACATGGGGAGCTCCTGCTCCTGGCTCCCCAGCTCCGGCTCGGTGGACTCGTCCACCGGTCCGCCACAGCCCGCCATGATCAGCAACGCGGTGAGCCCTACGCCTCGCAGCAACAGTTCACGCATCACGTGTCTCCTGTCTCGCTTACCGGGATGGACCCCGGAAGAGCATGCTACGCCACCAGGCCAGGGAGCGTCGCAAGGCGTGAGCGGCCTCGTGCGCGCGGATGGGCAGGACCGAAAGTTCCGCCGATGTGGCCTGAATCTCCGCTCTGCCGATCATCGCGGGCCCGATGCATCCTCTGGTTCCATCGCCCGCCTCCCGTGGGCTCCCGAGGAAACGCCATGTCCCACGAACACCCCGCATCCTCCGTCCACCACCACCACGTCGTGCCGGGGTTTGGCGCCGACCGCGCCGCCCACTATGACACCCAGGCGTCCCTCAACCTCGCCGGCGCCCAGGCGCTGTATGAGATTGGCGTCAGCGCGTTGACCGCCCAGCTCGACGGCCAGGACGCGGCGTCACTGCTCTTCGTGGGACTGGGCACGGGCGCGGAGTTGGTGCCCTACACCCGCTTCAACGTGCCGGGCTGGCGCTTCACGGGCGTGGACCCCTCCGACGCCATGCTCGCCGTCGCCCGAAGCCGCCTGGAGGCCGAGGGAATGCTCTCGCGCACGCACCTGCACGTGGGCGAGCTGCACACCCTGCCTCCCGGGCCCCCGTTCGACGGCGCGCAGGTGATGGGGGTCCTGCACCATGTGGAAGGTGACGAGGCCCGCCTCGAGCTGCTGCGAGAGGTGACCCGCCGGCTCGTGCCCGGAGCGCCCGTCGTCCTGGGCTGCCGCGTTGGCAACGACCCCGAGCTGATGAACGTGGAGCTGCGGCGGTTGCGCGCGTATGGCGTTCCCCAGGACGCGCTGGAGCGTCGGCGCCAGCTCTTCGCGACGATCCGGCCCATCGAGTCCGATGCCGCCCTGTTCGCGATGCTCGCCCGGACCGGACTGGTGGCACCGCGGCCCATCTTCGTCTCGCTCCAGTTCAAGGTCTTCCTCGCGCGCTTCGAGCCCGGGGCCGCGGGCTGAGCTGACGTTTCTTCCAAGGCAGACGCGTTCCCCGCGAGGGTGCGCTTGCTGCCCGAGGCCCCGGTCGACCAGGATGCGCGCCCGCCCGCCGCGAGGGTCTCCCCTTGCGTGGCGCGGCCCAACCCCAAGGCGGCCTTCTTCATGAAAAGACTTGCAGTCGTTCCTGCCCTTGCAGTGCTCATGGCTTGCGTGGCCTGCGGAGCCTCCGCGCCCGATGTGGATTCCCAGGACCTCGGCACCGAGCGCTCCGCGCTGGGAACACCCCAGTGGCGCGCCACCAGCAGCGCGCTGAACAGCCGGAACAATGCCACGGCGACGCGGCTGCCCTCCGGACAGGTGCTCGTCACGGGCGGCACGTCGTCGGGTTCGACGCTGGCCAACGCGGAGCTGTACCAGCCGGACACCGGCACCTGGACCGCGACCGGCTCCATGACGACGTCGCGCTCGGAGCACACCGCCACCCTGCTCAACAACGGGAAGGTGCTGGTGGCCAACGGCTACACCTGCTGTCTCGCGGGCGTCTACCTGGCCACGTCGGAGCTGTTTGATCCGGCCACCGGCACCTGGACGGCCACCACGAACGGCCCGCGCGCGCGCGGCATCGGCAAGGACGTCCTGCTCGCGTCGGGCAAGGTCCTCGTCACGGGCGGCGCCGTCAGCAGCTCGCCCCCGGGCCCCTCCAACATCGTGGACCTGTACGACCCGGCCACCAACTCCTGGTCGGCCGCCCCCAGCCTCGTCACCAACCGCTACCGGCACACGGCGACGTTGCTGCCGTCGGGCAAGGTCCTGGTGGCGGGCGGCAGCACCCGCACCACCGTCCAGAAGACCGTGGAGGTGTACGACCCGACCACCAATGCCTGGACCGCGGGGGCGCCGATGTTCCTGGCGCGCCAGTACCACACGGCGACCGTGCTGCCGTCGGGCAAGGTCCTGGTGGCGGGCGGCGGCAGCGCCACCGCCGAGCTCTACAACCCCGCCACCAACACCTGGGCCTACACTGGCAGCATGTCGCGGTCCCGGTCGAATCACAGCGCGAGCCTGCTGCCCTCGGGCAAGGTGCTCGTCTTCGACAACAGCGGCACCGCGGAGGTGTATGACCCGGCCACCGGGGCGTGGAGTGCCACCGCCGGCATGCTCCTCGGTCGCTCTGGCGGCGCCGTCGCCCTCCTGCGCTCCGGACAGGTGCTCGTCGTCGGCGGCTACCTGATGTCCGCGACCTACACGGCCTCCGCGGAGCTGTACGACGCGGGCCGCTTCACGTGGACGGCCACCGCTCCGCTCGCCACGAACCGGTGCGGCCACACCGCCACGCTCCTGGGCTCCGGGCAGGTGCTCGTGGCGGGCGGGAGCGGTGCTTCCGGCGACCTGACCAGCGCGGAGCTGTTCGACCCCGTCACGCGGACGTGGACTTCCGTCGGTGACATGACCGAGCCCCGGACGAGCGCCGTCGCGGTGCTGTTGCCCTCGGGCCAGGTGCTCGTCGTCGGCGGCAACTTCGACAGCACCGTCACCACCGCGGAGCTGTTTGATCCGGCCACCGGCACCTGGACGGCCACCGGCAGCCTGCTCACCGCGCGGACCTACTTCAAGGCCACCGTCCTGGCCTCGGGCCAGGTGCTCGTCACGGGAGGCCGCAGCGACGGCGGCATCTACCCGACCAGCACCGAGCTGTTTGATCCGGCCACCGGCACGTGGTCCGTCTCGGGCAACCTCGCCACGGGCCGCATCAACCACTCCGCCGCCCTCATGGGTGATGGGCGGGTGCTCATCGCGGGCGGCCACTACCAGGTCTTCACGACCCTGTACCGGCTCGCGAGCACGGAGGTGTACACGCCGAGCTCCGGAAGCTGGCTCACCACCACCAGCCTCGCCCAGGCCCGCAGCCACTTCACGCTGCACGCGCTGGCTTCGGGCGACACGCTCGCCATCGGCGGGCTCATGGGCACCGGCTCGTACATCGGGCAGGGCTCGCTGGCCACGGCGGAGAAGTTCCAGCCCGTCGGCGTCTGGGCTGCCGCGGGCGCCATGACCACGCCCCGCCACGAGCACGCGAGCGCCGTGCTGGCCTCGGGCGCGGTGCTGGCGTCCGGAGGCACCTGGAAGATTGGCGGCTCCAGCACCTCCAACCTGCAGGCCAGCGCGGAGGTGTACGAGCCGGCCACCCATACCTGGAAGCCCACCGCGAGCATGATGGCCGTGCGTTCGGGCCACACGCTCACCTCGCTGCCCACGGGCGAGGTGCTGGCGGTGGGCTGCGCGGACGGTTGGTACAGCGGCAGCGGCTTCGCGGAAGTCTACGCGCCGTGAGGTGAGCCGATGAGGCGGGCCCGGCGCGATGCAGGCCGGGCCCGCGAGTCCACCGGCCAGACGCACGACACCGATAAAACAGCCCGGCCGCCGTCCTGGGCCCGTATCCGGTTGTGGTGTGTCCCCCGACAGGCGCGGGACGAAGGACACGGGACAAGGGCTCCCGGAGGCCAGGGCATGAAGGATGGAACTGTCATTCAAGGGCGGGCGGTTCGCCGCGCGTTGATGCGGGTGTCCCTGGCCCTGGCGCTCACCCTGGGAGCAGCCTGCCCACCTACGGATCCTCCTCCCCCGGTCGGCACCGACGACGCCGGTGACGTGACGGACGCGGGCCCCGATGACGCCGGAGTGCCGGACGCGAGCGTCGCTTGCGCGCTGCCCGCGCCCCAGGATCCGGGGGCACCGTGGGCCAGCCGCTGTGATGCCACGGTGCCGGCCGACACGTGTGCCTCGTTGGTGCTGCCGGCGGCCGGCCCGGTGCCTCCCGCCGACCGCTGGTGTGAGGACTCAGCCCGCATGCTGTGCGCGGCCGGAGTGGACGCCGGCACGGTGGATCCCACGGCCGAGTCCGGCTGCGTCGAGCGTGAGCAGGTGAATTGCGCGTCCCGCTTCCCGCTCGTGAGCCGGGAGGCGGGCTACCTCACGTACTGGCCCCAGGCCGCGTCCGCATGTCTCACGGGGGAAGCGAACCCGTCCTCCACGGTGTGCGGCTGTGCCTTCGTGCGCTCTTCGGTGGGCGGGGCCTGTGGCATGGATGCCCACTGCCGCATCGGCTACTGCCTCAAGGATGAAAGCGATGCGGGCGTCTGTGTCGCCTGTCCGGAACGGCGTCCCGTGGGCAGCCCCTGCGGCCAGTCGGGGGACGCGCCGTGTGACGACCACGGCTACTGCTCAGAGGGGTGCTGCGTGCCGCGGCCCAACGTGGGGGAGGCTTGCAGGTTTGGGAAGCCCTGCGACACGGACACGTCATCCGGCTGTCGGCCCCTTTCCCATGAGGACACGGCGGGCGTCGGCACCTGCCGTGCGTACAGGGAGGTCGGCGAGACGTGCGGACAGGACACCCGGTACGAATGCGGGTACTTGCCGCCCCCACTCTGCGACCTGGGGACGTGCGAGCCTGGCCGGGTCTGCACCTCCATGAGCCCGGATGCCTCGGTTCCCAGACAGTGCCAGCCGGAAGGCGTGCGGTGCGATGCCCGGGGCATGGGCTGCGGCCCCGGCCAGCTCTGCACCGGACCCAACGGCCTCTGCATCGCGCCCGACTCGCTCAGCGAAGGGGAGGCCTGCGCTGGCCCCGGCCAGTGCGCGGAAGGCCTGCTGTGCGACAAGGGGGATGCGGGTACCGGCGCCTCCGGGGTGTGCATCGCGGCGGGCCCGGGCGAGTGCCGCTACGACGTGGAATGCCCCTGGGCCGAGCGGTGCCTCGATGGGCACTGCACGGAGGGCAAGGCCCTGGGGGCTGCCTGTGACAAGCCCCAGGACTGCGCGAAGTACCTCATCTGCGCGCGCGGGGAGGGCGGAGGCGCTGCCTGCGCTCCGCAGCCGCGCCTGGGCGAGCGCTGCCGCTTCACCGGGCCGGACGGAGGCTCCCCCTCGTGGCAGTACCTCTGCCTCACGGGGCGCTGCAACGGCAAGACGGGCCTCTGCGAGTAGCCCGCTCCGCGCTCACTGCTCAGCTGCGAGGCCGGGCTGGCGGCCGCGGGCTTGACGCGCCCGTCTTGAACCGAGGGCGGTCCGAAGAGTGACCTCTGACGGACCCCACGGGCCTCCGGGCCCGTAGGGAGTGCTGCTCCCTCCCGCCGCGGACCGAGCTACTCCGCGCGCAGGGCGACGATCGGATCCACCCGCAGGGCGTGGCGCATCGGAATCAGCGTGGCCAGCACCGCCACCACGATGAGGAACAGCGCCATGGTGGTGAAGATGAGGGGCTCGAAGGGGCGTACCCCGTAGAGGAGCCCCGACATGCCCCGTGCCGCCGCCACCGCCCCCAGCAGCCCCAGCGCCACGCCGATGAGGGTGGGCCTCAGGCCCTGCCGCATCACCATCCACACCACGTCCGCCGAACGTGCGCCCAGCGCCATCCGGACCCCGATTTCGTGCGTCCGCTGGGTGACGCCATAGGCGATGACGCCGTAGACGCCCACCGCGCTCAGGATGAGGGCCACGCCCGCGAAGATCAGCAGCAGCACCACCGCGTAGCGCGGCGCCAGCAGCGTCTCATCCACCACCTGGCGCATGGGCTTGACGCTCGTGAGGGGCAGCTCCGGGTCCAGCTCCGCAATCAGACGGCGCACGGACGGCGCCAGGCCGAGGGGCTCTCCCATCGTGCGCAGCGCGAGGTACACGTCCCGCGTCGTCTCCTGGCGCTGCGGCAGGTACACCGCCGCGAAGTCACCCGCTCCGCTGCCGAAGGTGGCCACCTGCACGTCCGCCACCACGCCCTTCACCGTGCGCCACACGGGCTTGCCGTCCACGCTGGCCAGGGCGATGCGCCGCCCCACCGCGCCTCCCTCCGGGAAGCGGCTGCGCGCCAGCGAGTGGCTGATGAGCACCGTGAGCGGCGCGTCCGCTCCGTCCTGCGCGGTGAAGCCGGCCCCCTCGCGCAGGGGAATGGACATCACCCGGAAGTAGTCCTCCGTCACCACCTGGTAGAAGACGTAGCGCGCGTTGCCAGGGGCGGCGAGCGCCTCGCCCTCCACCTCCAGCGTGCCCCGGCTCCAGCTCGGGCCCAGGGGCAGGCTGCTCGTCCCGGCTACGCCCCGCACGCCGGGCAGGGTGCCCAACCGCGCCAGCGCCTCATCGAGGAAGCGCACCACCGAGGCATTGTCCGGGTAGCGCCGCTCGCTCATGCCGAACTTCAGCGTCAGCAGGCGCTCGCGCTCGAAGCCCGCGGGCGCGTCCATCATGGAGGCGAAGCTGCGCGCGTTGAGCGCCGCGCACACGGTGAGGACCAGCGCGAAGGCCAGCTGTGAGGCCACCAGCATCTGTCGCAGCCGCTGCCGGCCCGTCCCGCCGCCGCGGCCCTCGCGCCGCATGACGTCCGCGGGCTGGACCCGCGAGGCCCGCAGCGCCGGCGCCAGTCCGAAGGCCAGCGTGGCGCTCACCGCCACCACCAGGGTGAAGCCCAGCACCCGGGCATCCAGCCCCACCCGGTTCCAGCCCGGCACGAAGCGCCCCACGTCGGCGGGGACTCCCGCGCGCATCAGGTTGATGCCCCACACCGCCAACAGCAGGCCGCCCATGGCCCCCAGCAGCGCGAGCAGCAGGCTCTCCGTGAGCAGCTGCCGCGCCAGGCGTCCCTGGCTCGCGCCCAGCGCGCCGCGAATGGCCATCTCCTGGGAGCGCCGCGCCGCCCTCGCGAGTTGCATGCCTCCCACGTTGGCGCACGCCACGCCCAGCACCAGCACCGTGGCCGCCATCAGCACCCAGAGCATCAGCCGGATGGGCGCGTCTCCATACTCCCGCAGGGGCAGGGCGGACACGCGGTGCCCCGGATCCTCCAGCGCCATGCGAGGCTCGAGCAGCGCCAGTTGCGAGCGCAGCGACTGCAGCGACAGCCCTTCCTTCAGCCGCCCCACCGCCTGATACGCGTGCTCGCTCCACATCGCCTCGGCCCGGGCGGGCAGCTCCAGCGGCACCCAGAGCTGCGCGGCCTTGGGGAAGCGGAAGTCCGGTGGCATCACCCCCACGACGGTGTAGGGCTCGCCATCCAAGGTGACGGAGCGGCCCACCATGGCGGGATCCGCGCCGAAGCGCCGCTCCCAGAGCGCGTGGCTCAGGACCACCACGCGCTCGCGCTCCGCCCGGCCTTCGTCCGGCTGCAGCGCGCGGCCCAGGGCCGGCCCCACGCCCAGCACGCCGAAGAAGTCCGGCGTGACGCGGTAGCCGAGCAGGCGCTCGGGTTCGGTGTTGCCGGTGAGGTTCAGGTCCCACGACTGGAAGGCGGAGACGCGCTCCAGCGCGCGTGCTTCCCGGTGCAGCTCGTCCACCACCGCCGCGGAGAGCTGGTTGCGCGCGTACCCCGGCGTGGACTCGACCACGAAGACCAGCCGGTCGAGCGCCGGGAAGTCGAAGGGCCGCAGCATCAGCGCGTCGAGGAAGCTGAAGATGACGGTGTTGGCGCCGATGCCCAGCGCCAGCGTGAGGATCGCCACGAAGGTGAAGCCCCGGTCGCGCAGCAGCCCACGCACCGCGTACCGCATGTCCTGCAGGAAGCTATCCATGGTCGGGTTCTCGAACCGGCGGAGCCTCCCCGGTGGGGCGACGGACGCGAGGGCCGGCTTCCAGGGTCTCTCTGGACAGGAGAAGGTGACGGGTGGCGTTCAGGGTATCAGTCAGGGGGGGCGGAAGTCGCATTCAGACGACCCTGGAGGGAGGGTCTCCGGGGCACGGCGCGAGCACCAGCACCGAGGGGACCCGCCGGGGTTCGGCGAGGCGCAGCAGGCCGTAGCCGGTGCCGGCCAGCCCCACCATGAAACCAGGGGTCTCCACGCCCAGCGGGACCCCCGACAGCCAGCCCCGGGCGTCGGCACTGCCCATCATCGTCGCGGCCCAGCGCTCCGGTTCGTTCCCGGGCACCGCCGCCTCGCCCAGCGCCTCGCGCGCCGCCAGCAGCAGCTCCAGGCCGCCCGCGTCGCCGTGGCACAGCGAGTGGTCCCGGCCGAGCCCCAGGGCCCGGGTGTCCGCGAGCGCGGCGGTGAGCTCCGCCCGCACCGTGGCGTCGTCCAGGTGCCGCAGCGAGGCCAGCCGCCCCAGGCCGATGCCCGTGGACCCATGGCACCAGGAGGTCTTGAACCCGGGCGTCTGGGGCCGGCCGCGCAGGTCCGGCCAGTTGTTGCGCTCGGGGGAGAACAGCGAGCGCTCATGGCGCAGCGCCAGGAGCGCGGTCTCCCGGAAGCGCTCCTCGCCCGTCAGCGCATGCAGCTCCAGCAGGGCGTGGGCGATGCCGGCGGCGCCGTGCGCGAAGCCGGTGAGCGCCGCGTCCGGCTCCAACCGTGAGTGCCAACCCACGCCCTGGGCCTGGGGGCGGGCCCGCGCCACCAGGTGCTCACCGCAGCGCCGGGCCAGCGCGAGGGCCTGCTGCGAGGGGGCGCTCCGGTGCAGCGCGGCGAGCGCCAGGATGCAGCCCGCCGCCCCGTCGATGACGTCGAAGTTCTCGTCCTGGTCGACGCGCCCCTCCATCAGCGCCACGCACGTCCCGGCCTGGTCGAACAGGTCCGGCCGCTGCCAGAGCGTGCCGAGCTGGGCGTAGGTGTAGACCAGCCCGCCCC
>NZ_RAWB01000409.1 GCF_003612055.1 Corallococcus llansteffanensis
CCCGTGGGCCCCGTGGAAGCGGGCCTCCTGGCCCAGTTGGCCCCGGCCGTGGTGCCCCAGGTGCACTGGCTGCCCGGAGGCGGAGCGGTGCGGATCCTCGAAGGGGGCTCGGGAGGCTCGGGAGGCTCGGCGGACTCGGGAGCCGGGTCGGGACCGACGGTGGTGTGGTTGCACGGGCGGGGCCACTCGGCGACGCACTGGTTCCCCTATCTGACAGTGCTCGCCCGGAACCACCGCGTCCTGGCGCTGGACCTGCCCGGCTTCGGCCAGTCCACCGCCCCGGACATGCGCGTGCGTTCGGCGGAGGACGCGGTGGCGTTCTTCACCCGTCCGGTGGAGGAGGTCCTGGGGATGCTGGAGCCGGGGCCGGTGGCGGTGGTCGGCCACTCGCTGGGCGGGCTGGTGGCGCTGGAGCTGGCGCTGCGCGGGACGGTGCCGGTGGAGCGGCTGGTGCTGGTGGACGCGATGGGGCTGGGGCCGGAGATGACGCGCGCCTCGCGCCTGTTCTTCCGCGCGGGGCCGGAGCGGCTGGCGCGCAACCTGGGCCCCTGGGCGATGGCGCGGATGCTGCCGCCCCCTCCGACGCCGCTGGGGGAGCGGCTGGGGGCGCTGGGTTACGAGCTGATGGGCGTGCCCGGCGGACGGCCGGAGGCGGCCCACGCCTTCAACGAGCTCGTGCCCCTGACGGGCCCGGTGTTCCACCGCCGCGAGCGGCTGGGCGAGGTGAAGGTGCCGGTGCTGCTCGTCTGGGGCGAGCGCGAGGAGACGCTGCCCGTCACGCTCGCGGACGAGGCCGCGCGCAGGCTGCCCCAGGCGCGCGTGCTCCGCGTGGATTGCGGACACAGTCCGCACTTGGAGCGGCCCGAGCGCGTGCTCCCCGAGCTGAAGGCCTTCCTGGGTCAGGGAGCCACCGGCGGCTGAGCGGACGCGAGGCTCCGGCGGGCCCGCGAACCGGCTACAGTCCCGCGCCGTGCCGAAAGACTTCCTCGACCTGGAGGCGACGCCCGAACGCTTGCACGCGTTGGCGGACGCCCGAATCCTGTCCCCGGACGCGTACGGACGCGCGCTGCACCTGGCCGTCGCTACGCCGTCGCGCCCCGCGTGGCGCGCGTTCCTGTCCACGACGTTGATGGGCCTGGGCTCGCTGCTGGTGCTCGCGGGCGTGGTGTACTTCTTCGCCTACAACTGGGCGGAGCTGGGACGCTTCGCCAAGCTGGGCCTCGTCGCCCTGGGCATCACCGGTGCGGCCGTGGGCGCGTGGCGGCTGGGGGACCGGCCCGCGGGGCAGTTCGCGCTGCTCGCGTCCGCGGTGCTCGTGGGGCCGCTGCTCGCCGTGTACGGGCAGGCGTACCAGACGGGCGCGGATCCGTATGAGCTGTTCATCGGCTGGGCCGTGCTCATCCTGCCGTGGGTGGCGCTGGCGCGCTTCACGCCCCTGTGGCTGCTGCAGCTCGTGCTCATCAACACCGGCATCATCCTCTTCTGGGAGCAGCGCATGCGCGACTGGAGCGCCTCCAGGGAGGGACAGCTGGCGTTGGTGCTCGGCCTGCTCAACGGCTTCGCCTGGGCCACCTACGAGCACTTCGCCAACCGCCGGGTGTCCTGGCTCCAGGGTCGGTGGATGCCTCGCGTCCTGGCCATCATGGCGATGACGCCGCTGCTCGGCGCGGCGGTGGTGTTCATCGTCGACAGCGACGACCGTTCGTTCGCCACCGGCCTGTCGTTCCTGCTGCTGCTCGCGGCGCTCGGCGCCATCGTGGCGCTGCACCGGCACCTGCACGGCGAGCTGTTCCTGCTCACGCTGGGCTCGCTGTGCGTGATGACGCTGGTGAACACGGCGGTGGGCTACTTCCTCATCAAGGCCACGCACGCGGAGGAGCTGACCCTCTTCATCCTGCCGCTGCTGATCATCGGCGAGGTGGCGCTGGCCGTGTACTGGCTGCGCCGCGAGTCCCACGCAACCGGTGTCTCGGAGGAGACCTGACATGGCCCTGCGACCCTCGATGCGCGAGGTCCTGACGGGATTGGTGGCCGAAGGCCAGGTGGACGCGGAGGTGGAGTCGCGCGCCCGCACGGCGCTGGAGGTCCGGCAGCGGACCCTGGGCGCCTCTCCCTGGTTCGTGAAGGCCCTGGCCGGCATGGGCGCGTGGCTGTCCGCCGCGTTCATGCTCAGCTTCTTCGCCTGTGTCGGGCTGTGGCGGGAGGAGGCGGCGCTCGGCGCCCTCGGTTTGGTGCTGTGCGTGGGCGCGGTCTTCCTGCGACGGGCGACCCACGGGCCCTTCATGGAGCAGCTCGCCCTGGCGTCGTGTCTGTCGGGCGCGGGAGCGCTGCTGTTCGGCATGGCGGAGGCCAGCGAGAGCGTGGTCGCCACGTCGGTGCTGGCGGTGGTGGTGAGCGTCGCGCTGCTGGCCTGGTTCCCCGACGTCATCCTCTACTTCCTGGCCACCCTGGGCATCCTCGTGGCGGTGGGGGTCCTGGCCTCGGAAGCGATGAGCGCCGTGGGTGTGGACCTGTGGATGCTCGTGGGCGCCGCGGCGCTCTGCGGCCTGCTGCTCTTCGAGCCCCGGATGCGGCAGGGCCCGCTGGGGACCCGTGTGGGCCCCATCGCCTTCGCGCTCGCGTGCGCGGTACCGGGCTGGCTGTTGTTCCGCAACGTCATGGGGTCCCAGGACGGCTTCCACTACATCTACCGCGGCGACTTCGCGCCGGGCATGTGGCTCACGGTGCCGCTGGCCCTCATGGCCCTGGGGACGGGGTGGCAGGTGATCCGCGAACAGGGGCTCTCGCATGAGCGCGCGGCCTGGCTTCCCGCGGTCGTCGCGCTGGTGCTGCTCACGGGGATGACCCTGAACACGCCGGGCGTGCTCGTCGCGGGCCTGATGCTGACGCTCGGCTTCCACCGCCGCAGCCAGGTGATGCTGGGGCTGGCGGTGGCGTTCCTGCTGACGTTCGGCGCGTACTACTACTACGACCTCCGGCTCACCCTGCTCGCCAAGGCGCTCGCGCTCGTGGGCAGCGGGCTGGTGCTGCTGGGCGTGCGGCAGCTCTTCCTGCGGCGTGAACCCGCCGTGCTCGCGGAGGCCCGATGAAACGCGGCGCCGTCATCTTCGGAGGGCTCGCCCTGGTGCTGGTCGCCACGGCCGTCCTCGTCGTGCAGAAGGAAACCGTGCTGGCCCGGGGCCAGACGGTGTTGCTGCAACTGGCCCCGGTGGATCCGCGCTCGCTCATCCAGGGCGATTACATGGTGCTCGACTACGCCATCAGCCAGACGTGGCGCGAGGGCCTCGAGGCGCCCCAGGAAGACGGCAACGTGGTGCTGCACCTGGATGCGCACGACGTGGGCGCGTTCGTGCGCTACGAGACGCCGGGCACCCCGCTGGCCCCGGGAGAGGTGCGCCTGCGCTTCCGCGTCCGCAACTCACGCCTGCGGCTGGGCGCGGAGGCCTTCTTCTTCCAGGAGGGCCACGCGGAGCGCTACGCGCGGGCGCGCTACGGCGAGCTGCGCGTGATGGACAACGGCACCAGCGTGCTCGTGGGCCTGCGCGACGAGAACTACCAGCCGCTGGGCCGCGCCGTGAAGTGACGGGGCGCGGCCGCGGGGCTCACGCGGCCTCTTCGCCTTCGAGCAGGTCGGAGAAGGGCGACCCGTCCTCGCCCAGCGCCTTGTAGAGCGCGTCCACCTTCTCCAGCTCGCGCTTGAGCGCCTTGTGGTGGTTGCGGTTCTTCACCAGGCTCTCGCGGCCCAGCAGGCGGAAGGCCTCGTCGCGGCCCACCTGCCGGATGGCCAGCCCCAGCACCAGGCCCCGGAAGCCGTCCGCGAGGTCCAGGTCCAGCGGTGCGCCCCGCCGGCGCGCCTCTCCGACGAACGCCTGCGCCGCGGCCCGCAGCGCTTCCGGCAGCGGACGGCCGCCCGGCGCCTGCTCGTAGTCCAGCGCCCGCGCGACGTGCTTCTCCTGCAACACGAGGTCGCCCGTGGCCCCGGCGTGCTCCACCATCGCCAGCGTGTAGGCGCGCCGCACGATGTTGTCGAGCTGCCGCAGGTTGCCCGGCCAGGAGCTGGTGACGAGCAGGTGCTCCGCCTCCGGCGCCAGGCGCGCGGAGCCGTCCGGCAGCCGCTCGCGGTGACGGCGGTTCACCATGTACCGCCCCCAGAGGGGAATCTCGTCCTGCCGGTCCTGCAAGGGCGGCATGCGCACGGGCAGCACGTTCACGCGGTAGTACAGGTCTTCGCGGAAGCGGCCGGCCCGCACCTGCGCGTGCAGGTCCGCGTTGGTGCCGATGATGAAGCGCACGTCCGCGTGCTTCTCGCCGGTGCCCTCGCCCAGCGGCCGGTAGCTGCGCGACTCCAGCAGGTGCAGCAGGCCCGCCTGCGCCTTCAGCGACAGCTTGTCGATTTCGTCGATGAACAGCGTGCCGCCATCCGAGCGGGCCACCACGCCCGGCGCGTCGCGCGTCGCGCCGGTGAAGGCGCCCTTCTTCCAGCCGAAGAGCTCCGCCATCTGGAGGTCCTCCGGCACCGTCACCAGGTCCAGCGTCTCGAAGGGCTTGCCCCGGCGGTTGGAGCGCTCATGGCACCAGCGCGCGAGCCGCGACTTGCCCGCGCCCGTGGCGCCGCTGACGAGGATGGTCTCGTCCTGCAACGCGAACACCCGGAGGATGGGCAGCAGCTCCGCCATGGAGCGGCCCACCACGGGCAGGAACTCGTCCACCTCCGGCGTGGCCACCGGCCGCTGCGGCAGCGCGGTGAGGTACGGCGCGGCGATGTCCGTGAAGAGCTGGAGCAGGTCCCCCGCGTCGCGCCAGACGAACTCCTGGCCCATCGCGGCGAGGCACTCGGCCTCCAGTGAAATCATCCCCTCCATGCCCGCGGGCGTGCGCAGGGGCAGCACGCAGACGTGCGTGGCGTGGCGGCCCAGGAAGCGCTGCTTGCTCTCGTTGCTGTGGAAGCCCGCGAGTCCCGGGTCTCCCGTCACCGGCGCATCCGGCGCGTGCGGCTGCACCGTGCCGATGTTCACGTCGATGGACACCGCCGAGCGGTGCTCCACCACCGCGCGCCAGGCCGTGGCGGAGGTGAAGAAGGGCGTCCCGACGCCCGCATCCGTCGTCTCCTTGGCGCCCACCTCCAGCGCCGCCAGCCGACGGTAGGCCTCTCCGGGACGCAGGTGGACGATGCCGCGCAGGACCCGGGCCCGACCCGCATAGCGGCTGGACGCCACCGCGGCTTCCGCCGCGGCCAGCATCCGACGCAGCGTCGCCGCCGCCGCCGTCTCGAAGTCCCTGGAATCCCTGAGCGCAGCCATGAGCTGCGCCAACTCGTCTCGCATCCCCTCGCCTCCGTGCGGAAGCCGCGCCACCGCAGACCGGCGAAGCCGTCCTGAAATCAGACGCGGACTCTATCGGAGATGATGATGGAGAGCGCGGAAGGAGCGGCCCCTCCTTCCGCGCTCCGAATGCATCCGGATGCGGTACACGCCGTTGCCGGCGTATGGCCCGACGCGAATGCGGCTATCGTGCCAACGAAGAGTCCCTGTGATTTCGCGGACTCCCGCATGCCACAGCGAACGATTGCGTCCTGATGGGACGCAAGCGCGTCCTGATGGAACGCAGCTCCACCGGCTCAGGCCTGATACCGCGCTCGCCCCCTCTCCAGACGGGGGAGATGGGTCATTCCCTACCACTCACGGCGTGGCGTCCGGCTGGAGGACGAAGACGCGGTCCAACCGGGGACTGCCGCGCCCCACGGGGGACTCCAGGTCGTAGTCGAAGTCGAACGCGGCGGCGACGCGCAGGCCCACCTTGCGGAACAGGCGCTTCGCCTGGGGCTCGTCGTAGGTGCGGAAGTACCAGGTGGTCTCGATGAGCCAGTCCTTGCCGGGACCGGTGACGCGCAGCCGGTTGCGCATGGGCGAGCGGCGCAGGCGCTTGTCCGGCAGGCCCTCGTGCGTGTTGCACACGACCTTGTCCGGACCCACCTGCCCCACCCAGCGCTCGTGCTCGGGGCCGGAGCGCGCGTAGTCGGTGAGGTGGAAGCCGAGCACGTAGATGCCGTCCGGCTTGAGCAGGCGCCGGGTGCCGGTCAGGTGCTCCACCGTGGCCTTCTCGCTGTCCAGGTAGCGGAAGGTGGAGACCAGGGTGTGGGCCAGGTCCACGCGGCCTTCCAGCGCGGGGTCGAAGAAGTCCTCCATGCGCGCCTGCGACAGCTTCACGCGCCGGCGCTCGGCCGGGGTGAGGCGCTGGCGCGCGTGCGCGAGCATGGCCTCCGACAAGTCATAGCCCGCGACGCGCAGGCCCCGGCGCGCGGCCTCCTCCACCAGCCGCCCCGCGCCGCACGCGGGCTCCAGCCACAGGGGGCCTCCGGTGCCATAGCGCTGGCTCAGCGCCTGGAGGAAGTCCGCCTCGCGCACCGTGTCGGTGCCGAAGATGGCCTCGTAGTACTCCGGGTGCTCGTACCAGTCCTTGCGTCGTTCCATGGTGCCTTCAGTGCCCCGTATGCCCCAGGACGCGGGCTAGCACGAACATCACCAGCAACCCGGCTGCCAGTGCCACCAGGTTGCGTCCGGGCTTGTCGCGCCCGTGCTTGTTCACGTGCGGCAGCAGGTCCGACACGGCGATGTAGAGGAAGGTGCCCGCGGAGAAGGCCATCGCCTTGGGCGCCAGCGATTCGAAGCGCAGCACCGCGTCGAAGCCGAAGTAGAGCAGCGCGCCCACCGGCACCATCAGGCCGTAGAGCGCCGTGTACGCGAGGACGGTGCCGCGCTTCTTGCCCTCCGCCTGGAGGATGGACGCGAGCGACAGCGACGAGGGCACCTTGTGCGCGGTGATGGCCAGCAGCGCCATGGCGCCCACGCCCTCCTTCACGGAGGAGCCCAGCGCGATGCCGTCGAAGAGCGTGTGCGCGGACAGGCCCAGGAACGCACTGAGGCCCAGCGCGTGGCCGTGCACGTGCTCGGCGCAGTCCGGCGGCTCCTCGCAGGTGTGGGCGACGAGGTAGCGCTCCAGCACCAGCACGAAGAGGAACCCCATGGGCACGAGCGCGAAGGCCCACCAGCCGCCGCCCTCATAGGCCTCCGGGAGCATGTGGAAGAAGGCCGCGCCGAACATCACGCCCGCGGCGAAGGCCAGGAACGTCACCAGCCGCGTGGAGCGGTCGTTGAAGACGACCACCAGCGCGCCGGCCAGCGCGCTCGCCACGACGATGCAGGAGTACAGGAAGACTTCGGCCACGACCGGCGACATGGGGCGCGCACCCTAACCCCAAAACCGCCACGTTCAATAGCTTCGCACCACCAGCACCGCGACCCGCCCCGGCTGCACCTCCACCTCGTGCGTCGTCGGCCGGCCCGGCGCGTCCACCTGGACGGTGTGTTTTCCCGGAGGAAGCCGGAAGCGCGCCACCCGGAACTCCGCTGGCAGCGACAGCCACGAGCGCAGGTCGGGCTGGTTGCCGGCGTTGAGCACCAGGAAGGTGAGCACGCCCAGTTCCTTGCTCTTCGTGAGCGCGCCCACGCCCGCGGCCACGCCCGCCTTCGCCACGGCGCCCGCGAGCTGCTTCGCCAGCATGCGGCCGATGCGGTCGTTGAGGTGCACCTGGGCCACCCGCGACAGCGACGTCACCGTCACCGCCCGCTCCGCCTGCCCCGCCACCTCCACGCGCACCGGCGGCGTGCCCCCGCGGTCGCGGTACACGGGCACCGAGATGAGCTCTCCGGAGTCGTTGTAGTCGCGCGACGTGGACGTCTTCTCCGGCGACAGGCCCGCCTCCACCACCACCACGAGCTGCCCGTCGCCCGGGGCCAGCGGCGCATGCGCCACGTCCGGGAACTTCTCCGCCAGCGAGGCGTACGCGTCGTCGCGGCCCGTCTTCTTCGCCAGCCGCAAGAGGGGCTCCACCAGCCCGCCCAGCCCGGGCTCCAGCTCATACGCCTTCATGTAGTCGATGAAGGCCGAGTCCCACTCGTGCTGGTCCTCGTACATCACGCCGCCCAGGTAGCGGGCGATGGCGAGCTGTTCGTAGGGCTTCTTCTCCTCGGTGATCATCTTCTCGATGCGCTCGTTGACGCGGCGGACCTCCACGAGCGCGTCCTCGTCCCGGCTCAGCTGCGCGTAGTTGAGCGCCTGGAGGACGGAGATCATCAGCTTCTCGAAGTCCTCCCCCCGGTAGGCGCGGCGGCGCTCGTTGCTCAAGAGCACCCCGGCCTCCTCGCTCACGGAGGTGATGTCCAGCTCACCGCTGAGCCGGTCCGCCTCCGCCAGCACGCGGGTGCTCTCCTCCCACTGCCCGGCCGCGTGCAGCACCATGCCCCGGTCCAACAGCAGCAGGAGCTGGTCGCGCGGCGGGGCCTCCTTCTGCTCGTGGTCCAGCTCCTGGAGGGCGCGCGGATAGTCGGAGGACTGGTACGCTGAGCGCACCGACGCGGTGCGCGCCACGTAGTCGCTGGCGCAGCCACTCAGGACGCCCAGGGCCGCGATGAACAGCAGGCCCCAGCGCGCCGCCCCCCTCCGAAGCAGGGGAGGAGCAGGGACGCGTGGGGCCCGCGAAGCGATGTCGATGGAATTGGACACGGCGGGGACTACCAGCTCACGCCCTGCTTCTCGAACTTCTTGCGGATCTGCTTCTCGTCCGTCCAGGCGATGGTGCCCGTGCGCACGTCGTTCAGCTTCGCCGTCATCTTGTAATAGACGAGCTTGTCGCGGCCGACCTCCTGGATGATGGAGGCGAGGTCGCCCGTCATCAGGAAGTCCACCGACGCCTGCTGGCCGGGGGCCTTGGCGGCCTCCGGGTTCACGTAGCCGGACTGCTGGTACTCGTACTCCTCCGCGATGTCCTGGCGCGCCTGCTGGTCCACCAGCGCGAAGCGGCCCGTCTGCGCGAGCGCCGTCTGGATCTTGTCCCCCAGCGAGCGCATGTCGATGTGCTCACTGGTGCTGTTGCGCAGCTTGCCCACGAGGACGATGGGCAGGGGGGAGCCCTGCGGCGGGGG
>NZ_RAWB01000040.1 GCF_003612055.1 Corallococcus llansteffanensis
GCCCCATCCCCGTCCAGACCACCATGCCCACCACGCCCGTCGTCAACACCCACAGGCCCAGCGAGAGGAAGAACGCCTCGCCCGGGGCGCGCGACACCTCGCCCACGGCCACCGCCAGGTTCGCGGGCGTGGGCGCCACGTCCCCGCGCTCCAGGGCGCGCAGCGTGGGAAGCCGCTGCAGCGTCACGCCCAGGCCCAGGAGCATGTGCAGCAGGCTCACGCCCACCACCATGAGGACGAGCGTGCCCAGGTCCACCACCAGCGGCCCGCCCAGGACCAGCGAGGCGAAGTGCAGGCCCAGCGTGGAGCCCACCAGGTTCGCCAGCGGGACGGGGAACATCAGGTGTCGGCTGAAGGAGGCCCGCCGGGGGCCGCTGCGCGGAGCCATGGTCGCCTCACCCCTCCCCGGTGCCACTGCCGCTGGGAGACTCCACGGAGGACTCGACGTGGAAGCGCTCCACCACGTGCTGGAGGTCGTGCGCCAGCGAGGACAGGTCCGCGTTCGCCGCCACCATCTGCTTCGTCGCCGCGGCGTTCTGCTCGGTGACGCGCAGGATGTCCCCCATGGCCGCCGCGAGCTGATCCGTGCCCGTCTGCTGCTGCAGCGTGGCCAGCGAGATGCTGCGCACCGCGTGCGACGTCTGTCGCGCCAGCTCCAGGATGAGCCCCAGGCTGTCGTCCACCTGCGCCGCGAGCAGCGTGCCCAGCTCCGTCGTCTTCAGGCCCGCCTCCGTGGCCATCACCGCCGCGTTCGTCGCGTCGCGGATCTCCCCGATGAGCCCTTCAATCTCCTTCGTGGAGCGGATGACGTTCTCCGCGAGCCTGCGCATCTCCGCGGCCACCAGCGAGAAGCCCCGCCCCACCTCGCCCGCCTTCGTGCCCTCCAGCTCCGCGTTGAGCGCCAGCAGGTCCGACTTGTCGGCGATCTCGTTGATGAACTCCACCACCTTGCCAATCTGCTGCACGCGCTTGTTGAGGCGCACCACCGCGTCCGCGATGTCCTCGTTGTCCGACTTCATGCGCTTCATGGCGCCCAGGAAGGCGGTGGCGCCGCGTTGGCCGGACTGCGCCGCGCCGAAGGTCCGCTCCGCGATGGCGGACACGGACTCCGCGTTGTCGGCGATCTGCTGCGCCGAGCGCGCCAGCTCCTCCGTGGTGGCGCTGGTCGCGTTGAGCGAGCCCGCCTGCTCGTCCGCGCCGGCCTCTTGCTCCGTGCTGGTGGCCACCAGCTGCGACGTGGTGGTGGAGATCTGCAGGCCCGCCTTGCGCAGCTGCGTGAGCGCCTGGACCAGCTGCACCTGCATCTGGGTGAAGGCCGCGGAGGTGGCCCACACCTCGTCCTCGGCGTGGATGACGCGGGGGGGCCGCACCTCGCCGCGCGCGATGCGCGTCGCGTCCTCGGTGATGGCGCGCAGGGGCTCGGAGAGCGCCGTGCCCGCGAGCGCCGCGGTGCCCAGGATGAGCAGCGTGACGAGCCCCGAGAGCAGCCCCAGGGGCGGCCCCTCGCCCCGCCGCGCCCGCGCGATGACCTCCCCGCGCGCCTCGGTCGTGGTGGCCTGCGCCCACGCGTCCACCACCGCCACCGTGCGCGTGAAGGCCACGTCCAGGATGAAGAGCGACGGGCTCAGGACCGCGATGGCGGTGAACGCTACCAAGCGCCTTCGGATGTGCATGCGCCGGGGCGGCAGGGCGGCCAGCACCTCCAGCGGCGACAGCCCCGCGGCCACCAGCCACCCCTGGGTGGCCCGGCCCCGGCGGACCAGCATGAGGTAGACGAGCATCGAGCTGAGCGGCCCCAGCGACACGCCCATCAGCATCACGCGCAGGCCTTCCGTCCACGGCACGTGCGCCAGCAGCGGGAAGGACAGCGCCACCGCCACCGTCCCGCCCAGCCAGCCCTGCATGGCGAACCAGAAGCCGCGGCCGGGCATGGCCGCCACCTCCTGGAGCGCGAGGCGCAGGTGCTCGGGCGTGGCGGGCACCCGGCCCTCGCCCAGGGCGATCAGCGTGCGCAGGGCCCGGTTGTCGCGCAGGGTGCCCAGCCCCAGGAACAGTGCGAGCGCCATCACCCCGAGCACCGACAGCGGCCCCCGGCCCTGGGGCGGCAACGTGTGGGACAGGTGGACGTGCAGGAGCGCCAGCGCCACGCCCACGCTGCTGCCCAGCACGCGCGGGCGCGTCGTCCAGCGAGCAAGCGCGCGCCACTCCGCGGGCGGCGTCATGTGCCCTCCCCGCCCAGGCCGCGCAGGTAGCGCTCGAAGCCCTCCAGGTGCACCAGCGGCCAGAGCACCCCGCGCGTCAGCACGAAGCCACGCAGGCTTCCTCCGGAGGCCCGCGCCACCACCGGCGAGGGCGGCAGCACCGACAGCACCTCCGCGTCGATCTCCAGCCCGTCCACCCCCACCGCCTCCCCCGTGGCCGCGACGAGCACGCGCTGGACGCTCGCGGACTCGCGGAAGGCGCCTCGGGCGGACACGCAGGTGGCGTCCGGCGCGCCGATGGAGGCCACCTCGCTCGCCGCGAAGGCGAGGCGGTGGTGGCCCACGTGGCACAGGAGCGTCCCCTCGACCCGGGCGGGCGACATGGGGCTAGCTGCCCTGGCTGAGGTGGTCGAAGAGGCCTTCGGGGTCGATGACGGCCACGTCGCGCGAGCCGCTCTTGCCGGGGCCTCGCAGGTGGACGTGGACGCCCGTGGGGCCCAGGGGCTCCAGCGGACCCTGCACGGGCGACACCCCGGCGACGCTGCTGGCCGTGAGGGCCAGGGTGCCGCGGGGCAGCCGCACGAGCACCGCGCGGCGGGAGCCGGCGGTCACCCCTCCCACCAGCAGGCTCATGTCCACGACGGGGATGACTTCACCCCGGTGCGCGAACACGCCCAGCAGGTGGGGCGGGGAACCCGGTACCCGCGTCAGCTCGGGGAAGGTGACGACCTCCGCCGCGGCTTCCGCAGGCACCGCGTACCAACTGCTTCCACACGCGAAGACGAGGTAGGACTGACGCGTTTCCGACTCAAGGGCGGCCATTCGCGCCAGAGCCTACCCCAGAACTAGCGCTGGAACTCCACGCGGCGGTTCTCCGCCCACGCTTCCTCGGTGGCCCCGTTGGACACCGGGCGGTTCTCGCCGTAGCCCACCGTCGTCAGACGGTTGGACGGCACGCCCAGGTCGGTCAGGTAGCGCTTGACCGCGGCGGCGCGGCGGTTGGACAGCTGGAGGTTGTACTCCTCCGTGCCGCGATCATCCGCGTGGCCGCCCAGGGTGATCTTCCCCTGGCTCGCCTTGATGCAGGCCGCCAGGTCGCCCAGGCGCGACTGCGCGCTGGAGTCCAGGGTGGACTCGTTGAAGCCGAAGCGCACCGGAGCGAAGTCGCAGCGCGAGCTGGCGTCCGCCGTCACGCAGCGGCCGCCCTGGCAGTCCTGGCCCTCACCGCAGTCCGTGGCGGCGGTGCAGGTGTCCTTGGGGGCCTGGCAGCGGCCGGCCTGGCACTTGCCGCCGTTGCACGCGGAGTCGTCCTTGCACTGGGCCTCGGCGCACTTACCGGCCTCGCAGATGCGACCGGCGCCGCACGCGGTGTCCGTGGTGCACTCGGGGGGCTTGGGGGCGCACTTGTTCGCCTGGCAGGTGAAGCCCTCGCGGCAGTTCGCGTCCTCGGCGCACTCCTGGCACTGGCCCTGGACGCAGACCTCGCCCTTCTCCTTGCAGTTATCGTCGTTGTTGCACTTGGGGTAGGTGGGCGGGCACCCGGTCAGCACGGCCACGGCGAGGGCCATCCCCGCCCAAAGCGAAATCCGACGCATCATTCCTCCGAACACCAAATCACGGGAAAAGGGGACCCACGAACACGCGGGCCGAAGTCCGTCGCGTCTAGTCGCACCCGCCCGGGCGAGTCAAAAGATTTGTCCGTTACCCACCCTTCGGACCCGAACGAGTCACTTGAAGCCCCGATTATTTTCATGAGAGTGTGACCGGTTTGCCCATGCCCGCCGCCGTCCTCATCGTCGATGACGAAAAAAACATCCTCCTGACCCTGAGCCAGTCGTTGCAGCTGGCCGGCTACCGCACGGAGCTGGCCAGCAGCGGGCAGGTGGCGCTGGACGTGGTGAGCGCACGGCCGGTGGATGCGGTGCTGATGGACGTGAAGATGCCGGACATGGACGGCCTCACGGTGCTGGCGCGGCTCACGGAGCTGAAGCCGGAGCTGCCCGTCATCATGATGTCGGGGCACGGCACCATCGACACGGCGGTGAAGGCGACGCAGCTGGGGGCGCGCGACTTCCTGGAGAAGCCGCTTGCGCGCGACCGGCTGCTGGTGGCGCTGCGCAACGTGCTCACGCACCAGGCGGCGATGGAGGAGTTGCAGGAGCTGCGCGCGCAGCTGGGCCGCTTCGACATGGTGGGCGGCGGGCCCGCCATGCAGCGCATCTTCTCCCTCATCCAGCGGGCGGCGCCCAGCGAGGGCCGGGTCCTCATCACCGGCGAGAACGGCACCGGCAAGGAGCTCATCGCCCGGGCGCTGCACCAGCACTCGCGGCGCAAGGGCGGGCCGTTCGTGAAGCTCAACTGCGCGGCGGTGCCGCACGACCTCATCGAGAGCGAGCTGTTCGGCCACGAGAAGGGCGCGTTCACCGGCGCGGTGAGCGTGCGGCGCGGCAAGTTCGAGCTGGCGCACGAGGGCACGCTCTTCCTCGACGAGATTGGCGACATGCCGGCCGCGATGCAGTCGAAGCTCCTGCGCGTGCTGCAAGAGGGAGAGCTGGAGCGCGTGGGCGGCACGGAGACGCTCAAGGTGGACGTGCGCGTGTTCGCGGCGACGAACAAGAATCTGGAGAAGGAGATCGCCGCCGGGCGCTTCCGCGAGGACCTCTACTACCGCATCAACGTGGTGCAGATTCACTCGCCCCCGCTGCGCGAGCGGCGCGAGGACCTGCCGGACCTCATCGGCACCTTCCTGCGCGAGGCGTGCGCGAAGAACGGCCGCCGGCCGCTGATGCTGTCTCCGGACGCGCTCGCGGTGATGAGCGCATACGACTACCCGGGCAATGTGCGCGAGCTGCGCAACCTGGTGGAGCGGCTGGCCATCCTCTGCGAGGGCCCCGTGGTCTCACGCACCGACGCGCTGGAGTTGCTGCCCCGGGGCCGGCCCCTGCCACCGATGCCCGCGGCCACCGTGGGCGGAGACGCGCCGCTGGCCCCGCTGACGGGGACGACCACGCCCATGGGTGCGGAAGCCGTCGCGCCCGCTGCGTCCGGCCCGCCCGGGTGGCGGCCGCGCGTGGACCAGACGTTCCGCGAGCAGGTGGAGGACGCGGAGCGGGAGATCATCCAGCACGTGCTCGCCCACACGCACGACAACGTGACGGAGGCCGCGCGGATCCTCGACCTGGAGCGCGGCCACTTCTACAAGAAGATGAAGGCCCTGGGCCTGCGCCGGGGGCAGTCCGAGTCCTGAGGGCCTGCCTGGCCGCGTGCTTCCGGGCGCGTTGACGCGCGCTCGAGACGTCTGGTCTATTGCGCGCAGGTGCCGAGGGGCGCCTGCACCCGAAAAGACGACGTCACCCTCGCTTCACCCGCAGCCGACATGCTCCCGATGAAGTCCTTCCGGTCCACCCGCGGGTGAGGGCCGCAACCGAAGGAATCGTCATGGGAACCGGCAGCACCTCCACCGTCACGCTTCACGAGTGCAAGGTCCGGGCGTCGCTCCTGCTCAAGGACCTGGACTCGCCCGACACCACCCGCGCCACGCGCGCCGCCGAGCGCATGCGCGCCCTGCCCTTCTTCGCGGGCCTGTCCCTCGGCGAGGTACTCGCGCGCCGGGACACCGTGCGCCACAAGCACGGGCTCGCGGTCATCGCCCGGGAGGCCGGCCACGCCACCTGGACGCAGTTGAAGCAGGCCTTGAGCGACGCCGCGCCCCCGCCCGCGCTGGACACGGGCGGGTTCTTCCAGAAGCAGCAGGGCGTCTTCCTCAACCGCTGGTTCGCGACCTACGACGAAGCGGCCGCATCGTTCGCGGCGCAGGGCGGCTTCCTCTTCCCCTTCCGTCATCAGTGCTTCGTCTGCGAGGCCGACTTCCTCCAGGCGCTGGGCATCGACACGGCGGATCCAGACTGGGAACGGATGGGCCGCGATTGGGTGCGTCCGCGCGACAGCGCCGCGCGGGCCCGGCTGGAAGTGAAGCTCGTCGCGCTCGGGTACGGAGGCCGCCATGTCGCCGACTGATGACTCGCGCGCCGCCCGCTCGGAGCGCAAGCGCGCCTACAAGGAAGCCGCGGTGCCCATGGGCATCTACGTCATCCGCAACCGCGTCAACGGCAAGGTGTTCCTGGGCCACAGCATCAACCTGCCCGCGATGTTCAACCGCATCCGCTTCGAGTTCGCCCAGCGCATGCACCGCGTCCCGGAGCTCCAGGCGGACTGGGACCGCTACGGCGAGGCGGCCTTCTCCCTGGAGGTGCTGGATCAACTCCCGCCCCTGGAGGAGCCCGGTGCGACGCCGCCCGTGGAGGAGCTGAAGGTGCTGGAGGGGATGTGGCTGGAGCGCCTGAAGCCCTACGGCGACGCCGGCTACAACACGCCGCCCAGGCCCTGAGCCTCGCTTGGAGGGAGACGTGGGGGAGCACTCCTGAACGCTCCCTCCCCCTCACGGGACGGGTGCCGCGACGCATTGAGACGTGCCAGGATGGGGGCACTTCATGAGCACGAGCGCCGCCCCCATCCTCGGCATCGACTTCGGGACCACCAACACCGCGGCGGCCTTCTTCGACAAGGCGGGCAAGCTGCGCGTGGTGCCCATCGCGGAGAAGAGCCTCACGCTGCCCTCCATCGCGTGGTTCCACGCGGGCGACAAGGCCATCGTCGGCCCCGCGGCGCGGCGGCAGATCATCGACGATCCGCGCCACACCATCTTCGGGGCCAAGCGCTTCCTGGGCCGCCGCTTCCAGTCCGAGTACGTGGCGCGCCACCGGGGCCGCTTCGCCTTCGAGCTGGTGGAGGGCCCGGACGGCTACACCGCCGTGGAGGTGTACGGCAAGGTGACGCCGCTCATCGACGTGGCCCACTTCATCCTCAAGCACATCCACACGCTCGCCAACCACACGGCCGGCGCGCGCTTCGAGGAGTGCGTGCTCACCGTGCCGGCGCACGCCAACATCCGCCAGCGCGAGGCCATCCGCCACGCGGCGGAGAAGGCGGGCCTGCGCGTGCGCGCCATCGTCAACGAGCCCACCGCCGCGGCGCTCTACTACGCCAACCTGCGCAACCCCGAGCAGACGGTGATGGTGTTCGACCTGGGCGGCGGCACCTTCGACGTCACCCTGATGGCGGTGCAGAACCGCGTGGTGAAGGTGCTGGCCACCGGCGGCGACGCGTTCCTGGGCGGCGCCAACTTCGACGAGCAGATCGTCGAATCGCTGGTGGAGGACTTCCGGCGCCAGCACGGCATCGACCTGCGCGGCAACAAGGTCGTCATGCAGCGGCTCGTCTTCGCCGCCGAGTCCGCGAAGATGGCGCTGAGCAGCGCCACGTCCGTCCCCCTGCGCGTGCCGTGCATCACCCAGAAGGACGGCGCCTTCGTGGACTTCCACTACACGCTCACCCGCGAACAGGTGGAGGCCATGGTGTTCCAGCTCATCGAGCGCACCGCCGCCGCGTGCGACGACGTGCTGGAGAAGGCGGGCCTGAAGCCGGACGCCATCGACGAGCTGGTGATGGTGGGCGGCCAGACGCGCATGCCCGCCATCCGCAAGCGCCTGTCCCACTTCCGCAAGCTGTCGTCGGACAAGGAGGTCCACCCGGAGCTGGGCGTGGCCGTGGGCGCCGCCATCCTCGGGCGCAACCTGGCGCGCGGCATTACCGGCCTGTCGGACGTGGTGCCCATGCCCATTGGCGCCATGGTGCCCGGCGGCGGCCAGCACGAGGTGCTCCCCGCCAACACCCCCGTGCCCGGCACCCGCTCCGTGGCCCTGGACCTGCCGCCCTGGCCCGGCCCCGTGCCCGTGGCCCTCTTCGAGGCGTTGGATCGCACCACCGTGGAGCGCGAGCTGCTGGGCACCGTGCGCATCGAACCGGACTGGCGCGTGGCCCACCCGGGGCCCACCACGCTGGAGCTGCGCATGGCGCCGGACTTCTCCCTCACCGCAAGCCTCGTCGCGCCGGACGGACGGCGTCAGCCGCTGACCATCACCGACCCCAACGCGCCCCAGCGCGCCTGAGACACCCGGGGTTCAGCACACGGCCCGGGCCACCACGGTGCCCTTGAGCTGATCCAGGAGCCGGCAGCTCTCCTCCAGCGCGTCCTGGCACTGCGCGACGAGCGGCCCCAGCCCCCCCAGCGCCTCCGGCACCCCGGCGTCCGCGCGCTGCTCGATGTCCCAGCACAGCGACTCCAGCCGGGACGCCCCGAAGTAGGCCGCGTTGGACTTGAGCGTGTGCGCGGCGCGCGCCAGGTTCTCCAGCTCCCCTTGCGCCAGGGCCGTGCGCGCGTCGTCCATCAGCCGGGGCATGCTCTCCAGCGCCGTGTCGATGAGCTCCGGGAGCATCCGCTCCACCTGCCCGTCCAGCGACTGCCACAGCCGCTCCAGCGCCGAGGGCTCCAGCCCGCGGATGCGCGGGGTGCCCACGCGGAGGACCTCCGGGACGTGCGCGACAGGGCGGGCCCCGGGGTCGCGCGGCAGCCGCTCCCAGGCGCGGCGCAGCGCGGAGATGAGCTCCTCCACGCGGATGGGCTTGCTGAGGAAGTCGTCCATGCCCGCGTCCAGGCACTCGCGCCGGTCCGCCGTCATGGCGTTGGCCGTCATGGCGATGACCCACGGCTGCTCGGCGGCGGGCACCGTCGTGCGCAGCTGGCGCGTGGTCTCCAGGCCGTCCATCTCCGGCATCTGCACGTCCATCAGCACGACGTCGTAGCGCGCGCGCTCCAGGGCGTGCAGCCCCTCGCGGCCGTTGGAGGCCGTGTCCGCCGGGTAGCCCAGCCGATCCAACACCAGCAGCGCCAGCTTCTGATTGGTGGGGTTGTCCTCCACCAGGAGGATGCGCAGCGGCATCTGTTCGCCGGGGCGCGCGTTGAACACCGAGCGCTCGCGGGTGGCGAGCGCCGGCGCGGGCGGCGGCTTCGCGGAGATGAGATCCCTCGCCAGGCACGTCATCAGCGCGTCGTGGAGCTGCGAGGCCTTCACCGGCCGGGGCAGCACCGCGGTGAACATCCCGTGCGGCTGGGCGTCGCGCTGGTCGAACGAGGTGAGCAGCAGCAGGGGCAATTCGCGCGCGTCACGCTGCTGGCGGATGTGCGCCGCCAGCGTGGGGCCGTCCATCAGCGGCATGCGGTGGTCCAGGATGGCCAGGTCGAACCGGGCCCCCGACTCCAGGCGCGTGAGCGCCTCCACCCCGGAGCCCACCTCCACGATGTCCATCCCCCACGCGGACAGCTGCCGGCCCAGCAGCTTGCGGTTGATGGCGTTGTCGTCCACCACCAGCACCCGCCGGCCCTGGAGCTTCAGCGAATCCGGACGCAGGGACTCCGCGCTGCGCGGGGCCTCGCGCGCCTGGAAGGTGAAGTGGAACGTGGCGCCCCGGCCCGGCACGCCCTCGCTCTCCATCCACAGCCGCCCGCCCATCGCCTCCACCAGCCGCTTGCTGATGGCGAGCCCCAGCCCCGTGCCGCCGAAGCGCCGGGACACCGACTCGTCCAGCTGGTTGAAGGGCTGGAACAGGCCGCTGCGCGCGGACTCGGAGATGCCGAGCCCCGTGTCCTGCACCGCGAAGTGCAGCTCGAACGTCCCCGTGGGCGCCAGCGGCCGCCGGGGCGTGTCCACGGAGATGGACACCCCGCCCCGCTCGGTGAACTTCACCGCGTTGCCCACGAGGTTGAGCAGCACCTGCCGCAGCCGCGCGGAGTCGCCCACCACGTTCACGGGCGTCTCGTCGGTGACGTGGTAGCCCAGGTCCAGGGACTTCTCGCTGGCGCGCATGGCCAGCAGATCCAACACGGACTCCACGCACTGCCGCAGGTCGAAGGGCTTCTGCTCCAGCTCGACCCGGCCGGCTTCGATCTTGGAGAAGTCCAACATGTCGTTGAGCAGCTCCAGCAGCGCATCCCCGCTCTGGCGGATGGTGGACGCGAAGTCGCGCTGCTCGGGCGTCAGCGCCGTGTCCATCAAGAGCCCCGCCATGCCGATGATGGCGTTCATCGGCGTGCGGATTTCATGGCTCACGGTGGCCAGGAAGAGGCTCTTGGCCTGGTTGGCGTCCTCGGCGGCCTGGCGCGCCCGCTGGAGGTCGGTGATGTCGTGGTAGATGGCGATGAAGCCCAGCGACCGGCCGGCCACCATCACCGGCAGCGCGCGCAGCTCCACGTCCACCGCCGTGCCGTCCTTGCGCACGCGCCGGGTGACGACGTGCACGCGGTCCTTGCGCAGCACCTCGCGCGACGTCTCCTCCGCCTCCGGGCGGATGCCGTCCGCGTTGGCCACGAGCTTGAGGATGTTGCGCCCCAGCGCCTCCTGCGGCGTGTAGCCGAAGAGCGTCTCCGCGGCGGGGTTCCAGGTGAGGACCTCGAAGGCGCGGCTGATGGTCACGATGGCCACCGGGCTGTGGCAGACCACCGCCTCGAAGAACTCCTTCTGCTGGCGCAGGGTGTTTTCGGCCTCCGAGTGGGTGTCGTCCGTGCGGCGCAGCAGCAGCACCCGGCCACCGTCCGCCTGTGGGATGGACAGCACGCTCAGCGAGTGGAGCGCCGCCCCCTGCCAGCGGGTCTCGTAGGGGGCGCTTCCCGCCTGCGGGGGCACCCAGCCCGGCAGCACGTGGTCCACCTGCAGCCCCACCAGCACCTCGCGGGGGCCGAGCAGTGCCTCCGCGGCGCGGTTCACGGCCACGACCCGCAGGGTCGGGTCCAGCACGAGCACCCCGTCACGGGTGTGCTCGAACAAGGCCGGATACGCGCTGGGTGGCAGTTCGGGCAACCTTCCCCCTCCGTCCAAGAACTGTAGGTCAGTCGAGGCGCCAGTTCCACGCCATCCATGAAAACCGTGGAGGTGGGCAGGCGCCGGACCGTCCCAATCCCCCGGGGACACGGCGGTTCAGGGGGTTAGGGGGCAGCCTGCCGGACAGCCCCCTCCCACACCGTCCGTCATCCGTGCCGCCTGCCTGGAGTCAGAAGCCAGCCCTGGGCGCTGCGGCGGTGGGGCGACCTAGCTTTCCACTGACCCCACGGAAGAGAGAGTCGTGTCAGACCCGAACGCGGCCCCCCTCATTCTCATCGTCGATGACGAGCCGGAGCTGGAAGTCCTGGCTCGCTACCTGGAACTCGAAGGCTACTCCGTCCTGACGGCGTCCAATGGGGAGGAGGGATTGCTGGCCCTCGCCTCGTGTCGCAAGCCCTGCATCGTGCTGCTGGACCTGATGATGCCGGTGCTGGACGGCTACGGCTTCCTCAGGCGGTTGAACGACGATGCGACCCTCTGCGGACTCCCTGTCTTCGTCCTCACGGCCAGCTTCCCCAAGGAGCAGATGGCGGGCACCGTGGGACTCCTGCTCAAGCCCCTGCACATGGAGGTACTGCTGGAGGCGGTAGCACCGTATTGTCCGCCTCCCAATGAAGACGAGAATTCCAGCTAAAACCCGCACCCTGCCCTTCCTGAGTCTCCTTGCCGTGATACAGGCCTGTTTCATGCCCCCACCCGAGGGGGATGAAACACCGGAGGCTGTCGACACGGCAGTGGGTCAGGGATTGGCGGCGCATGTGTATTCACGGCCGCCCGTGCCCACGGCGTACTACGAGCCACCGTCCGCCAACGCCGTCTTCGTGGCGCCCGGTGGCAACGACACCGCCGGTACGGGCACGGAGGCGCAGCCGTACCAGACGCTGGGCCGGGCACTCCAGGTCGTCAACGCGAAGCCCGCGGATGCGACGACGTGGACGGTGGTGCTCAAGGCGGGCACCTACCGCGAGGGGGATCTCACCGTGAGCCGGCCCCGGGTGACGGTGCAGCGCTACAAGGGCGACGTCGTGTCGCTCCGGGGCAGCGTGGCGGTGACGGGCTTCAGCGGCACCGGGCCGTACACGAAGACGCTCACCGGGTTCGATCCGACGCCGGTGGAGGCGGACTGCGCGGACACGGTGTTGCTGGGCCAGGCGGGGCGCGACCATGGCTCGGAGACGCCGTTCGCGGTGACTCGCGCGGGCATCCCGCTGCGCCGGGTGGCGCCGGGCGCGACGCTGTCCAGCGGGCAGTACCGCTATGACGCCGCGACGAACGTGCTGACGCTGGCGGACAGCCCCACCGAGGTGGAGGTGGCGCTCAAGCGCTGGGCGCTGAAGACGAACGCGCCGCTGGTGAAGTTCGCCGGGCTGGACATCCAGAACTACGCGACGTGCACGGTGAACTGGAGCAGGACGGTCAACGGGCTCACCTACTACAAGGGCGCGGTGCTCCTGTACCGGGACACCGAGTCGGACTCCGGCGCGGTGCTGGAGAACTCCACCGTGGCGAACAACGCGGGCAACGGCGTGGGCGTGGCGCATGGGCGGGACATCCGCCTGTCAGGCAACGTGCTCGTCAACAACGGGTGGACGGGCGCGCAGGCGAGCAACGCGCAGCGGCTCATCGTCGACCACAACGTCATGTCGTACAACAACGTGCGCCGGTGGGCGAACACCGTGGAGGCCGGGATGAAGGTGACGTTCATCCGGGACGGCGTGGTGTTCAACAACCTGTTCGAGCACAACGCCGCGAACGGCTTCTGGTGCGACCAGGGCTGCGGCGCCACGGACCCCGGCGACCGCTGGTTCGTGCTGGCCCGCAACGTGGCCCGCTACAACGACGCGAAGGGGCTCTTCTACGAGGTGTCCCACCACGGCGTCATCGCCTCCAACGTCGTGCACGACAACAGCCAGACGGGCATCGCGGTGTTCGGCTCGCGCAACGTGCAGCTGTGGAACAACACCGCGGTGGACAACGACGCGTCCAGCGCCGGCTACTCCGCCAACGTCAGCATCGTGGACGACAACCGGTGCTTCAGCGGCGACACGGTGCCGGGCGGCAAGGCGTGCACCACCGCCAACGGGTGCGACCCGCAGGTGGCCGGCAACTACGACCACTGCGAGCCTTCGTCGGTGGGGCCGCTGGCCAACACCTGCAACGCGGAAGGGGTCGTGCTGATGAACAACCTGCTCTCCGGCTCGCTGTCGGCCCGGCCGCTCCTGAACGTGGACGACCCGAACGCGACGGCGTACGGCGCGCCCGCCATCCTCCAGGCCCACGACTACCAGGCCTACTACCGCCCCAGCACCGGCGCCCCCGCGACGCTCATCCGCTTCCAGCGCGCGGCGAACACCTCCGCCGTGTCGTACGCGAGCCTCGCCGCCTTCCGCACCGCCAACCCCGGCCGCGAGCCCCAGTCCGTGGAGCGAACCGGCGGCACCCGACACCCCTTCTTCGTCAACGCCGCGACGAAGGACTTCACCCAGGATCCGGCGAGCGCGGACGTCTGGGGCCGCGGGCAGGCGCTGCCGTCGGAGGTCCTCAAGGCGGTGTACTGGCCGCAGACGTCCCCCGCGCAGCCGTCCGCGCGCATCGGCGCCATCGAGTGGCGCGACAAGCCCGTGGCCTCCGCGTGCGTCGTGAGCGCTCCGGTCCACCACCGCCGCAACCCCACATCCGGTGACCACCTCTTCACCACGATGCTGTCGGAGGCGGAGAGCGCGGCGAGCACGTACGGCTACACCGACAACCTGGGCGTCGCGTTCCTCGCGTCCACCACCGCGGGCGCGGGGCTGTCACCGGTGTACCGGCTCTACCACCCGACGGTGATGGAGCACTTCTGGACCATCGACGCGGCGGAGAAGCAGAGCGCCCAGACGACGTACGGCTACACGACGGACGAGGGCATCGGGTTCCACGCGGCCACCGCTCCCGGGCCGTGCCTGGTGCCGGTGTATCGCCTGGTGCATCCGGCCGCGTCGCGGCACACGTTCACGACGTCGCAGGCGGAGCGGGCCTCGCTCGTGGCCAGCGGCTGGACGGACGAAGGCCCCAAGTTCTACGCGGGGGCGCCGCAATAGGGCGCGAGCCACCAGGGCGCGTGCCAGGATGCGCCGCGACGTCACAGGACGCAGGGGACACGGATCATGGCGGAACGAATCGCGCTGGGGTGGACGGTGGTGCGGGCGGTGTTCGGGCTGACGCTGGCCTTCGGACACGGCCTGGGCAAGGTGACCGGGGACATGTCCGGCTTCGCGGGGGCGGTGGAGCGGCTGGGCTTCCCCGCGCCCACGTTCTTCGCGTGGTGCGCGGCGCTCGCGGAGTTCCTGGGCGGGCTGTGCGTGGCGCTGGGGCTCGTCACGCGGCCCGCGGCGCTGGTCGCCGGGTTCACCATGGGGGTGGCCCTGGTCCAGCACCACGCGGATCCGTTCGGGAAGATGGAGCTGGCGCTGCTCTACCTGACGGTGATGGTCGCGGCGGTCATCATCGGCGGCGGCCCGTTCAGCCTGGACGCGCGCCTGCGCCGCAGGGCGTAGCGCTTCAGGCCGCCAGGCGGGCCACGCACTCCGGCCCGTCGTTGGCGGGCGAGTTCACCACCCGGGCCACTTCGTAGTGCGCCAGCGCCGCGTCCGACGCTGGGACGAGCAGCGGCAGCAGCACGGCGGCCTCCTGCGGCTCCGGGCGCAGCCACACGGCCTGGGCCTCCGGTGACAGGATGACGGGCATCCGGTCGTGGATGGGCGCCATCAGCGCGTTGGGGCCTGTGGTGATGATGGTGCAGGTGCGAAGCACCTCACCGGTGTCCGGCGCCGTCCACTCCTCCCAGAGCCCCGCCAGCGCGAGCGGCTTCCCGTCGCGGTGGTGGAACAGGTAGGGCGTCTTGGGCTTCGTGGACTGCTTCCACTCGTACCAGCCGTCCACCACCACGAGGCACCGGCGCCGCTTCAGCGCCGAGCGGAAGCTGGGCTTCTCCGCCACCGTCTCGCCGCGCGCGTTGATGAGCTTGTTGCCAATGGACGCGTCCTTCGCCCACGAGGGGATGAGCCCCCAGCGGAACACGTCCAGCAGCCGCTCGCCGTCGTTGGGCACCACGGGCAGGAGCTGCGTGGGACACAGGTTGAAGCGCTCGCGCTCCAGCGTCGCGCGCGCGCCCGCGAGCTCCAGCTCGGCGACGAGCTGCGCGGGAGAGGTCCGGACGGTGACTCGGCCACACATGGGGGAAAGCCTAGCGCCCGGAGGCCGGGCTCGCACGTTCCGGGTGGCTGGTCGGTGGGGAACCGACAGGCCGGCCGGAACTAGGTGGGCAGCTTGATGCCGGACAGGCGCTGGAAGAGCTCCACCGCGCGGCTGTCCGACAGGCCGGAGATGTAGTCCGTCACGCACAGCAGGCGCTGGTAGGGGCTGAGGCGGCGGATGGCCTCGTCGCGCTCGGGCGGCGCCTCCTCGTCCGCGGCCGCGAACTCCGGGCGCTGGAAGCACTCCAGCGGCATCAACTGCCGCAGCTTCTTCTCCTCGCGGTTGGGCGCCTCCGCCACCACCGCGCAGGCGAACATCTCCAGCAGCCCGCCCAGCGTCTTGAAGCCCGCGCTTTCAATCTGGAGGACGCGCTCGCTCTCGTAGCCGTACCGGCGGGTGAGGTCCGTGATGGCCCCCAGCTTCTTCTTCACCTGGGGGCGCAGCGACTTGAGCGACGTCTCCAGCGTGCCGGCCTCCAGCGCGGCCGCATGCTCCAGGAAGGCGGAGACACACGCGGGGATGAGCTCGCCGATGGCCATCGCGCGCGCCTGCGCCATGCGGGTCTCCAGGTGGCGCGAGGGCCGGGAGCGTGGGGTGTCCGGGAGCAGCGACTCCAGCAGCTCACACGCCTGCTGCATGGGGAGCAGGCCCAGCTTCGCCGAGTCCTCCAGGTCGATGACGGCGTAGCAGATGTCGTCCGCCGCCTCGACGAGGAAGGCCAGCGGGTGACGGCAGAAGACGCCGGGCTCGCGCTCGCGCAATCCCAGCTCCCGCCAGGCCAGCTCCGCCAGCTCCCGGTCGTCCTGGAAATAGCCAAACTTCTTCTCCGACACGATGCCCTTCGCGGGCTCGCGCGAGCCGGGGAGCACCGACGGGCGCGGGTACTTGCTCATCGCGCCCAGCGTGGCGGCCGTGTAGCGCAGCCCGCCCCGGCGCTCGCGCGACTGCAGGCGGTTGAGGATGCGGAAGCCCTGCGCATTGCCCTCGAAGTCGCGCAGGTCCTTCCACTCGGCCTCCGTCCGGAACGGGCTTGAGCTCCCCGTCCCCGGAGGCGCCAGGCGCTGCTCCACCCAGTGCTGGATGGCGGCCTCTCCGGAGTGGCCGAAAGGCGGATTGCCGATGTCGTGCGCCAGGCACGCCGCCGCCACGATGGTGCCCATTCGCGCGGGCTCCAGGTCCACGCCCTGCTCCCTGAGCCCCAGCCCGGCCTGCTGTCCCAGGGAGCGCCCCACGCACGACGCCTCGATGCTGTGGGTAAGCCGCGTGCGCGTGTAGTCGCTCGTCGACAGGGGGAACACCTGCGTCTTGTCGTGCAGGCAGCGGAACTCACTGGAGAAGACGATGCGGTCGTAGTCCCGGTCGTACGCGGTGCGCTCATCGACGAGCCGGCGCGTCGCGTCCGGCGTCGCGGCCTGCTCGCGCTCGGGACGGGGCTCCGAACCGATGCGCGTGTTCGACAGGAGCCGCCGCCAGCGCTCCGTCCGTTCCTGACTCTCGCTGCTCACGAAGGGGGCCTCACGCTCGCCGGAAGAAAGGGCGCCGCCATCGTGCTCCCGCGCCCCGTCCGCGCAAGTTCCCGCCAGGCCCTGTCCGCCCTCGCGGCGCGGCCTACTGGACCACCCCGCGGCGCGCCCTCGAGTTCCCGGCCGTCAGGTCCACCGGCGCGTCCCAGGTGATGTGGTACTCGGTGTCGAGCAGGCTCAGCTTGCGGCCCACGATGCGCGGGTTCCTCGCGCCCACCATGGTGAGCACCTCGCGCAGCACGCCTTCGTGGTACGGCGGCGGCATGAAGTCGCGCCGCATGGAGAACACCGCCTCCCGCGGCCCCTTCCACTCCACCGACCGGTCCCCGTAGCTCACCGCGAGCCGGTAGCCGGAGGGCAGGTTGGAGACGAGCTTGTGCGTGTCGCCCATGGCGAGCAGCAGGAAGGTGCGGCCCACCGCGGACTCCAGGAAGCCGCGCGTGCCCTGCATGCCCATCTGCCGCAGCGCTTCGTCCCCCCCACCCCACCGGGGCGCCAGCACGCGCGCCGCCACCTGCACCAGCTGCAGGAAGGTGGACACCGGGTAGTTGAAGAAGCCCACGAACCTCCGCCCCTCCGTGGCGGCCCGGCAGGCCGCCACCGCCTCCTCGCCCATTCCCACGCGCACCGACTCCAGCACCCCGAGGAAGAACATGCCCCGCGCCGTGTCCTCCTCCGTGGCCGCCATGCGCCGGACCACCCAGTCCGCCTCCACCAGACGGGTATCCTTCGATGGCTTCACCTGAGCCTGCATGCGACCTCCATGACCACGTGGGCCTGCCCACCACCGCACAGCTTGAAGCCAACCGGGCGCGGACGCTAGGGATGCGCCGGCACCGCGTGCTCCGGCGAACGGGCGTCGGGGAAGAGGACGGTGAAGCGGGAGCCGCGGCCGAAGTCGCTCTCCGCCTGGATGCGGGCACCGTGGCCCTGCACCAGACGCTTCACGATGGCGAGCCCCAGTCCGGTGCCGTGCAGCTTGGTCGTGAACATCGGCTCGAAGATGCGCTCCAGCATCGGCGCGGGGATGCCGGGCCCATCGTCCGTCACACGCAGGCACCAGCCTCCGTCGTCCCGGGCCTCGGCGTGCACGCACACCTCACCCACGCGCTCCGGAGGAATGGCCTCCACCGCGTTCTGGATGAGGTTGACCAGCACCTGCCGGAACTGCTCGCGGTCCAGGTGCGGCACCGGCAGCCCGTCCTGCACCTGGTTGTTCACGCGCACGCCCTCGCGAACGGGCACCACGCTGATGGCTTCCTCCACCAGGGGCCGCAGCGGGCACGGCCTGACGCGGGGCGCGCGGCCCTTCGCGTAGTCCAGCAGGTTGGAGACGATGACCGAGCACGCCTGGAGCTCCCGGTCGATGATGTCCAGGAAGCGAGGGATGCGCGGATCGAGGGCGCCGTCCTCCGTCTTGCGCAGGCGGCGCACGATGAAGGCGTGCGCGGTGCGAGCCGCCGCCAGGGGGTTGCGCAGCTCGTGGCTGACGCTGGCGGTGAGCTGCCCCAGTGACACCAGCCGATCCTGCCGGGCGGTGTGGTCGCGAAAGGCATACACCTCCCGCACCGCCGCATCGAGCTGGCCCGTGCGCAGCGCCAGCTCCTGCTCGCCCGTGTGTTCCGACAGGGTCTGGCGTCGGGCCTTCTCGCGCAGCTCCCGCAGGGCGTCCCGGGACACGACGGACAGCACCCCGGCGATGACGGCCACCCAGAAGCCATGCTCCAGGAAGCGCCAGGCCTCCGGATGGGGCACTCCGAAGAGGGACTCCGGCCACAGCGCGCCCCGCACGCCGTGGTCCACCAGCACGGTCCCGACCGCGGTGAGGAGCACCTTCGGGTCGCGGTAGAAGGCCAGCACCGCCAGCGAGCCGAAGAGGTGGAAGTGCGTCGCGAGGCGCCCGCCCGTCAGGTGGATGAACAGGGCGGACCAGAGCAGCTGGCTCACCGCCACCCCGTGGCGCGTGCCGGCCTCCCCCGGGCGGAGCAGCGTGAGCATCACCGGGAACAGGCTCAGCGCCGCCCCCAGCAGCACCGCGGTCTCCAGGTGAGGAAGCCGCGCCCGGCCCTCCCATGCGGCGGGCGAGACGAACGCCGCCACCAGGACGGCGATGGCCCACTGCCCCAACATCAGCCAGGTGAACAGCGCATCCACCCGCTCGCGCGCTTCACGCAGGTGCAGCGCCAGGAGCGCCGCCGCCCGCGCTTCCAGCCTCTGGGGAACAGACGCCAGCGCATGCTTGGAATTGGCTGACACGGACAAAGCCATCTCTTCACCCGGCCGCGATGATGGCGGAAGCGATTGAGCCTGTAAAATATGAATTACACGCGATTCCTGAGAGCCACCATGCTGCTTCAGGGCACGAGGATTGACCGCGTGTGAACACTGGCGGTCCCCCACCCGGACCGGCCATTCACACTCCAGTCTGGGCGTCCATCCGCCCCTGCGTCCAGGGCGCAAAGGGCGACCAGGACCGCGGTACGAGGCCCGTGCTCACCGCAGGTCATTGGAGGCCAGCGTCAGGGCAGCGCGGCGAGGGGCTGGGGGCGCGGCGTGTCGAGCGTGGCGTCGGTGTCGCCCCGGGGCAGCTCGCGCGCGGCGGGGATGAAGGTCATCGCGCGTTCGGCGAGGGCGGTGATGGTGAGAGAGGGATTGACGCCCGGGTTGGCGGAGATGGCCGCGCCGTCCACCACGTAGAGCCCGTCATGGCCATACAGGCGGTGGCGCGCGTCGATAGCGCCCGTCTCCGGGGAGTCGCCCATGCACGCTCCGCCCAGGATGTGCGCGGTGGTGGGGATGCCCATGAGCGTCTCGCTGACCATCGTCATGGGGAAGCCGTCCAGCTTGTCGGCCACGCGCTTCGCCAGGTCGAAGGCCTCCGGCATGTTGACGGTGGGCGCGGCGCCCTTCTGCAGGCCGGTGGTGAGGCCGGTGCGGAAGCCGGTGGTGAGCGCGCGGCCGCGCCGCATGCTCAGGTGGCCCTCCATGGTGCGCATGTAGAGGAGGATCATCGTGCGGCGCGCGAAGTCCGGGACGAACCACGCCTGGAGGAAGCGCAGGGGGCGCCGCGCGAGCAGGCCCACGAGGCGCGCCATGCGCGACCACGCGGTGGCGCCGGGGACGTGGGGCGCCATCAGCAGGCGGAAGAAGCCGGACCCGGCCGGGTAGCGCACGGGCTCCAGGTGCGAGTGCGCATCGGTGTGGAGGATGGACCCGATGGCGATGCCCTTGGACAGGTCCTGGTCCTTCCGGCTCTTGCCGCTGACGATGCCGATGAGGGCCTCGGAGTTGGTGCGGACGCCGTCGCCCACGCGCGGGGAGAGCCTGGGCAGGCCGTCCGGCCGGTCCTTGAGCTTGAGCAGGAGGTCCATCGTGCCCAGCACGCCGCCGGCGAAGATGACGTGCTTCGCGGTGAAGCGGCGCGTCTTGCGGAAGAAGCCGGTGCCCTCCTTCGCGGTGACCTCGTAGCCGTCGCCGTCGGGCAGGGGGCGCACCCACGTCACCTCGGTGTCGGCGTGGAGGGTGAGGCCGCGCTTCTGCGCGAAGTAGAGGTAGTTCTTGTCGAGCGTGTTCTTCGCGCCGTGGCGGCAGCCCAGCATGCAGCCGCCGCACGCGATGCAGCCGGTGCGCTCCGGGCCCTCGCCATTGAAGTAGGGATCCTTCACGGTGACGCCGGGCTCGCCGAAGTAGACGGCCACGGTGGTGGGCTGGAAGTCGGTGCGGCCCAGGTCGTCGCCCACCTGCTTGAGCACCTGATCCGGGAAGGTGTTGAGCGGGTTGACGGTGGCGCCCAGCATGCGGCGCGCCGTCGCGTAGTGCGGCGCGAGCTCCTGCTTCCACGGCGCCAGGTGGCCCCAGGAGGAGGCGTCGAAGAAGTCGTCCTTCGGGATGGGCAGCGTGTTGGCGTAGACGAGCGAGCCGCCGCCCACGCCGACGCCGGACAGCACGGTGACGTGGCGGAGGAACGTCATCTTGAACAGGCCGCGCCACCCGAGCCGCGGCATCCACAGCCAGCGCTTCAGGTCCCAGTTCGACTTGGGGAAGTCCGGGCCCTGGAGGCGCCGGCCCTTCTCCAGCATCACCACGCGATAGCCCTTCTCGACGAGCCGCAACGCGCTGACGCTGCCGCCAAACCCCGAGCCGATGATGAGCCAGTCGCAATCCATGACGTCCTCCGTCCGGGGTGGGGCGCACACCCCGGAGGTCCGCACTGTACGCCAACCGCGCGGGCTGTTCGGAGGGCGCGGCGCACACGTTCCGGGAGGAAGGCGCCGCCTGGACGGCGGGTGCTAGCGCTTCGTGGCCTGCTTCCTCGCCCGGCGCGCGGCGGGGGTGTTGGGCACGAACTGCCGGCCCGCGCGGGAGCCGGTGCGCTTGCGGCGCTCCGTGGCCTTCTTCTGCGCCGGGCTCAGGTGGGCCCAGGCGTCCTTCGGGAGATAACGCGCGGTGGTGCGGCCGTGCCGGGCGCGCGGGCTCCCTTCCTGGGTCTGCCAGTTCTCTTTCGTCCAGGACGTCAGGTGGCGCTGCGAGCCCGAGCGCGCGCCCTGGTAGCCGCCCCCGGCCTTCTTGTACTCGCTGGCGAGGAGCTGGGCCTTGCGCGCGCTCCACTGGCCGGGCCGGCCGCCCTTGTCGCCCTTCAGGAGGCGTTTCTTGAGGCGCTCGCGGAGCGCGGGGTCGGTGTACCGGGCACCGGCGGCGTGGCCCTTGTGGGCGGTCCGCTTCGCGGGGGCGGCGGTGGCGTGCTTGCGGCGGGTGGCCATCGGGGGCTCCTTGGCTTGACGCCAAAGGTAGGGATGCCCCGGGGCGTGAGCGGACAGGGCGCGGGCCGCCGCCCCTTCGCCCGCCCTCCTTGCGGGGGCTAGCCGGGCCCGGTCCCCGGCGGGAGCGGGCGGAACAGGTGGCACGCGCGCACCGGCTGGGGCGCGTACTTCTGGGGCAGGAGCGGACAGAGGATGAAGGTGGAGGTCCGCGTCTGGACGTACTTCGGCGGCGCGGCGCAGCGGTGGCAAAGGCTGTCCGGAAAGGGCAGGGGCTCGGGGGGCGGCGTCATGGCGGCGACAGCATCGCACGAGGACGTGAGGAAGGATGGGTGCGGGCCCCGCCGTGCTTCCTAGATTGCGAGGCATGCACGTCGACGACCTCCTCATCGAGCCTTCCCGGTTGCGCCTCTCCGGCCGCCACGCCGTCCTGGAGGTGTCGAGTCCCCTGCCCGGGGTGCTGAGGCTGCGGCACGCGCCCGTCTCGTCGGAGGTGGGCTTCCTGCACCCCGAGCTGCCCGGCAAGCAGTCCTGGGCGGTGACTGAGGACAAGGCATGCCCGCTGGAGGTGAAGCGCGACGGGGAGCGCGTTCACGTGCGCGCGGAGGGGGTGTCCCTGGAGGTGGACGTGGAGTCGGGGACGTGGCGCTTCCGGGACGTGGACGGGCGCGAGCTGGCGCGCACCCTGGGCGTGCACGGCGAGGTGGAGGCCGCGTATCCGATGAGCCGTCACCGCTCGCGGCTGGTGCTGCGCGCGCCGCCCGGGGAGCGCTACCTGGGCTTCGGCGAGAAGGTGGGCCCGCTGGACAAGCGGGGGATGCACTTCACGTTCTGGAACACGGACGTGATGCCGCACCACCCGGACACGGATCCGCTCTACCAGTCCATCCCGTTCTTCGTGGGCCTGCGCGAGGGCGTGGCGTGGGGGTTCTTCCTGGACGAGTCCTGGCGCTCGGAGGTGGATGTGGCACGCGCCGACGGGACGCTCGTCGCGTGGGAGTCGTGGGGGCCGGAGCTGGACTGCTACCTGTTCACCGGGCCGGGGCCGGCGGACGTGGTGCGGCGGTACGCGGCGCTGACGGGGTGCCCTCCCCTGCCCCCGCTGTGGAGCCTGGGCGCGCAGCAGAGCCGCTGGGGCTACGAGAACGCGAACGACGTGCGCGGCGTCATCCAGGGGTACCGGCAGCGGGGGCTGCCGCTGGACTGCGTGTACCTCGATATCGACTACATGGATGGCTACAAGGTCTGGTCGTGGGACGGTGCGCGCTACCCGGATCCTGCGGGGCTCGTGCGGGAGGCCGCGGCCCAGGGCGTGCGGCTGGTGCCCATCGTGGATCCGGCGCTGAAGCAGGAGGAGGGCTGGGCGCTCTACGAGGAGGCCAAATCACGCGACTACCTGGTGCGCTACGACCGGGGCGGCGTGCTGGTGGGCGAGGTGTGGCCGAGGCCCGCGGTGTTCCCGGACCTGACGCGGCCGGAGGTGCAGCGCTGGTGGGGCGCCCTGCACCGCGACTTCGTGGAGCTGGGCATCGCGGGGTTCTGGAACGACATGAACGAGCCGTCGTGCTTCGCGGTGCAGCCGGACCTGGGAATCCTCACGCTGACGAGCCAGCGCTCCGAGGGCGTGGGCAAGGTGGAGGGGCCGACGCTGCCCTATGACGCGCGCCACGGAGACAAGCGGCACCTGGAGGTGCACAACGTCTACGCGCTGGGCATGGCGAAGGGGGCCTTCGAAGCCCTGCGCGAGCTGCGTCCGGAGGCAAGACCGTTCCTGCTGACGCGGGCGGGGTCCGCGGGCATCCAGCGCTACGCGGCGGTGTGGACGGGGGACAACTCCAGCCACTGGGCGCAATTGGAGACATCGCTGACGATGCTGATGGGGCTGGGCCTCGCGGCGGTGGCCTTCACGGGGGTGGACATCCCTGGCTTCACCGGGCGGGCGAACGGGGAGCTGCTGGTGCGCTGGATGCAGGCCGGCACGTTCTATCCGCTGATGCGAAACCACGCGGGCAAGGGCACGCCTCCGCAGGAGCCCTGGCGTTACGGGGAGCCGTACCTGACGCTGGCGCGCGAGGCGCTGGAGCGGCGGTACCGGCTGTTGCCCACGCTGTACACGCTGCTGCACGAGGCGTCGGAGACGGGGCTCGCGCCCATGAGGCCGCTGTTGATGGAAGCGCCCGGGGACGCGGAGGCGGTGGGCGCGTTCGATCAATTCCTGTTCGGGCGGGACCTCCTGGTGGCGCCGGTGGTGCGGCCAGGACAGACGAAGCGCCTGGCCTGGCTGCCGGCGGGTGCCTGGCTGGAGTGGCCGGGGCTGGAGGGCACGGGACAGGTGCGCGAGGGAGGACAGTACGTCATCGCGGACGGGCCCCTGGACACGGTGCCGGTGTGGCTGCGGGCAGGTGGTGCGGTGGCGCTGACACGGCCCGCGATGCACACCACGGACGCGAACTGGAAGCACCTGGAGTGGCACGTGCACGCGGCGCCGGAGGTTCGCGGGCGGCTCTACGAGGACGCGGGGGACGGGTATGGGGCGTCGCGGCTCACGGTGCTGCGCGGGGGACTGAAGGACGGTGTGCTGCGATTGGAGCGGAGCGAGACCGGGGCGTTGGCGCGGGCACGGGCGGAGGAGACGGTGCGCGTGTATGGCCTGGCGTCCGTGCGACAGGTGACGGGGGCGCGTGAGCACCGGTTCGAGGATGGGGTGCTGGAGTTGAAGGTGGCGGCGGACTGGGCACGGCTGGTGGTCGAGCCGTGACCGTCTGCGGACGGACGTTCGTGCTGACGGAATCGCAGCGTCCCCCGGTAACGTGGGCGGTGTGAACCCATCGCCCAGAGGTCTACGAGGTCAACAGCCACCTGGGCTGTTCGCTGTCGCCCTGCTCGCCCTGCTGTGCTCGGCATGTGGCTCGCGGACGTGAAGCTGGACTTCGAAGGGACGACGCTCCAAACGGGGGAGCCGCTTCGGAATGACGCACTGCTGTTGCAATTACAGCACGCCGTCCACTGCGCAGACAGCCGCACAGCGCCAGCGGTGGGAGAACTTCCGGGACGGGTTTCGAGAGCAGTGGTCCCGGCGCTTCGGACAGTGGCCGACGGATGCGCAGGGGAACAACTGGCCCGCCCACCACCTTCGCGACCTGCACCACGGCGGCAACCCGACGGACTGGGAGAACCTCATCCCCATGCCTTCGGACATCCACGGCAAGCTCAACGGCCTCTACAATCAGTGCTACGCGAACAACCCACCGTGGACCACGGTCGGCATCGAGTAGCCCTATGGGGAGTAGGCCCTTGGCAATCCAGACCCTGCTTGCGGAAATCTCCCGAAGCCACTTTCCCAATCCGCCCGCGACGCCCGCGCAACTGGAGGACTTCGAGCATCGAGTGGGCTGGCGACTTGATGCAGACCTGCGTGCCTTCTACCTGCACTGCGATGGGGCAGCGCTGTTCAAGACTCCGAACACGCCCTTCCACCTGTGCTCGCTGGCGGAGGTCGTGCGTGCGCGGACGGTCCTGGGGATGGCGGACACGGATGAATGGGGACCTGCCTCATGGTTCATCCTCTGCAACCTCTACGACACCAACTTCGTGCTCATCGACGTGAGTCATCAGGAGTCCGACCGCTACATCCTTCGCGACGGATACCGCGAAGGGTTTCCTTCCCCAGAGGCCTGTCCGCGAATCGCGGGTTCATTCTCCGAGTTCCTGGAAGGAGCGCTCCAGTCGAACGGGCGTTGGTTCTGGCTGGATAAACTCCAGCAGTAGCAACCATGGCGAACGACGGATTCAGGAAGCGACCACGGGCACTTCCTTGAACACGACCCCTTCCAGTCCGAGACGCGCGACGGCTTTCGCGAACCTCTCCGTGGCAATGATGACGGTCGTGAAGTCCGCCAACCGGAACAGGTCCTGTCCTGTCGCTAGTGTGCTTCCGTCCAGGATGGGTGCGTCAGGAAGGCCGTCGCCCTGACGTCCACAGCGCTCACAGGGGCGCTCACGGCCACCCGGGAAACAGCTGTCGTGAAGGCGGCCCCGTGGATGGAGTTCGATCTCCAGCAGATCCGGAACATGTATCTCCTGGAAATGCAGATCCATTTCGCTTGCGCTGAGCTTGAAGCCTCCTTCTCCGCGCAATTGTTCCAATGCGGCACGTTGCATCACCAGTGTCCACGGATCTGGTAGATGCAACGCACCCCACCAACCAAAAGCCTTTCCAACGAGTCGACCGAACTCGGCGCCCGGCAGCAACAGTGCGCCGGGAGGCGCATGTGGCCTCACCAAGTCGCGCAACCGCTCATACTCCGCGAGAGGCACCTGCCTCGCTTCCGTGAGTTCATGGCGGAGAGACCAGCCGGAGAGATCAACGGACGGATAGGCCTCGCCGAGGCCCCCAGGGCTGGAATCACACACGGGGCAAAGTCCACCAGGAAGCCCCCATCGGTGCGCGGCATCCACGAAGCCGGTAAAGCGCGGTCCTTCCGCAGGACCAAGCAGGAAATACTTCACATCGCCTCCTGGGTCTCAGCGAAGGTAATGGTAGGGAAGGATGGGTCCCATGATGTCGAATTCAATGATCATCCGGGTCAACTGTTCCTGAATCTGCTTTGGGGTCGCGTTCGGGTGCTTGAGGGCGAAATCGCGCCACGCCTGATTCCAGGGACCACCTCGTCCTCCCGCCCCATGCAATCTCACGTGCTCAGCGCGCGGAATCACCATCGTGAAGTCATGCACGTTGATATTCGCCCGCAGCTTGAAAAACGCCGAGAGTCGTGGGTCCTGGGGATAGAGATGGTGACGGACCCAGCCCGAACCTGAGGGCTTCCTGCCATCCGTGGGTGCGGGCGCTGGCGGATGGTTGTACCAGCGGATGACGAAGATGGCTTCGCGGTCCCCCGGCAGGGGCTGGGCACTCCCCCAGTTTCGCCGGGGTCCAGAACTCGGAGCCGATGCCGCGACCGGAGGCCGGACACCGCCGCCCCGTGCCAGCAGCGCGCCCGTGTCCTCACAGCGGTAGAGGCCACAGAGGTCGTCAGCACAGACAAGGGTGACGCACCTGTCCTCCTCGGCACAAGCACCCTCTGCGGAGTGCTTCGCCTCGCTCCAGGGGTCAAGCGCAGGCAGAGAAGCCGACGTGCAGCCCCCCACGAGCGTCGTCAGCAGCAGGAGCAGCGCGAGGACACCCGCGCGCGGGCATCTCATCAGAACGCACCCGGCGGGAACGGCAGCACCGGCGCGTAGCCACCCGGTGAAATCGGGCCCAGATGTTCGAGCACGGATGCGTAGCGGGCATCCCCGGGCTTCAGGATGAACAGCGCCTCTCCGACGACGGCGCCCGGGCCCTCGGCCCGCATCCGGAGTTCTAGCGTGCCGTCCGGCCGCAGGTGGGCCGAACCGACGGGGCGGGCCGGTTCAGGCTCTTCCGGCATGCCGGGCGGACGTGGAGGGCGTTCCATCAAAACTCCTTCACTTCCCAGTACACCGCCGACCCGCTCTTGAACGTCGGCACCTTGAGGTGCTCCTGGACCTCGTTCAACTGGTCCGTCTTGAAGGTCAGCACGACGATCTCGGACTGCTCCACTGCACCTACCGAAACGAAGCTCTTCATCACGACCTGGTAGTTCACCGACCGCGCGAGCTTTCTCTCCAACAACGACACCCTGAAATCCTCGGCAGCCCGCCTGTCATCAAACTCAACCTGGATGAAGTGCATGTCTTTCATCCTAACGTCCGAGGATGGCGCCACAAGCGGGCTGTCTGATCACGTGCCCCCGGGTCTGCTGCGGCTCACCACAGCGGCGCCATGTTCTCCACGTACTTGAACCCCGTGCCCGTATTGAACACGACCACGGATTCATCCGGAGTCACGTCGCCCGCGGCGTGCAGCTTCTTGAGCGCCGCGACGCAGGCGCCGCCCTCGGGCGCCACGAAGAGCCCCTCGGCGGAGGCGATGTCCTTGGTGCCCTGGACGATCTCCTCCTCCGTCACCGACACCGCAGTGCCGTGGCTGTCCTTCACCGCGCGCAGGATGAGGAAGTCACCCAGCGCCTTGGGCACCCGCAGGCCGTGCGCGTGCGTCGTCGCCCCCTGCCACATCGGCGCGTCCGGCCGCCCTTCCGCGTGTGCCTTCACGATGGGCGCGCACCCCTCCGCCTGCACCGCCACCATCCGCGGCCGCTTCGCGCCGATGAGCCCCAGCGCCTCCATCTCCTCGAAGGCCTTCCACATCCCGATGAGCCCCGTCCCCCCGCCCGTCGGGTACAGGATGACGTCCGGCAGCGTCCACCCGAGCTGCTCCGCCAGCTCGTAGCCCATCGTCTTCTTGCCCTCGACCCGGTAGGGCTCCTTCAGCGTCGCGCACTCGTACCAGCCATGCTCCTTCGCGAGCCCCGCGCACACGCGCCCGGCGTCGGAGATGAGCCCCTCCACCGTCTCCACGTGCGCGCCGTACGCCCGCGTCTCCATCAGGAACAGCGACGCGATGTCCTTCGGCACGAAGACGTGCGCCTCCATCCCGCCCCGCGCCGCGTACGCCGCCAGCGCGCTGCCCGCGTTCCCCGCGGACGGCAGGCACACCGCCTTCGCTCCCAGCGCCTTCGCCATCGACACGGCGGCGGACAGGCCGCGCGCCTTGAAGGACCCCGTCGGGTTGCCGCTCTCGTCCTTCACGAGCACGCGCTTCAGGCCCAGCCACTCGCCCAGCCTCGGCGCGGGCAACAGCGGCGTGAAGCCCTCGCCCAGGCTCAGCCGGTGCGCCGGGTCTTCCAACGGCAGCACCTCGTGGTAGCGCCACATGGAGCGCTCGCGCGTGGGCAGCGCTTCCTTGCGCAGCGTGCGCGCCGCGCGCTCCAGGTCATAGCGAGCGAACAGCGGCGCCTGACACGCCGTGCACAGGTTCCACACCGCGCCCGGCGCATACGTCCGGTCGCACTTCGTGCAATCGAGTCGGAGGACAGACATGCCCCCGACTCTACTCAGTCCCGCAACTCCAGCCACACCGGCGCGTGGTCCGACGGCTGCTGGCCCTTGCGCTCCTCGCGGTCCACGTCACACGCCGTGAGCCTCGGCACCAGCGGCGCCGTGAGGAACAGGTGGTCGATCCGCACGCCCCGGTTCTTCGGGAACGCCAGCATCCGGTAGTCCCACCAGGAGAACTTCTGCTCCGTCGGGTGCAGGTGGCGGAACGCGTCCGTCAGCCCCCAGACGCACACCTGCTGCAACACGTCCCGCTCGCGCAGCGTGAACAGCGTCTGGCCTTCCCACTGCGCCGGGTCGTACACGTCGATGGGCTCCGGCGCGATGTTCCAGTCCCCGCCCATCACCAGCGGCTCGTCCGGCTTGTGGCGCGAGTCCAGGTACCGGCGCAGCCGGCGGAACCACTCCAGCTTGTACACATACGCGTCCGAGTCCACCTGCTGCCCGTTGGGCGCGTAGGCGCTTACCACCCGGACGCCGCCCACCGTCGCCGCGATGAAGCGCGCGTGCGTGTCATCCACGCCGTCCGACAGGCCGCGCACCACGTCCGTGGGCTCCTGCTTCGCCAGGATGGCCACGCCGTTGTACGTCTTCTGCCCGTGCACGGCGGCGAAGTAGCCCGCCTCCTTCACCGCCTCGAAGGGGAAGTCCGCATCGGTGCACTTGAGTTCCTGCAGGCAGAGCACGTCTGGCTGGGCGCTCTTCAGCCAATTGACCAGCCGCTGCTGCCGGGCCCTCACCGAGTTCACGTTCCAGGTCGCGATTCGCATCGCGGGCGACCGTCGCACGCGGCCCACGCCCCCTGCCACGCTTTTCCCCGCCGCTGTGGCTGGGGGGACACACCGGAGCCCCCTCCCCGGGGGGAACGCGGTTGGCACACCCGTCGCAATAGCCCTGTCCGGGCCGCCGCTCTCAGCCAGAGCCGCCCCGAGGGCATCGCCATGAACCCGAAGTCGCGCACCCGGACCCGCCCCACCGCCTCCTGGCGCTTCACCGTCCCGCCCGCGCTTCGCCACGTGCTCGTGCCTGGCGCCCTCGCCGCCCTGGGACTCGCCGCCTGGGAGGACATCCCGCTGCCCCCCATGCTCAAGCCC
>NZ_RAWB01000410.1 GCF_003612055.1 Corallococcus llansteffanensis
GAGGTGTCCCTTCTCGTCCGTCAGCCGCCCCTGCGCCGTGGCCACCCGGCCCCCGATGTGGATGATCTCCCCCCTGCACTGCAGCGGCCCCGAGTCATGCGCGATGCCCCGCACGTAGTTCACGTGCAGCTCCAGCGTCGTGTAGCCCACGCCCACCGGCAGCATCGTGTGGATGGCGCACCCCATCGCCGAGTCCATCAGCGTGGCCGCGAGCCCGCCGTGCACCATGCCAATGGGATTGTAGTGGTATTCGCCTGGCTGCACGCCGAACACCACCTTGCCCTCCTCCAGCTCCACGAGCGTGAAGCCCATCAGCTCCGCGATGGGAGGCCCCGGCAGCTCGCCCCGCTGGATGGCGCGCAGGTACTCCATTCCGGACAGCTTCTTCGCCGCCGAAGCGCCCTCCCGGGGATCCTTCCACGACACCGTTCGCGTGCGCGGGTTCGCTGCCTGGTCGCTCATCAGGGCTCCTTCACGGTTTGAATGACCCTTCTTGAACTCATGGAAGGATGACCGTAATACCATCCCGTCCGAACATCCGGGTCAAGGAGCATTCCATGGAGCAGCGGCGCGTCGTGGTGACGGGAATGGGGCTCATCAGCCCGTGTGGCACCGGCGTGGAGAAGAGCTGGGACGCGTTGATCCACGGCAGGAGCGGCGTGGGGCCCATCACGCTGTTCGACGCCAGCCAGCTCGACTGCCGCTTCGCCGGGGAGGTGAAGGACTTCCAACCGGAGGACTTCATCGAACGGCGCGAGGTGCGGCGCATGGACCGCTTCGCGCAGTTCGCGGTGGCGGCGGCGGACATGGCCCTCGCCGACGCGGGGCTCGTCATCACCCCCGAGAACGCGGAGCGCGTGGCGACCATCATCGGCTCCGGCATTGGCGGCATCAGCAGCCTGGAGGAGACGTACAAGAAGGCGCTGGAGAAGGGGCCCGACCGCATCAGCCCCTTCTTCATCCTCCAGATGATCATCAACATGGCGCCCGGCTACGTCTCCATGCGCCACGGCATCAAGGGCCCGTCCTGGTCCACCAACTCCGCGTGCTCCACCAGCGCGCACGCCATCGGTGAAGCGCTGCGCGGCATCCAGCGCGGTGAGTTCGACGCGGCCGTCGCGGGCGGCGCCGAGGCCCCCATCTCCCTGCTGGGCGTGGGCGGCTTCGCCGCGATGAAGGCCCTGTCCACGCGCAACGACGCCCCCCAGGCCGCGAGCCGCCCGTTCGACCGGGACCGCGACGGCTTCGTGCTCGCGGAGGGCGCCGGCATCGTCATCCTGGAGGAGTACGAGTTCGCCCGCGCCCGGGGCGCCCGCATCCTCGCGGAGGTGGTGGGCTATGGCGCCAGCTCCGACGCCCACCACGTCACCGCCCCCGCCCCGGAGCACGAGGGCGCCCAGCGCGCCATGCGGGCCGCCCTCAAGGACGCGCGCCTGGAGCCGTCCGCCATCGGCTACCTCAACGCGCACGGCACCTCGACGGACATCGGCGACCTGCTGGAGATGCAGGGCATCGCCCGCGTGTTCGGTGATGCGGCCTCCCGGCTCGCCGTCTCCTCCACCAAGTCCATGACGGGCCACATGAACGGCGCGGCCGGCGCCGCCGAGGCCGTCATCAGCATCCTGGCCCTCACCCGGGGCGTGCTTCCCCCCACCATCAACCTGGAAAACCAGGACCCGCGCATCCCGCTCGACTGCATCCCCAACGTCGCCCGCGAGAAGCGCCTGGACGCCGTCATGAGCAACTCCTTCGGCTTCGGCGGCACCAACGTGGCCCTCGTCTTCCGCCGAGCGCCGGACGGCCCGTAGGGACGCCCGTAATACTTTGTAAATATCCGCGTGCTGGTTTACTGACTTTTCCCCAGTTCTGCCGCGCCGCGTTGGTAAACGGTTGACAAACTGCGCCAAGGGCGGGCCCTCCGCACACCCGGCGCAGCTGAAAGCCCCATGATTACATGGGATTACGTCCTTCCTGGCCCAGGAGGGAGGCAGTCAACCCTCTGCGCGTTGCCTGAGGGACAGCGCTCCAGTGGATCCAAAACGTTGATTGCAAATCGGTAAATCGATTTGCAGAGTGGATCCAGAGACCCGGTGTCGGACACGTCGTCTGACGCGGCCCACCGGTGGCTGGAGCCATGAACAACGACAACGCTCTGAACGCGAACGTGGGGCTGAAGCTTCGAGGCCTGCGGTTGCAGCGCAACATCAAGCAGGCGGACGCGGCCAAGGACCTGGGCGTCTCGCCCGCGTACCTGAACCTCATCGAGAAGGGCAAGCGGGTGATGCCCTTCCCGCTCCTGTGGAAGGCGCTGCGCTACCTGGAGCAGGACCCCGAACAGTTCATGTCCACGCTGGGCGAGGGCCGCGTGGACGAGGCCCTGGCGAAGCTGCTGGACGAACCGCTGCTCAAGAGCCTGGACATCGACTCCGAGTCGCTCCAGTCGCTGTCCGCGGAGCCGAAGCTCGCCGGCACCGTCGCGGCGCTCTTCAACCTCTACAAGAACACGCGCACGCAGCTGGAGAACGTGCTCGCGCAGCTCAACGTGGAAGAGCGCACGCGCACGCAGGGGTCGCCCTCCGGCAACGGCCTGGGCAACACGCCGGGCGTGCGGTTCGACTACTCGCCCTTCGACGAGGTCAGCGACTTCCTGGAGAAGCACCGCAACTACTTCCCGGAGCTGGAGGAGCAGGCGGAGGGGCTGCGCCGCGACTTCCGCCTGGAGCAGCAGATCACCAGCAGCCAGCTCACCCGCATGCTGGAGGAGCGCTTCGACTACAAGGTGCGGATCGAGCGCGCCAACAGCGGCTCGTCCGTGGTGCGCCGGCTGGACCTGGACGCGCGCACGCTCACGCTGTCGCCGGACCTCACCGAGCAGCCCCTGAAGTTCCAGATCGCCGCCTCCATCGGCCTGATGGTGATGGACCGCGAGAAGCTGGTGGAGCGCATCCTGGGCGCCGGGCGCATGCGGCACGGGGAGACCGAGCGGCTCATCAAGGTCAACCTCGCGAACTACTTCGCCGGCGCGCTGATGCTGCCCTACGGCGAGTTCTTCAAGGAGGTGCAGCGCACGCGCTACGACGTGGAGCTGCTCTCCAACGTCTTCGGCACCACCTACGAGACGGTGGCCCACCGCATCTGCAACCTGTCCGACCCCAAGCGCCAGGGCCTGCCCTTCCACTTCCTGCGCGCGGACATCGCCGGCAACATCTCCAAGCGCTACAGCGGCACCGGCATCCGCTTCGCTTCGGGCGGCGGCTCCTGCGCGAAGTGGGCGGTGCACCTGGCGTTCCTCAACCCGTCGCAGATCACCCGGCAGTACTCCATCATGCCGGACGGCACGACGTACTTCTGCTTCGCCAAGGTGCAGCTGCAGCCGATTGAAGGCTCCATCGTGAAGGGCACCGCGTACTCCATCGGCCTGGGCACGCACGCGGAGAACGCGAAGTACCTGGCGTACGGCCTGCCCACCAACGACCTGCGCAAGGACGCCATCCCCAGCGGCATCTCCTGCCGCTTCTGCGAGCGCACGGACTGCAACCAGCGCGCGGCGGCCAGCTACCGCTTCGCCTTCGCCTTCGACGAGTACACGAAGAAGGACTGCTTCTTCTCCCCGCTGCTCGTCCACGAGAAGGAGAAGGGCGAGCGCAACGGAAACCACGAGCCGGACGGCAACGGCACTGACGGCAGCGAGAAGCACGATTCGCTGGACAGGGGCGCCCGGCGCCGCAAGGGTAGCGAGAGCTGACCATGCACCCGCCCGATACCGAACGCGCCCACATCGCCGACGCCATCCAGAAGCAGCAGAACGCGCTCGCCTCGCTGCGCATCACCGGGGCCCCCTCCGAGGTGGGCCAGGGGCTGGTGACGCTCGCGGAGCTGCACGGGATGCTGGAGGACCACGCCGCCAGCCGCGAGCACTACGAAGAGGCGCTGCGCTTCTTCAAGACGGCGGGCAACAAACCCGGCCAGGCGCAGGCCCTCTTCGGCCTGGGCGTGGTGAAGGCCCACTTCGAGGACCACCGGGGCGCCATCGAACACATGGCCCTGGCCGCCGGCCTCTTCAACGAGGCGAGAGATCGCGACGGCGAGGCGCTCACCCGCGCCTGCATCGGCGAGTCCCTGCGCGCGATGGGCGAGGTCGACGGCGCCGAGGAGAAGTACCAGGAGGCGCTCATCCTCTTCCGCCAGACGCGCAACACCGAGCGCATGGCGCGGCTGCTGCTGGACATCGGCGACCTGCGCATGGCCAAGGGCGAGTACGAGCCCGCGCGCAAGCGGTTCCTGGAGGCCGTGCCGCTGCTGGAGCAGGGCGAGGACCCGGAGGCGCTCGCGCTGGGCCACCTGCTGCTGGGTGAATCCGAAGGCCTGCTGGGCCACCACGACAACGCGCGCCCGCACCTGCTGCGCGCGGTGGACGTGTACGAGGGCCTGCACGACCACGTCTACGAGGCCCGCGCCCGCTGGGACCTGGGGCTGTCCTGCTACTACCTCCAGGACTTCCCCGCGGCCCGCGCGCAGTTCGAGGCAGTGCTGCCGCTGTACGAGGACCAGGGGCTCCACGACGACGTGGCCAAGGTGAAGAACGTGCTCGCGCACTTCACCGCGCGCGGCGTGTAGCCACCCCGCGCGGCCCCTGCGATTCCGAGCCTTGGAGCCTCGGAACCTCTGGGGCTTCCGAGCTTGGGGCTCAGGCCTGGAAGCCGGCGCCCACCGCGAGCGCCAGCAGGCCCAGCACCCCCGCGGCGATGGCGGTGTAGCGCCACTCCCCGCGCAGGCCCAGCAGCGTCCCCGCCATCGCCAGCCGCGCCACCGGCGTCACCAGCAGCATGGACGCCGCGCCCTTGCGCAAGAGGTCGATGGCCACGTGCACGGACTCGTCGCGCGGCAGCAGCTCCAGCGCGAGCGACGCCACGAACATCCCTCCGCTCATCACCGCGCCGGTGCGCAGCATGCGCGCGATCCACCGCTCCCCCCTGCTGGCACGCGCGGCCCAGCGCCGCGCGTGGGGCCGGGCATCCGGCTCGGTGACGGGCTCGTCGTGGAGCGAGTCGAGTGCTTCGGGGAGTGCTTCCGGAAGCGCTTCCGGGAACGGCTCCGGCACGGGCAGGGCCACGGCCTGTGCGTTGCGCGCCGGAGGCCCTGCCTCCGCCCCCCTCACCGACGGGTGCACACCGTGCATCAAGGGACCGACTTCATTCATTTCCATAGGCTCGGCCACAACCCCTCCCCACCCTTCCAAAGCATCTGGCCGGCCACCAGAAGCAGTACCGCTGCGAAGAGCTTCTTCAAGACCGCGGTGGGAACCTTCGGCATGAACCGGCTGCCCACCGACGCGCCGGCCAGCACCCCCACCACCAGGGGCGCCACGAGCCCCAGGTTCAGGTGGCCGCGCCACGCGTAAGCCGCCACGCTCGCGGCGCCGGTGACGCCCACCATCAGGTTGCTGGTGGCGCTGGCCACCTTGAAGGGCACGCGCATGCCGTAGCTCATGAGCGGCACCTTCAGCGGGCCACCGCCCACGCCCAGGAGCGCCGACAGGCCCCCCGCGACGAACGAACCGGAGATGCCCAGCGGGTAGTTGACGGGCACGTACTCCGTCGTCGACACCGGCTCCTGCACCGGCGTGCGCAGCAGCAGCATCTGCAGCGACACGAAGAGCGTGAAGAGGCCGAACACCACCGCCACCATCGCCTCCGCGACGAAGGCCGCGACGAGCCCGCCGACGATGGCGCCCATCACCGTGGCGAGCTCCAGCGTGAGCCCCAGCCGCAGGTCGCTCAGTTTGTTCTCCACGTAGCTGGCGGCGGCGGCGCAGGAGTTGGCCACCACGCACATCAGGCTCGCGGGGACGGCCTGCTCCAGGGGGATGTCGAACCCCAGCGCCAGCAGGGGCACCAGCACGATGCCGCCACCAATGCCCAGCAGCGCGCCCAACCCGCCCGCCATCACACCCGCCGCCATCAAGAGGAATACCGTCATTCCCTATCGAGGATAGGGGGCACTCCCCGCTTCGGATAGCGCACCCCCCGTGAGGGCAGGTGGCTCGATTGGCCGGACGCCCTCCACGCGGACATCGCTTCCGACGCGCGCGGTGGATCAGCGTTCACTACGCGGCAGTGGCCCCCAGCGTTCCCTCGGGAAACTCCTCGAAGAAGCGCGCGCGCGTGCGGGGCGTGTAGGTGCCGCGCGCCATGTATCCGTGAAGCCTCTTGATCAACCCGCGCGTCACATCCAGCGCGGCGTCCACCTCCGCCGCGAAGTCGAAGACGTCGTTGCGGTACAGCTCCTGGAAGGAGAGCTGCGTGTATGCCGGCAGCGCTCGCACCCGCCCCAGGGGGCTGGAGAGGAAGAGGCCGGAGACATAGAGGCCACGCACCCAGCCATCCAGCTCCGCCTTGGTGGGCGCCTGGCCCATGCGCTCCTGGGACGCCAGCCGCACCAGCTCGTAGATGCCCCGGCCGATGCCGCGCAGCGGGATGCCCTCGCTCTTCACCACCTGGAACTTCTCCCGCAGGCGCGACCTGCCCACGCCGTCCGTGCCGTCCTGTTCGCGCAGGAAGAACAGCGTCTGTGCCCACTCCATCTGCCGGCGCGCATCCCAGGCCCGCTCGCCCTTGCGGCGGTGGCGCAGCACCAGCGCGTCCACCAGCGGATGGAGGCGCCGGTCCAGGCTCAGGTGGGTGAAGTAGCCAGCGAGGATGGCCAGCCCCGCCTCGGTGCCCACGAGGGCGCCGGTGGCGACGAGCTCCGCCATCTTGAGCCCCAGGCCCACCGGGGCGCGCTCGTGGTACAGCCGCGCGAAGGGGGGCCAGCCCGCCTCCGGCAGCAGCAGGGACAGGCCCCCACGAACGCCCGCGCAGAGCGGCAGGTCCGGCAGCGCCGCCCCGAAGCGCGCGTACGGCAGGTCTTCCGACAGCGCCCGCACCCAGTCCGCGGGGAGCCCTTCGGGATGGGCCGCCAACCGTTCGATGGCCGTCAGATGGAGCAACAGGGTGGGCATGGGGAACCCAGAGCTATCCAGCGCGCCGGGGCAATGCAATGCCGGAGTGGCAACCAGCGCTTTGCGAGCAACACGGCGCGCGTCTACAGTCGCGCCCTTCGGATCACCTCTTCTTCCCATCCAGTCCAGGAGTCCAAGTCGCCATGCAATTCAGTCTCGTCTCCGGTGACGCCGCGCCGGTGAGCGGTGAGCTGCTCGTCATCCCCCTCTTCGAGGGCGAGCTGGGCGATGCCGCCCCCGCGCCGCTGGCCACCGCCGACTCCGCCCTGGACGGCAAGCTGCGCGCCACCGCCGCCCAGGAAGGCTTCAAGGGGAAGGTGGATCAATCCTTCCTGATGCACACCCTGGGACGCCTGGGCTCCGACCGCGTCCTGCTCCTGGGCCTGGGCAACCGCGCGCGCTTCCAGCCGGAGGTGCTGCGGCTCGCCGCGGGCCGCGCGGCCAAGACGGCGCAGCGGCTGAAGACCCCCGCCATCGGCTTCCGCGTGCCCGCCACGGACGACGCGGAGGGCGCCGTGCGCGCGGTGGTGGAGGGCCTGGAGCTGGGCGTCTACCGCTTCGACAAGTACAAGTCCGCCGCGCGCGAGGAGAAGGGCGCGCCCAAGCTCACCCGCGCCACGCTCACCCTGCCCCAGGGCACGGAGAAGTCGCGCGCGCTCGATGACGCGCTCTCGCTGGGCCTGAAGCTGGCGGAGGCCGTCAACTGGGCGCGCGACCTGGTCAACGAGCCCCCCAACGTCGTGACGCCGGTGCGGCTGGCGCAGGCCGCGCAGCAGGCCGCGAAGGAGGCGGGCCTCCAGGCGGAGATTGGCGGGCGCAAGGAGATTGAGCGCCTGAACATGGGCATGTTCCTGGGCGTCACCGCCGGCAGCGTGCAGGAGCCCCGGCTCATCCACCTGGTCTACACGCCGAAGAACGCGAAGGACGCCAAGCGCGCCCCGCTGGCGCTCGTGGGCAAGGCCATCACCTTCGACTCCGGCGGCCTGTCGCTCAAGCCCACCGAGGGCATGGTGGAGATGAAGACGGACATGGCGGGTTCGGCCGCGGTGCTGGCCGCCATGAAGGTCATCGGCGGCGTGGTGAAGCCGCCCTTCCCCGTGCACGCCTTCATCGGCGCGTGCGAGAACATGCCGTCCGGCACCGCGTACAAGCCGGGCGACATCCTCACCGCGCGCTCCGGCAAGACGGTGGAGATCACCAACACGGACGCGGAAGGCCGCCTCGTCCTGGGCGACATGCTCACCTGGGCCGGCGAGCACAAGCCGTCCGCCATCATCGATCTGGCGACCCTCACGGGCGCGTGCATGGTGGCGCTGGGCAACTACATCGTGGGCGCGTTCGGCGACGACGACGCCACGGTGAACGGCGTGCTGGCCGCCGCGAAGGCCGCGGGCGAGGAGATGTGGCGCCTGCCCGTCACGGATTTGCAGAAGGACGCGCTGCGCTCCGAGGTCGCCGACATGAAGAACTCCGGCGAGCGCTGGGGCGGCGCCATCAACGCGGCCCTCTTCCTCAAGGAGTTCGTCGGCGAGGTGCCGTGGGTGCACCTGGACATCGCCGGTCCGTCCAACAGCCCCAAGGAGCGCGGCTACCTCAACAAGGGCGGCACCGGCGTCGGCGCGCGCACCCTGGTGGAGTACGTGCGCCGCCGGGCCACGGACCTAGCGGCCCACCCGGAGAAGGCGGAGGCCCCCGCGCCCGCGAAGGCCGCGAAGCGCGCGAAGGCGAAGACGGCCCGCTAGCTAGCGCGGGTCGCCGGGCTCGGGCTCGGGCGCGCGAGGTGTCGCGCGCACGGCCACGCTCGGCTCCGGGAGCGGACGGACACCCGCCAGCAGGGTGTCCACGCTCTGCACCACGTCCCCGGACACCTCCGTGGGCCAGGTGGCCAGCATCATCAGCACCCGGCCCCCGTTGCCCTCGCGCACGGCCACCTTGCCGCGCACGCCCTCCCCCACCCGG
>NZ_RAWB01000411.1 GCF_003612055.1 Corallococcus llansteffanensis
ACTTCACCGCGCGGGATCCGCTCTTCCGTGCGCAGGTGAAGGCGTGGGTGGCGGAGGGCGTCGCGGCGGAGTGGCACGGCCGCGTCGGGACGCTGGAGCACGGCGCGGTGACGCCTTCGGCGAAGGAGTCCGTGCGGTACGTGGGCGTGCCGGGGATGAGCGCGGTGGCGAAGGGGCTCGCGGACGGGCTGGACGTGCGCAGTGGGGTCCGGGTGGAGCGGCTGGTGCGCGAGGGCCGGGCGTGGCGGCTGGGCTCGGACACGGGCGAGGACCTGGGCCTGGCGGACGTGGTGGTGGCCGCGGTGCCCGCGCCGCAGGCGGTGCCGCTGCTGGCCGGTGCGCCCGCGCTGGCGGAGCAGGCGAAGGGGGCCCGGCTGTCGCCGTGCTGGGCGGTGATGGCCCGGTTCGACGCGCCGGTGGACCTGGCGCTCGATGGCGCGTTCGTGAAGGACTCGCCGCTGTCGTGGGTGTCGCGCGAGATGAGCAAGCCCGGGCGGCCCACGGGAGAGCGCTGGGTGCTGCACGGGTCGCCGGAGTACAGCGCGGCGCACCTGGAGGAGACGCCGGAGGAAGTGGCCCCGAAGCTCGTGGAGGCGTTCGCCCGGGCACTGGGCACGGACGTGCGCGCGGTGGAGGCGGTGGCGCATCGCTGGCGCTACGCGATGCCTTCGCCGCCGCTGGACACGCCCGCGCTGTACGACGCGGACACCGGGCTGGGGGCCTGCGGCGACTGGTGCGCGGGGCCTCGCGTGGAGGGCGCGTTCTTGAGTGGCGTGGCGCTGGCGCGGCAGTTGGCCGCGGGCGTTCACGGCCCGTGACGACGTAGCGGCATCGAAGCCGCGTTGCATCGAGCCGCGCACCTCGTGGCGCCCTGCCCCGAAGCCGCGTTGCTTCGAGCCGTGCACCTCGTGGCGCCCTGCCCCGAAGCCGCGTTGCATCGAGCCGCGCACCTCGTAGCGCCCTGCCCCGAAGCCGCGTTGCTTCGAGCCGCGCACATCGTGGCGCCCTGCCCCGAAGCCACGGCGCTTCGGGGCACAGGTGCCTCAGTCGCGCTCACGCACCACCAGCGTGCGCCGGGCGGTGAGGCCCCGGTCGTCGGTGACGAGGATGTCGTGCGTTCCCACCGTCGGCTGCCACCAGAGGCGCTCGGCGGCGCGGGCGGTGCCCAGGAAGGCTCCATCCACGAACCACGTCAGCTCCCGGTCGTGCGCGGCCTCCGCTTCCAGCGGCACCTTCTGCTCCCTCGTGGACATGCCGGGGATGAGCAGCGCCACCTGTCCTTCCGGGGGCGAGAGGATGGTGGGCGTGTCCCGCTCGCCTCCCACGACGCAGCCGGGTGCGAGCGGCGGCGGCTCCGGCAATTGACGCTGCTGCTCCGCGAGCCACCGGCGCAGGCTGGACGGCCAGGACAGGTACACGCGCGACTCCGTGCGGCGCCCATCGCGGCACCCCGGCCCCACCGACAGGCCCGAGTCCACGTCCACCTCCACGCGCTGGTGGTACGGACACGGCGTCGTCGGCACCGCCGTGCGCACCGCGTCCACCGTCTTGCGCTGCGCGCACGCGTCCGTGGGCACCTGCCCCGAGTACGCGCACACCTCCACGCGCACCAGGTCCTTCGGCGGCGCCGCGTCCTCCTCCTGCAACATCGCGCCACGCGGGCCCACGCCCTCCAGGAGGTCGAACAGCAGCGGGGCCGCGTTCTCCGCCCCCACCAGGTGCACGCTGGACGCGTGGTCGAAGTTGCCCAGCCACACCACCGCCGTGTGCTTCGGCCCGGAGCCCGCCGCCCACGCATCCCGGTTGCCGAAGCTCGTGCCCGTCTTCCAGTGCACCCGCGCCGGCAGACCCGTGAGCCGCCGCCGCTCCGGGAAGTCCGGCCGGTCCCTCAATGACAACGCCTGCCGCGTCAGCCACGCCGCCCCCGGGGACACCAGCGCCCGGGCCGGCTTCGCGGGAACGTCCTCGTCGAGCACGCGCAGCGGCCGCGCGCGCCCATCCCCCGCCAGCGCCAGGTACACGCCCGCGAGTTCCAGCGGCGTGAGCTCCATCCCGCCCACCGCCGCCGACAGGCCGTAGTGCCCCGGGTGCGGATCCAGGCTGGTGACACCCGCCTGTCGCAGCGAGCCCAGGAACCCCTCCACCCCCAGCTTCTCCAGGAGCAGCACGAACGGCAGGTTGAGCGACTGCGACAGCGCGGACTCCATCCGCACCAGCCCCTGGAAGCGCCCGTCGAAGTTGCGCGGCGCATAGCCGCCGTACGTCACCGGGATGTCCGTCACCAGCGTCTCCGGCCCCACCAGCCCCTGGTCGATGCCCAGCGCGTACAGCAACGGCTTGAGCGCCGAGCCCGGGGAGCGCGGCGTGGCGAAGCCGATGATCTGCCCGCCGTTGTCCCCGTCGAAGAAGTTGAAGTTGCCCACCAGCGCGAGCACGTCACCGGCCTCACGGTCCGCCACCACCACCGCGCCGTTGTGGATGCCCTGCCGCTCCAGGCGCCGGGCCGCGTCCCCCAGCGTGCGCTCCACGAACCGCTGCGTGCCCGCGTCCAAAGTCGTGCGCAGCCACGTCGCCTCCGGCCGCCGGGCCTTGAGCCACACCGCCGCGTGCGGCGCCTCTCTCGGGAACGGCTTCAGCACGTCCGGAACCTGCGTCGCGCGCACCTCCGCCAGCACCACGTCGGAGGCCACCCCGTCCACGCTCAAGCCCCCCGACTCCAGCAGCCTCCGGGCGATGTCATCCCGGGCCGAGCGCAGGCGGGCCACGTTCTCCGGCGACGGGAAGCGCCGGTTCGGGTTCTGCGGCACCGCCAGCAGCGTGGCGATCTCCGCGGGGCTCAGGTGCGCGGCGGTGTGCCCGAAGTACGCGAGCGCCGCCGCCTCCACGCCCTCCACGTTGCGGCCGTAGGGCACGAACTGGAGGTACGCCTCCAGCACCTCCTGCTTCGACAACCGCACCTCCAGTTGCGCGGCGCGGAACGACTCCACGACCTTGGAGGTGAACGTGCGCGGCCGTGGCTCCAGCACGCGCACCAACTGCATCGTCAGCGTGGACGCTCCCGACACCCGACGCCCTCGCCTCAGGTTGAGGCCGAAGGCGCGCAGGGCCGCGAGCGGATCCACGCCGAGATGTTGCAAGAACCGCTTGTCCTCCAGCGCCAGCAGGGCACGGACGTAGGCCCGGTCGACGCGGTCCTTCGGCGCGGGAATGCGCCACCGCTCGTCCGGGGCGAGGAAGACATACGCGGGCGAGCCATCCCGGTACGCCATCACCACCGAGGGGGGCGCCGCCAGACGCTCCGGCAGCGGCACCCACCAGGCCGCCGCGAGGCCCGTGCAAAGAAGCACGAGCCCCGCCAGCGCCACCCCCACCCACTTCCTTGCACTGAGACGCACGAGACGCATGGGCCTAGAGCAGCTCGTCCTTCCAGGGACCCGACACCTGCACCGTGCCCGCGGACTCGCGGGCCCAGGTCGAAGAGTCGTACATCGCCTCGGCCTCCGCGGACGGCAGCGTGAACGAGCCCGCCGTCACCGCGCGCACCGCGTAGACGACCTTCTTCGTCTCGTGGGCCTGCAGCGCGCCGAAGACCTCGATGCGGTCATCGCGCAGGTTCACGTAGTCGGCCGTCCACAGCGCGTCCTCGGCCACCCAGTCCACGCTGCCGCCGCGGCCCAGACGGGCGTTTTCAATCTCCCAGCCCGCCGGCAACCGGTCCACCAGCGCGATGTTCTGGATGCGCTCGCTGGTGGTGTTGGTCAGCTCCAGCTCCACGTAGATGAGGTCCGCTAGCTTCACCGGCGCGGCCTTCAGATCCAGCGTGGTGCCATCCAGCGAGCGCCAGGTGCGCTTGAGCGCCAGCCCCTGGCCGCCCACCTTCACCTCCGGCTTCGTGCGCACGCCCTCGCTGCTGACGATGAGGTACACCGAGCCCTCCCCCTTCGTCTTCAGGTCCAGCGACAGGCCGGCCCGCTCACTGGCGCGCGCCAGGGCCCAGGTGCGGTCCGTCACGCGCGCGTCCGTCTCCAGCACCGGCGCCAGGGACCTGCCCCCGGCGGTCAGCGTGGGCGGCGTGAAGCTGGTGGCCGTTCCCTGCAGCCGCTTGCCCAGGCCGGTGATGCCCCAGACCAGCTCCTGCGTGGAGTAGTACGCCGAGGTGCGCTCCTGGAGCGCCGACGCCACCATGCGCGCCAGGGGCTCGCCCTCCGGTGCGTCACCGAAGAGGTCCTGGAAGGTGCTCAGCTGCATGCCGCGCCGGCGCCGGTCCGAGTAGAACGACCAGCTGTTCTTGCGCTCGTCGGTGACGGGCGACAGGTCCGGGGTGCGCAGGTCCTTCTCGTAGCGCCGGTCGCCAGAGAGCCACAGCGCGGCCTTGAGCAGGTACAGGTCCTCCTGCTCTTCGCCGGTGAGCGGCTTCTTCTTCGCGCCCGCCTCCAGCGAAGTCACGAGCGCCTGCGCCCGCGCCTTGCGCCCCTTGCCCGCCAACGCGAGCACGTAGTGCGAGTACGGCTCCGTGTGCAGATCCGAGTGGCCGTCCTGCGCGAGCTTGCCCTCCTTCTGGGTCAGCTCATTGGCCAGCCACGTGAGCGCGCTGTCCACCCGGTCGTCCGGCACCGGGTACTTCAGCTTGCGCGCATCCAGCAGCATGTGCGTCGCGTACGCCGTGCCCCAGGCGACGGGCTCCTGGTTGCCCGGCCAGTACGCGAAGCCTCCGGAGGCCGTCTGCATCGACAGCACCCGGTTGATGCCCGACAGCACCATGTCCTCCACCTTCGCGGTGGCGGCGAGCGTCGGATCCACGCGCTCCACCAGCTGGCTCACGAACAGCAGCGGCCGGGTGGAGGACGTCGTCTGCTCGATGCAGCCGTACGGGTAGCGCACGAGGTACGAGAGGTGCTGGAGCGACTTCGCGTACGGATTGTTCGTCACCCACATCGTGGTGCGCTCGGTGGTGGGCACCCAGCCCTGGAGCAGCGGCCCCAGGTCCGTCGTGCCCTGCGCCAGCTCCACCTGCTGGATGCGGCGCTCACGCGGCCCCGCGGGCGACAGCGGCACGTCCAGCTGCTCGCGCGACGTGTAGCCACCGCCCTCCACCGTCACCACCAACCGGGCGGCGCCCACCGACTGCACCGCGCGGCCCTGGAACACGAAGGTGTGGGACTTGCCGTCCTCCACCCGGGCCCGGCCCTCGTTCTTGCCCGCCAGTTGCAACGGCGAGCCCGCGCCCACGGGCATCTCGAGCCCCGGCACCGCCAGCGCCTCCGCCGCCAGCGACACCTTCACGTCCTGCGCCTTGCCGGACAGGTTGGTGACGAAGACGGGGATCTGCACGTCGTCGTTCTGCGTGAGGAAGCGCGGCAGCGTCGTCTGGAGCACCAGCGGGTCGCGCACCAGCACCTGCGCGCTGGCCCGGCCGATGCGCTTGTTGCCCGCCGTCACCACCATCACGCGCACCGCGCCCCGGTACTGCGGCAGCTTGAAGGGCACGCGCAGCTTGCCGGACGCCGGCACCTCCACTACGCCGCTCCACAGCGCCACGGGCTTCACGGGCTGCACGCGGCCCGCGGACCCCGCCTCGTCACCGCCGGTGGAGCTGGAGTTGCCGCCGGGGGGCACGAGCAGCGCCCAGCCCACGGTCTCGAAGGTCTGCACGCCCAGCGCGCGCCGGGTGAAGATCTCCTTGAGCGGATCCGGACTCTGGAAGCGCGTGAGCGACAGGATGCCCTCGTCCACCACCGCCACGGTGGCGAAGGTGGGGCCCTCCACGCCCTCCACCGCCAGGTCCACCGTGAGGGTGTCGTTGGAGCGGACCTCCTTGGGCACCGTCAGCGTGACGGCCTGGGTGAAGTCCACCGGCTCCAGCGCGATGCTGCCCACGCCGAAGGCGCGGTCGGGCATGAAGGCCTGGGCGGATTCCAGGTGCGGGTCCTTCACCATGAACGCGCTCACGTAGACGTTGGGCGCGTACTCCTTCGGGGTGAAGCTCCAGGACACCTCGCCGGGCTCCACCTGCTTCCACGCGGTGGTGACGACGCGGTCGGTCTCCACCGTGAAGAGGACGCGGCCCCGGTACGGCGCCTTGACCTTCACGGCCAGGGCCTCGCCCACGCGGCCCTTCGCGGGCAGCACCAGCTCCAGCGTGGTGGGCTTCTGGGGGCGCGGCGTCTGATCCACGCGCGAGTCCTCGCCCCACCAGTAGTAGCGGCCCTCGCCCTCCAGGTTCAGGTCCGTCTGGGTGCCCCCGGCGCGCGCGCGCACCAGGTAGCCCGCGCCGTCATGGCCCGGCAGCACCGTGGCGGTGAAGCGGCCGCCCTGCACCTTCACCGTCGTCGCGCCCTCGCGCTGCGGACGCAGGTAGCGCTGGTAGCGCTCGTAGCCGGACTCCTCGTCGTAGTAGTAGCCGTAGTTCTCCTCCATGAGCTGGTACTCCAGCTCCACTGTCTTCGGCCCCTTGCCGTCCGCGAGGAGCTCCCCGTTCCAGTCCACCACCACGCCCGACAGCGTGAAGGGCGTGCCCGCCTTCACCTTCTGGGTGCTGGCCTGGAGGCCCAGGTAGAAGGCCTCCGGGTGCACCGGCACGTTCGCCTCGCCCACCGTGGCGCGGCCGCTGCCGGACTCGAAGACGCTGGCGACGGCGGACAGCCGGGCCGCGCCCTTGAGGGGACCCGAGGCCGCGTTGGCCGGGCAGTTCACCACCACCCGTCCCTTCGCATCGAGTTCGCCCTTCACCTGGCCCAGCGTGACGGGCCGGGGCTCCTTGCCGTCCTGGCGCCAGAGGCCGTAGGTGTACTGGGCGTTCTGCTTCGGCTTGAAGGGCACGGGCTCCAGCCGGCACGTCATCTCCACCGGGCTGCCCTCCGCGGAACCGCCGAAGAGGTACGCGGCCTCCACGGCCACGGGGATCTCCTCGCCCTGCTTGTAGCCGGGCGCCTGGGTGCTCGCGTTCACCTTCATGCGCTCGGGGACGAACTCCTCCACGCTCAACCCGTAGGAGGCCACCTCGCGGTCCGCCACCTTCAGGCGCACCGAGTAGCGGCCCGTGTCCTGGAACGCCGCGAACGGCTGGTCCAGGGACACGAGCCCCGCCGCGTTCGTCTTCAGCGTCACCTTGCGGATCTCACGTTCACGCGGGTCGATGACGCGCACCTCCACCGGCACGCCCACGGGCGGCGCCAGGTTGTCCTGCCCGCGCAGCACCGCGGCCACGTGCGCGGTGTCCCCGGGGCGGTACACGCCGCGGTCGGACCAGACGGAGGCGCGGTACGGCTGCTCGGCGCGGTACGGCTCGCCCTGCACGTCCGAGTTGGCGATCTCCGTCCGGAGCTCGTCGTACTTGAGGTACGTGAGCTCGTCGCCCTTGCGGGCCACCAGCGCGAACGGCTCGCTGTCATCCACGCCGGGCGCGGGCACCTTGAGCTGGCAGCCCTCCTCCGCCTGCGTGGTGCAGCGGGCCACCGTCTGGCCGCTGCGCTTCACGAGCGTCACCTCCACGCCGGACAGGGGCTCCGTGCTCTCCATCCCCAGGGCCCAGACCCAGACCTCGCCGGAGTCCTTGGAGCCCGGCGCGGGCCCGCCCTTCTTGGCCACGAGGCTCAGGTCGGTGAGCAGGATGCGGGAGGCGGCGCGGTACTCGCCGCTCTCGGCGGTGATCTCCACGAGGCCGCGCGTGGTGGCGGGCACCAGCGACGCCACGTCCACGTAGGTGGTGAGCAGCGCGTCCGCCGTCGCCTTGAGCGGCACCTCCTTCTTGAGGAGCACGTTGCTGGTCCGCGCGTCCGCCTGCTCCTGGGAGTCGTTGCTCATCCAGAAGACGAGGTTCTCCGGCGGCACGTTGCGCACCGTGAGCGTCACGCCCTCCACGTTGAGGTGCTGCAGGGGCAGGTTGCGCCACGCGCTGCGCGGCAGGTAGCGGCCGCTGGTGGAGAAGCGCACCTGGGGCTGGCGCGCGGGCACGGAGAAGCCGCGCGACCACGCGCCCAAGAGCGTGCCTCCGCCCACCGTGGGCGTGCCCTCCGCGATGGAGAGCGTGTGCGGGCCGCGCTTGAAGTCACCGAAGATGCGGAAGCCGCGGCGCGAGGGCGCGACGGAGAACTTCACCTTCGGCTTGATGCGGAGGGCCTCCAGGGCCACCGCGTCGCTCAGCGAGCAGCCCCGGTTGTCGTCATCGTAGTAGTACGAGTCCCACTTCTGCTCCGTGGGGCTGGGGTCGGCATTCGCGTCCACGTCGCGACAGCTCACCTCGAAGAAGTAGCCGCTGGCGCCCTCCTGCAGCTCCACGAACGTGATGTCCGTGCGCTTGCCGGAGTTGAGCGCGAATTTGTCGGTGGCCTCTGGCGCCGTCACCTTGGCGGACCCCGCGAGCGGCAGCCCCTCGCGCAGCGCGAACTCCACGACCGACGAGGGCTTGAGCTTCGGGTGGGCGAGCGTCACGGACAGCGTGTTGCGGGTGTCCGCGCGGGTGCTCCACTTCACGTCGGTGATGGCGGCATCCCCGATGCGGAAGCTCGCGCGGGAGCGCACCGCGGCCAGGTCCACCGGCCCGGAGAAGACGACGCTCAGCTCCACGCGGCCCTTGAGCAGGTCCATCCGCGTGGGGAACAGCTGCACGTACTTGAAGGCGTACGTGGTGAAGTTGTAGCGCCAGGCCCTCTCGGACGGCGGCTTGACGACGCCGCTGTCGGTGCCCACCGCGTCCACCGACACGGTGTACGTCGTCCCGGCCGTGAAGCCGGGGGCGGACGGGGTGAAGCGCAGCGACGAGGGCCCGGTCCACGAAAGGCTGCCGGGGACCGCGGGCGTGAGCGTGACGACCGTGTCCGTGACGGACTCCGAGCGCGGGCGCAGGGGCAGCGCGAACTCGATGACGATGCCTTCGGGGAGGGCGCTCTCGCCGGCGAGCTCATGGATGACGGGCGTCAGCGTCTCCGCCCGCACCGGCACGGCGGCCGTCGAGGAC
>NZ_RAWB01000412.1 GCF_003612055.1 Corallococcus llansteffanensis
GGCTGGGCGGGCCGCCCTGGCCACCATCCCTGCCTTCGCCGAGCCGCTGTACACGGAGTTCAGCGCGAAGCGCGGGCAACTGCCGCCGCCTTACCGGGAGGCCCTCGACAAGGTGGAAGGGGCGCTGATGGCGGAGCGCTTCGCACCGGGAAGCGTGGCGTTGGGCAGCTTCGACCACCTGACGTTCGGCGTGCCAATGGGCTTCTTCCACCTGGCGGCTGGGACGGGCCATGGGGCGTATGCGTTGGCCCAGGGCCGGTACGAACAGGCCACCCGCGAGCTGGCGCCCGCCGGGCTGATGGTGGCGCTGTATGCCAGAGGAAAGGGTGCGCGCGTCCTCCCAGAGGCCATGACCGCGGAGGGATTGAAGAGGGGGATGGCACGGCTGCAAGCGCAGCTGGGAGTCGACGCCGTTCGCGACCTCTTCCGGCACCTGCAATCCCGTCGGGAGAATGCGCTGTTCGCCGCGCAGTCAGGCGAGGCCGGGCTGCTGGCCCTGTACGAGGCGAAGGGCAGTGCCGCGAAAGCGCAGGCCCTGTTCGCGGAGGCGAGTCGCGAGCGGCCAGGAGTGACGGCGGGGAGGAGCGGTGCCGCGAAGGTCGCCACCCGCGTGCACGAGGCGGCGGGCTTCGAGCGGGAGGCAGTGGAAGCCCGATGGGTGCAACTGGAACAGGAGGCACCAGGCCCGCGCCTGTCCTCCGTCGTGGTGGACCTGGAGAAGCAGCGGCCTTCACTGGAGGCCCCGCAGCCGGGAGCCGAAGGTCACCCGCGCTGGCCTGAGTACGTCGTGTACTTCGAGCGGCGTCTCGCGGAACTCAAGCAGGGCACGGAGTCCAGGGGGCCCCTGACCTGGAGGGACTATCACCGGGTGCGAGGGCTCTTCGCCCAGGGGCTGGACTTCGAGCGGACCATGGTGGCCAGGCTGCGAGCGGATGCGGCCTTGCCAGGGTCACAACGAAAGTGGCTCCAGGGCTTCAACCAGCCCCGCATCGAGACGCATGTGGGCGTCGCGAAGACGGATCTCCGCTTCGCGGACGTGCTCGTCATTGAAACAGAGCCCATCGCTGGCCAACCGCCCCGTGTGGAGACGTTCAGTTTCAAGAGCCGTGACCTTCAGGCGCTGAAGGGGCAGGGCCTGGAGGTTCAGATGCATGCGGACGCGAGCGCCGCCCTGCGGTATTACGGCGAGACGTTGAACATCCGCAGGCGCACCCTCCAATCTCAAGGCGATGGAGTGCAGGTCCAGGTTCAGAAGATCCGCCTCATCTATGAGGGCGGCACAGTCAATCCCGTAACCCTCAATGAATTGAAAGCGGCCGTGGGAAGAATCCAGAACCGGGTCAAAGGAGTGGAGGTGTCCTTCGAATGAAAGTCCTGAATCCTCGTGAGTCGAATGTAGAGGATCTGCTCCAACTCTCGTTCCGGGGCGCGTTTGACCCGAGTGCAGCGCTGGAACGCGAACTCGAACCCTTCCTCCATGCACTGGAGGCGTTCGCCGGTGATTGGATGCCGAACGTCGTCCATGGGAAACGAGCCCGCAAATACAGCCGAGCCAACTTCTGGAAGGCATTTGCAGAGGTCCGCGACGAGGTCGGCGCGACCCTTGGCCTGTATCGCACGACATCTCCGGCGTTGGACATGACGTTCCGGAACTGGTTCCCGCCGTTCCCGCCGGAGCTGGATGTCCAGTTTGCGCTTCAACCCCTCTCGTTCTTTTCAATGGAGGCGCGTTGCCGCGCATTCGTGGACATGGTTCGTGCATGGGCCTCCAGGTATCCCGTGACCCATGCTTCGGCGCACAGCGTTGCAGACGAATACTTATCCGGATCGCCCAACTTTGGCCGCGATATGCAGACCTCGATCAAGGACGGCTTCGACAAGATCTATGGGGTGTATTGGCTCAACATCTTCGGTCCTGCGTTGGTGCAACGCGTCGGCCGCGAGCGGATGCTGTCGACCCCAGCCCATCGGGTGGAGGAACTCCCAAACGGCTCCATCCTCATTCTGACGTGGCCGACTGTCACGGACTACGCGTGCGAGGAGGCGCGAAAGGCTCAGGCCCAAGCATTCGTGCACCTCCGGCCGGATCTTGACCTCGCCACCGTGCTGGGCGAGCTGCGCGAACGCAGTGAGGCCCTGGCCCCCGTGGCGCCGCACTTCTTCCCGGACGTGGCGCCGCTGCTCAAGCGCGTGACGGACTCGTATTTCGTGACGGAACGTCAGCGGAGGATTGCTGAGTTCAACGCCTTCCGACCGGCCGAACCGGACGAGTGGTTGCACGCGAACGCCTCGCTGCCTGTGGACGTGGAGGACCCGGCTAGCGCCCGTGAACGCTACGCGACTCTCGCTGAGCACCTCGTAGTGATCCTGCACACAAAGGTGCCGTCGGTCTTCGAGGCCACCCCCGAATCGTTGACGGACGTTGACTTCCACCTCTGGCGTATGAATTTCCCGGAGACCTTCGAGCGCCGGAAGATCGACGACCACCTCGTGCCCGCCGTGGGCGCGTACCTGGGCGAGGTCCTGGTCCGGCGACTGGGCGGGCAGTGGATCCCGCGGGAGAAGCTGGAGGAAGTGCAAGTCCGCGTAGGCAACCGTGTATGGTTGCCCTTCGTTCGGGCCCAGCGCTACCTGTGTTCCCGGCAGGCACTGTTGGACTTCTCTCTGACTCAGTTCTACCAAGAGGCGGAGCGATACCAGTTCTGACTGAAGTCACATCGGCGTTCGACATGCGCGCCAGCGTCCACCGCCGTCGCTCCCTCCAGCAATGGCCCGCAGCACGTCGTTGGCCGGACGGTTAGGGCTCGTTCAGAACTTACTTACCCGTTTCGAGCGCCCGAAGGCCGATTTCTCGGGGGTGGGAACGCCTCTCATGGGCAGGTAAATTGCGAGCGGGCACTTACCGGTGAAATGCTGCCGCACGAGTGGAAGCGGCTTCGCCCCGCCGACCCGTCCGCCCTCAGGCCCTCCGACACGTCGTTGGCCGGACGGTTGCGGCGCAGTTACGCTCATCCGGTCCGGCCAGGGAGGGAAGGGGGTCGCCCAGAACCCAGTCGGATTACACAAGACTTGACTGCGTGTAGGCTCTGAGTGAGCCTCCAATGTAGATACACGGTCGTCTCCTTCAGCCATCCGTCAGGCCATGAAATGCTAACATCCATCAAGGTTGAGAACTTTAGATCCTTCACTGATTCCGGAAATATTGAACTGGCAGACATTAATATCTTCGTGGGGCCAAATAATGCAGGAAAAACAACTCTGGTGTCATTGATTGAGCTGGCGCTGGTTAGCAATCAGGTGCGCCAAAAAGATGGGCCCCTTTTGCTTGATGAACAGTTCGCCTTTGCCTCGTTTGACTCAATTTTGAGTCAGAACACTGTGCCTGGGAAAAAGAGGGCGAGTTCCTTTTCGGTTTCGTTTGGATGGGGGGCAGAGCCGCAGCAGGCAGAGTCCACTGCGAAGCAAGTGACAACGCATACCGCCAAGTTTAATTTCAGAAAAAAACACTCTGACGGATCTGCGTACGTTGGTTCAGCAAGCTATTTGGCGCCCGGCGAGGGTGAGATTAAAGTTGATTTTTCGTCAACACAGCCCAGGTTGGTTGAAACGAAGCCGCGCAGTGGTGGAAGATATTCGGATGTCTTTTTTCGGGGGATTTTCCCAGTCATCCCGAAGGAAGAGAGAATTACAAAATCAAAAAATGTGTCAAAGACGCATGTTAATTTCAAAGTTATGGGGCGAGATATAAATAAGCCGACGCTTATTCTTCGTCCATACCGGCCGATCCCGAGGTCGGTATATGTGCTTGGCGATCCATCAATGATAAAGGAGGATAAAATCAGCATTGATTATTTGCTGAAAATCTGGAGTGGTGATTCTCCGGAGGTGAAGAGCCGCATTGTCCAAAATCTTTCGATGCTGGGGCTGGCTCGCAATCTCGAAATCAAACAGCCACGTGTTAGAGGTCCTCGAGTGGTCGAAGTTCAGGTGGCCACCCACTTGACAAGGCAAAAGGCGACCATCGCGGATGTAGGTTTTGGGGTGAGCCAGGCGCTCCCTCTGATTGCAAGAGAGGCTTCGCTTCAGAATGGAGCGCTAATTGCCTATCAGCCTGAGGTCCATCTTCATCCGAGAGCCCAGGCGAGGCTTGCTGATATTTTTGTTGACTCAGCAAAAAGAAAAAACAAGTCGTATGTTGAAACGCATAGCGAGCACCTGATTCTTCGGCTGCAGACTCTGATTGCGATGGGGGAAATCGCAGCGGATCGAGTTCGCGTGTTTTGCGTTGAAAAAACGAACAAGGGCTCGAAAATAAGACAGATGCAGTTTGATGAGAACGGCGTTCCGGTGTCGAAGTGGCCTAAGGGGTTCTTGGACACGAGCCTTGATCTTGCGCGGGAACTCATGGTTGCCAGAGGTTCAAGAAAGGCGATCTCGTGAGTGGTTCAACTTTCTATGACACCGTTGTTTTTCTTCTTGCGCAGAATACGCAAGATGCTGACTGTGGTCATTGTCAGAGGTTGTTGGATCCTCAGAAGATAGATTGGAGTGTAGCTTTTTCTGAGATAAGCAGAGCGGAATCGTCAATAAGTGAGTTCTTGAATGCTTTTATTTATCAGTGTGCGATACAGGGTGTTTCGATTAGAGAGGTGTCCATGAGAGACATCGGTGCTGCGCTTAGGGGAATCCAGGCGACAAAAAAGAAGCTTGAGCAGGCGGGCATGCAGACACATGACATTAAGCAGTCTGTTGCTGCGCATTCGGCTGTTTGTGAGTTGTTTGTGACGAGGGATTGGGATTTTAAGAATCCAAAGAACAAGAGCAGCAGGTCAACTAAGAACAATGCTACAGCGAAAATAATTCGCGATGAGCTTGGGTTGAGAGTGTGCCTCCCTTACGAAGCGTGCAAGATTCTCTGCTGACTGAGTGGTGCCGGCGGTTGCTGCTGTTCTCGGCCTGCCGACACGAAGAAGCCCATGCGCGCGTTTCTTGGCCGATGAGGCCTTCATTGACAGCCATCGTCCGTTGCTCCAGGAGGTGCGAGGCCTCCTGGTAGTACTCCTGCGGTGTGCAGTGACCTTCGTCGCACGTGTCCTGGCGTGGAGTTGGTCGGCGACGTCACCTCCAAACCGTCGCCATGCGATGTCGCTATCTTGCTTAGGGCGTCAGGCTCAAGCTACGGCTGTAGGAGTAAAGTCCCTAAACACCCAACCGCACTGCCTCCCTCAACGCCCCTGACTCCACCAGCGCAGTGACCGCAGTGATGTCGTGATGGAGCTCCCGGTCCCGGTCCATGTGCGGAACCTTGCTGCGGACCAGTTCATACGCCGCCATCACGCCCTTCCCAGGCTTCACGGGCTGACGGAAGTCCAGCGCCTGCGCCGCGACCAGCACCTCAATCGCCAGGCACGAACGCGTGAACTCCGACACCTGCCTGCCCTTGAGCGCCGCCGTCATGCCCATGGACACGTGGTCCTCACGGCCCGCGGAGGACGGAATCGAATCCACGGAGGCGGGGTGGCTCAGGATCCGCGACTCCGCGACCAGTGCCGCCGCCGTGACCTGGGCGATCATGAACCCGGAATTCAACCCTGAGTTCTTCGCCAGGAACGCCGGCAGGCCCGACAGGGACGGGTTTACCATCTGCTCCACTCGCCGCTCGCTGATGCTCGAGAGCTGCGTGAGCGACATCGCCACCACGTCCATCGCCAGCGAGATGGGCTGCCCGTGGAAGTTGCCTCCGGAGATGATGTTCTCCGTGTCCGCGAACACCAGCGGGTTGTCCGTCCCGCTGTTCACCTCCACCTCCAGGATGCGTCGTGCGAAGGCGATGCCCTCGCGCGCCGAGCCGTGCACCTGCGGGATGCACCGGAGGCTGTAGGGGTCCTGCACCTTGCTGCAGTTGACGTGCGTCTCCACCAGCTCGCTGCCCGCCAGGATGCGCCGCAGGTGGTCCGCCACCGCCTTCTGGCCCGCGTGCGGACGCACCGCGTGGATCTCCGGCAGGAACGGCTTGTGGCTGCCCAGCAGGCCCTCCACCGTCATCGCTCCCGCGATGTCCGCCACGTCCGCGAGCAGCTCCGCTCGCAGCTGCAACAGCGTCCCCACCGCGCACATCGCCTGCGTGCCGTTGATCAGCGTCAGGCCTTCCTTCGCCTCCAGCACCACCGGCTTCAGGCCCGCCTTCTCCAGCGCCTGCTTCGACGGCATCCGCACGCCCTCGAAGAACGCCTCGCCCTCGCCAATCAACACCAGCGCCAGGTGCGCCAGCGGGGCCAGGTCTCCGGACGCGCCCACGCTGCCTCGCTCGGGCACCACCGGCACCACGTCCCGGTTCAGCATGTCGATGGCCAGACCCAAGGTCTCCATCCGGATGCCGGAGAAGCCCTTCGCCAGCACGTTGCAGCGCAGGAGCAGCAGCACGCGCGCTTCCGGCAGGGGCAGCGGCTGCCCCACGCCGCACGCGTGCGACAGGATGAGGTTGCGCTGCAGGTCGCGCAGGTCCTTGCGGTCGATGCGCACCTCCGCCAGCGTGCCGAAGCCGGTGTTGATGCCGTACGACGGCGTGTCCCCCGCGGCCACCCGGTCCACCAGGGCTCGCGAGGCCTGCACTCGCTTCGCGGCCTCGGGGGCCAGCTCGACCGTGACTTCACGGCGGGAGACCTGGAGGATCTCCTCCAGCTTCAGGGTGTCGCCATCGATGAGGATGCGGGGGCGGGACATGGCAGGGTGCTCCAGAAAAGCGGCTTGAAAATGGTTCGCCGCGAACGCTAGCGGAAACGCGGCGGGGTGGCAGTGGGCCTTTACACCTGGGGCCCGGGGCTCATATAGCGTGCGCCCGTCCGTGCAGGGAGGTCGTGAGCCCCTTGGCCCTTATCGTCCAGAAGTACGGCGGCACCTCGGTGGGTGACACCGAGCGCATGAAGAACGTCGCGCGCCGCTGCCTCGCCGCCCGGAAGGCCGGCCATGACGTCGTCGTCGTCGTCTCCGCGATGTCCGGCGAGACGAACCGCCTGCTCAAGCTCGTCGCGCAGATCACCGACCGGCCGAACGAGCGCGAACAGGACGTCGTCGTCGCCACCGGCGAGCAGGTGTCCATCGGCCTCGTGGCGCTCGCCATCCAGGCGCAGGGTGGGGAGGCCGTGAGCTTCCTCGGTCACCAGGTGCGCATCGTCACCGACAGCACCTTCTCCAAGGCGCGCATCAAGAGCATCGACGCGGAGCCCATCCGCGCCGCCCTGGCCCGCAAGCAGATCGTCGTCGTCGCCGGGTTCCAGGGCGTGGACGAGACGGGCAGCGTGACGACGCTGGGTCGCGGCGGCTCCGACACCACGGGCGTGGCTCTGGCTGCTGCGCTCAAGGCCGATGCGTGTGAGATCTATACGGACGTCGACGGCGTCTACACCACCGACCCCAACGTGTGCCCGGCGGCTCGCAAGCTGGACCGCATCACCTACGAGGAGATGCTGGAATTGGCGAGCCTGGGCGCCAAGGTGTTGCAGATCCGCTCGGTCGAATTCGCCATGAAGTACAAGGTGCCCCTGTGGGTGAAGTCTTCCTTCACCGAGGATCCGGGCACGCTCGTCTGTGAGGAGGACGCATCCATGGAGGACGTGCTGGTTCGAGGGGTCGCCTACGACCGGAACGAGGCGAAGATCACCGTGGTGGGCGTGCCGGATCAGCCGGGCGCCGCGGCGAAGCTCTTCGGGGCGCTCGACGCGAAGCACATCGTGGTGGACCTCATCGTGCAGAACCTGTCGCGCGACGGCCGCACCGACGTCACCTTCACCGTGGCCAAGGCGGACTTCGTCAAGGCGCACGAGGTGGTGAAGCAGGCGGCCCAGGAGGTGGGCGCCACGGGCGTGGAGGTCGATGACACCATCGCCAAGGTGTCCATCGTCGGCGTGGGCATGCGCAACCACTCGGGCGTCGCGGCGCGGATGTTCCAGACGCTCTCCCAGGAGGGCATCAACATCCAGCTCATCTCCACGTCGGAGATCAAGACGTCGTGTGTCATCCACACGAAGTACACGGAGCTCGCGGTGCGCGCGCTGCACACGGCCTTCGGGCTGGATGCGCCTCCGGCCGTGACGGCCACGCCCACCGTGTCCGAGGTCGACGCCCTCCAGGGGACCAAGGCCTGAGGCCGGTCGGGCGCACGTCCGCGCTCGCGGTCGCGTCGCTGGGCCTGCTCGCCCTGGGCTTCGTGGCCCGGGCGCGCTGGCCGGACGCGAAGCCCTCGCTCGGCTGTCCTCCCGAGTCCGTTCGGCTGGACCCGGCGGGGCTTGCCACCTGCGGGCCAGGGACGGTGCCTACGGGGGCTCGGGCGCTCGCGCTGGGGCTCAAGCTGGACCTCAACGCTGCATCCGAAGAAGAGCTGGCCCTGTTGCCCGGTGTGGGGCGGGACCTGGCCCGGCGGCTGGTGACGGCGCGCGAGGAGCAGGGCCGGTTCACGAGCTGGGGTGACGTGGACGCGGTGCCGGGCGTGGGTGCTGCCAAGTTGCAGACCCTTCGGGCAGCCACGGTGCTGGACGCGGCGGCGGCCAATGGGAGCGTGTGGTAAGGACGGCCGGTGCAGATCTCCTGCCCGCAGTGCTCGATGCAGTACGTGCTGGATGCCCGACTCCTGCCGCCCGGCGGCGCTTCGGTGCAGTGCACGCGATGTGGTCATGTCTTCATGGCTTCGCCCCAGGGGGCGCTTCCTCCCGCGCCCAAGCCTCCTCCCGCGGGGAGTGGGGAGCGCTCGGGGGCGATGACGTCCACCCAGGTGTTCGGGGGTGACACTGCCGCTGGCATGAAGTCCACGCACCTGTTCGCGGGTTCGACGACCGCGTCCGGCTCGTTCGTTCCGCAGCCAACGCCGCCCTCGGGGCCGCTGACGTCGTCGGGCATCGTGCCGCCTCCGCCGTCCATTGCACCGGTGGCCAGGCCTCCGGTGAGCACCACGACGTCTGG
>NZ_RAWB01000413.1 GCF_003612055.1 Corallococcus llansteffanensis
GTCCCACAGCACGCCGCTGGCCACCAGGGCGGTGAGCACCAGCACCGCCAGCCCGCTCGTCGCGCGCGCCGCGCGTGGACCGACGTGCCGCGCGAGCCGCGTGTCCAACGCGCGGTACACCGCCCGCAGGCCCCGCCCCGCGGCGACGAACAGGACGAAGACGGCCGCCGCGACGACCGGGGCGAGCAGGAACCCGGCGCTGGCCGGATGGGGGACGCCCATGAGCTCCCGGATGCTCCGCTGCCAGTGCCAGCCCAGGGCGAGCGCTCCGACCAGCGCCACGCCGCCCGTCACGAAGAGGCTCCGCCACGCGTGCTGGCGGGGATTGCGCGGGGGGCGGTTGGCGAACTCGCGCCACAGCCAGGCGCCCAGGACTCCCAGCCCATAGCCGATGGCCGCGCTGATTCCGCTGACGAACCCCTGGAAGGGCCCGCTGCGCGGCAGCAGGGACGGGGTGAAGGACAGGCACGCGAAGACGAGCGCGACCCAGGCCCCCGGCAGCGTGTAGTGGAGCCACCGGGGCGCGGCGCGGCTCACGGGCCAGGCACGCCGTAACGATACGGGCCGCGCGGTGCGAGGGAGAAGGCGATCCATGCGACTCCTGCGAAGAGGATTCCGCTGCTCGCCCCGTCCTCGAGGCACACTCTGGGAGGGTAGGACCTCGGACCGCGACTGGCAGTGGATGCCCATCGCCCTTTCCAGGCGGCAGCCCCGCCCTCCAGGACGAGGAAGCCAGACAGCGGAAGACCCTTCTGCGTGGGCATCCCCGGTCCGGGGCGCTAGGCTCCGCGCTCCCCTCCTCCCCCACAGGCGAGCCACCGCATGAGCCAGAACCTCTACGACATCCCTCTCAAAGCCATCGACGGCACCGCGCGGACCCTCGGCCAGTTCAAGGGCAAGGTCCTGCTGGTCGTGAACGTCGCCTCCAAGTGCGGGCTGACCCCGCAGTACGAGGGCCTGGAGAAGCTCTATGAGCACAAGCACGACCAGGGCCTGGAGGTGCTCGGCTTCCCCGCTAACGACTTCCTCGGCCAGGAGCCGGGCAGCGAGGCGGAGATCCAGGAGTTCTGCAGCCTGACCTACGCCGTGAAGTTCCCGCTGTTTTCAAAGGTCACGGTGGTCGGCGAGAACAAGCACCCGCTCTACCACGAGCTCACCCGCGCCCTCCCCGACGCCACCGGCGAAGGGCCCATGCGCGCGAAGCTCAAGGGCTACGGCATCGAAGCCAACCCGAAGCCGGAGGTGCAGTGGAACTTCGAGAAGTTCCTCATCGGCCGGGATGGTCGCGTCGCGGCCCGCTTCGCCCCGGACGTGACGGCGGAGGATCCGCGCCTCGTCCAGGCCATCGACGCCGCGCTGGCCAAGCAGGCCTGAGACCGGCGCTTCCAACCCTGCATGGAGGCAGGCGGCTCCCTGGGTGGGCGCCCAGGGTGGGCTCCCGCCTCCGCGAGGTGTGTGGTACGGCTCGGAGCCTCGGTCGCTCACGTCACTCACGCATGTCGGGGTCTTCCAATGCTCGCTGGTACAGGCCATGAGCTCGCGACGCTGTTGCATCCGGTCAGCCCGGAGGAGTTCCTCGCCAGCTATTGGGAGAAGCAGGCGCTGCACGTCCGGGGGACCCCGGAGAAGTTCACCCACCTGTTCGACCGCGAGCGGTTCGACCTGGCCATCCTGCGCACGGGCTTCGACAAGCGGGTGCCGGCCACCTTCGGGATTCACGCCTTCTGGCGCAACCGCCACGACCTGTACGCCGGCATCGAGATCGAGCCCCACCAGGTCCGGGAGGCGCTCGCCTCGCGCACGACGGTGTGTGTCAATGACATCAGCGCGGGGGACGAGGGCCTCGCCACCTTCGCGGCCCACATCAAGCGCCAGCTCGGCCTGCCGAGCCCGATCCGCTTCAACTGCTACCTGTCACCGCCGGGCGAGGGGCTGGACACCCACTACGACGCCCGCCACGCGATGGTCATCCAGCTCTCCGGTCGCAAGCTGTGGCGATACTCACGCCACCCGGCCGCGAAGTACCCGCTGCGCAACGCCATCGTCGAGCAGGACGGCCGCGTCCGGCAGAGTGACAACAAGCCCATCCGGGACGTTCCCTCGCCCGATGAGAGCCAGTTCGAGGAGGTGCTGCTGGAGCCCGGCGACATCCTCTACCTGCCGCCGGGCTGCTGGCACAACGCCAAGGCCGGCGAGGAGTCCTCGCTCGCGCTGAACATGGCCTGCGAGACGGTGGGCTTCCTCGGCATCCTGGGCCCGGAGCTCGAGCGCGTGCTCCAGAACCGCGTGGAGTGGCGCGCGCTCGTGCCGGCCACCCTGGCCTCCCCGGCTGGCGCCGGCACCATGCCCCCCGAAGTGGGGCAGTTCATCGCCGCGCGGCTGGCGGAGCTGCGGGAGCTGCTCGGCCGGCTGGCGGCGGATGAGACGGAGCTGGAGCGGCTCTGGCGCCGGGCCACCACCTCCAGTCCCCACCTCGCGCAGGCCCGCCCGGCCTCGGACGTGCCGCTGCGCCCCGGAGATGTGCTGGTCCGAACGGAGCCCTATCCGCTCGCGTATGTCGTGCGCCCCGGTGCGACGCCCGACACCGCGGCCGGCGTGTATGTCTATGGCGTCAACACCGAGGTCGCCCTCCCCGGCGAGGCCCTGCCCCTGGTGCGGGCGCTGGCCGAGCGGCAGCGCTTCTCCGTCGAGGAGGTGGAGTCGTGGGCGGGCCTGCGCCTGGAGCAGGCGCAGGAGTTCCTGAAGCTGCTGGTGGCCCGGGGGCTGCTGCGCCTGGAGTCCTAGCCGCCTTCGCGCGGGCTACGGCAGGCCCCCGGGGTTCAGCAGGCCGTCCGGGTCCAGCGTCCGGCGCAGCGACTTCAGGCGCGACCAGGCGTCTCCGTAGCAGTGCTGCATCGCCTGTGGCGTCAATTCGTTGCATCCGTAGAGGTACGGCCGTCCCCCCAGCTCCAGGCACCGGGCCAGGAAGTCCTGGTGGGCCTCACGGGCCATGGCGGCCCGGGCGTCGTCTCCGGGCTCGATGCGGTAGTAGACGCCGATGCCGTAGAGCCGGGGCGCGGTGCCAATCGAGCGGATGTCGAAGGGCCAGCGCACCGCGCCCCGCTTCAGACACAGCATGCGCACCAGGCAGTTGTCGTCCCAGATGCGCTCGCGCGGCCCGGACTCCAGGTACTGGACGAAGGCCCGCAGCCCCTCGTATTCGAAGCAGTAGTCGCTCCAGTACTGCCGGGGCAGCGTCTCCAGGGGCCCCTCCGCGCGCGTGCGCGCCTGGATGAAGTAGCCGGGGCGGACCACCAGGTGCGTGCGCTCGCGGACCATCCCCTCCGGCGGGCCGGGGATGCGCGTGGCCCCTGCCTCCGCCGCGTCCACGTGGCTGGCGCCGAGGACGCTCGTGACCTCGCCCCGCTTCTGCTGGCCGAAGAAGTGGTCCGGCCCCGGCCCCTCCCACTCCGTCATCCAGGACAGGGCCTCCACCATCTCCCCCAGCGACGCGTAGCGGTTGAGCTGCACCCGCACCACGGGCCGGTAGGGCCGCGTCCGCATGAGGACCCGCTCGATGAACCCCACCTGCCCGAAGCCCCCGAGCGCGAAGCGGAACAGCTCCCCGTCCTCCTCCTGGGAGCACCAGCGCGCGGAGCCATCCGGCAGGATGAGGCGCAGCCGCACCACCTGATCCAGGTGGGCGCCCTGCAGCAGCGAGCGCGCCCCATACCCCGCCACGGACAGCGTCCCCCCCAGGGAGGTGGCCATGTGGTCCGTGAGCACGGGCGCGGTGAGCCCCGCGAGGTTGAGCGCGGCCTCCAGTTCGGCCCAGCGGGTCCGGGTCGTCACCTCCACCAGCCCGTCCTCGTGCACCTGGATGTCGGGCGTGCCCTCCGCGTTCTCCAGCACGATGCCCCCCTCGCACAGCGACTGCGCCCGCAGCGAATGGCCGGTGCCCCGGATGCTGATGGGGACACCACGCTCGCGCGCCACACGCAGCGTGTGGACGACCTCCTGCTCACTGCGGGCCCGCACCACCGCCGCCGGCATCCGCCGCACCGTCCGGCCAAAGTCATGGCTGTACGGCTCCAGCGCCTCCGGCAGGCAGAGGATGGGCTGTTGCACCCCGGCCCCCAGCGCCTGGAGAAGTGCGTCTCGCTCCGCTGTGGACATCTTCATGCGCTCACACCCCGGCCAGGGACCCCGCGCCACGCGGAAGGCCGCCGGCACGCGCCGTGGCCCTGCCCCATGAGCGGTAGCATGACCCAGGACGGGCGCGGCGGGCAGGCCCGGCGCGGAAAGGCTCAAGCTCGGAAGCTGATACAGTCGCGCTCCTCCCCGAGAGCCCAGCGAGCCCGGAAGGCCTCAGCCATGCGCTTCCTCTTCACCTCCCTGACGAGCTACGGCTCCCTCGGTCCCGCCCTCTCCATGGCCTCCTGCCTGCGCGAGCGTGGCCACGAGGTGGCCTTCGTCACCGGCCCGTCCATGGCCCCGTTGCTCGCGCAGGCGGGAATGCAGCGCATCCCCCGCGGCCCCGAGGATGGGCCGAGCTTCATCGTCGAGCTGACCGCCAACCCGCTGGAGCAGGCCCGGCAGGTGAAACACATTGAATACGCGCTCACGCAGTTCTCCCCCGACGTGCTCGTGGGCCAGGCCATGGCCTTCGGCGCCGTCCTCGCGGGCGCCCGCCACAAGCTGCCCACGGCCGTCATCGGCCTGGCCGCCAGCATCCTCCCCACGGAGGCCTCGCTGGCGCGCATGTCCCCGGCATTCCGCGCCTACGAGGTGCAGCGGCTGTCGGGCACGCTTCCCTATGACGCCTTCCTGAAGGACCGCTACGCGCGGCTGATGGAGTCCTACAACCTCTGCTGCGAGATGCTCTGGCTCCCCAAGTACGAGGGGCCCTACAGCCAGTCACCCCTGCTGGGGGACCTGCACCTGCTGCAGAGCGTCCAGGCGCTGGAGGGCGAGCAGGAGGTGCTCCCGGAGCACACGCACCTGGTGGGCAGTTGCTCCTGGGATTTCGCCGCGCCAGACCCCGGGTTCGACAGGTGGCTGGAGGCGGCGCGCGCCTCGGGCGAACCCATCCTCTATGCCCAGCCCGGACGGGTGTTCAACTCCCCCGGCTTCTGGGAGCAGCTCCGCGCGGCGCTCGGCCACCGGCCGGTGCGCGTGGCCACCTCCATTGGCCGGTTGGATCAGCCGCTGGGCCCCGTCCCCGACAACTTCTACGTGCGCGGGCACGTGGCCCAGGCCTCGGTGCTGCCCCATGCCCACGGCGTCATCTCCAGCAGCACGACGGCCGCCGTCCTCGGCGCGCTCACCCAGGGGCTCCCGCTGCTGCTCATCCCCGGCGGAGGCGGCGGAGAACAATCCGACCTGACGCTGCGGTGTCTGGCGGCCGGAGTCGCCGTCCACCTGCGGCCCGCGGACGTCACGCCCGAAAGCCTGGGCCAGAAGGTGGATCAGCTGCTGTCGGACGAGGCCCTGCGACAGAATGCCCGCGGACTCCAGCAGGCCTTTGCCCGGGCCCCGGGCAGCAGCGGCGCCGCGGATCTCCTGGAGCGGCTCGGTCGCGAGCGTCAGCGGCTCGTGCGCACCCCGGCCCCCGCGACACACAGTGTTACTGAAAAATAACACCCCTGTCTTGCTAATGTTTCACCTCCGGATTCATACTGCGACGGCCTGGCAGCAGCAGCGCCGGGCAGACCCCAGCACCCGCAGTGAAGCCCGCTGTCCCACCTCCAAAGGAGGGCATCCATGTCTGATAATGTGAAGTCCGAGATCATCCGTGCGTGGAAGGACGAAGAGTTCCGCAACCAGCTGTCGGCGTCGGAGCGGGATCTCATCCCCGCCAACCCGGCCGGCATCCTGGAGCTGACCGACGAAGTCCTCGAGGTTGCCTCCGGCGGTGTCATCGCCGCGAGCTGTGATTGGTGCAGCTGCTAGTTTCAAGCCTGACGCGCCCCACTGCCGCAAGGCAGTGGTGCCGCCTGCTGGTCCGACCCGTATCGAGGAGCGCCTGGACCCACTGACTTCCATGAGTGCGCCTCCCTCCTCCATCTTCCGCGCGGGTGCCCTGGAGCGCTTCGTCCAGGGGCGCACCCGCCTCGTGCTCCCCGCCTTCGTCGAGCCCCGGGCCCGCGCCCTGCTGTGGCTGGGATTGGTGCTGGTGCTCGCGTGTGGCGCCCTCGCCTGGAGCGCCGAGGTGCCCCGCTTCGAGCCCGGCGTGGCCGTGGTCGTGCAAGGCACCGGGGGCGACACCGAGCCCACCGCGGCGGGCCCGGCGCAGGCCGTGCTGCTCGTCTTCCTTCCGCCCCAGGCCCTCTCGGACCTGCGCTCCGGTCAGCCCGTCTTCCTGGAGCCGGCGTCGCGGGCCGGGCAGTTCACCTCGGACGTGCTCACCGTGCAGCCCCAGGTGCTCAGCCCCCAGGCCGCGCGCGAGCGGTACGGTGCCGCCGCGGTGCCGCCGCAGGCCGGGGCCGGGCCGTCCGCCGTCCTCGTGGCGCGGCTGCGGCCCAGCAGCCCCGGGCAGCGTGCGTCGGACTACCTGGGCAGCACCTTCCCGGTGCGCGTCCGCGTGGGCTCCCAGCGGCTGCTCCACCTGCTGCCCTTTGGCAGCGCCGCCCGGAGCCGCACGCCATGAGTCCCGCGCCGGAGCCCGCCGAGCCTCCTGCGGCTCCCGCGCCCGCGGGGCCCCCGCGGCTGCTGGACCGGGTGATGCGGCTGCTGTGGCCGCTCGTGCTGTGGTTCCGGCGGCGGCGCGTGCCCGTCATCCTGCAGTTGAGCACCCGCGAGTGCGGGGGCGCGTGCCTGGCGATGGTGCTGTCGTACCACGGGCGCCGGACCTCCGCGGCCGAGTGCCGCGAGTGCATCGACACCGGCCGTGACGGCGCCTCCGCGCTCGCCATCGTCCGCGCGGCCCGCACCCATGGCCTCATCGCGCGGCGCTACTCCGTCACGCTCGCCCAGTTCCACCGCATCCCCCTGCCGGCCATCGCCTTCTGGGAGTTCAACCACTTCGTCGTCGTGGAGAGGTGGGCGGCGCACCATGTGGACATCATCGACCCGGCGCGGGGCCGCCGCCGCCTGACGATGGCCGAGTTCGACGAGGCCTTCACCGGCCTGGTCCTCTCCTTCGAGCCCAGCATCGGCTTCACGCGACGCCAGCGCTCGGGCGCCGCGTCCACCTGGCGCACGGCGCTCTCCTACGTGGTGGGCCTTCCCCGCTTCGGGGCGCTGCTCGGGCAGATCTTCGCCGCCTCGCTGCTGATGCAGGGCGTGGGCCTGGCGCTGCCGCTGCTCACCCAGGTCGTCGTCGATCGCATCCTCCCGTACCACGCCGTCGACCTGATGACGGTGCTCGGCGTGGGGATGCTGGTGCTCGTGCTGGCCCAGGGGCTGACGAGCTACCTGCGCTCGGCGGTCATCATCTACCTGTACGCGCGGCTGGACTCCCGGATGATGCTGGGGCTGTTCGGCCACCTGCTCACCCTGCCCCTGCGCTTCTTCCAGCAGCGCACCACGGGAGACCTGCTGACGCGCCTGGGCAGCAACGTGGCCATCCGCGAGGCGCTCACCAGCCGCACGCTCTCCGTCGTGCTCGACGGCCTGCTCGTCCTCATCTACTTCACCCTCCTGCTGTTCCAGGCGCCGGTGTTCGGCGTCGTCTCCATCGTGATTGGCGGCCTCCAGGTCGCGCTGCTGATGGCCACCAACCAGCGCATCCACGGCCTGACGCAGGAGAGCCTCACCGCCCAGGCGGAGTCCCAGAACTACCTGACCGAGGCGCTGATTGGCGTGGCCACCCTCAAGGCGTCGGGCGCCGAGCAGCGGGTGCTGGACCACTGGTCCAACCTGCTGATGAAGCACCTGAACGTCACCGTCCGGCGCAACCACCTGTCCTCCGTGCTGGACTCGGCGCTGCTGACGCTGCGCACGCTGGCGCCGCTGCTGCTGCTGTGGCTGGGCGCGCGGATGGTGCTCTCCGGGGAGATGTCGCTGGGCACCATGCTGGCGCTCAACGCGCTGGCCGTCTCCTGCATCCAGCCGCTGGCGTCGCTGACGGCCACGGGCCAGCAGCTCCAGATGGTGGGCGCCCACCTCAACCGCCTGGTGGACATCCTCGAGGCCGCGCCCGAGCAGGACCTGCCGCACGTCACGCAGGCACCGGCGCTGTCCGGCCGCGTGGAGCTGCGCGACGTCAGCTTCCGCTACTCCGCCGACGGGCCCGTGGTGCTGGACGGCATCTCGCTGCGCATCGAGCCGGGGCAGAAGGTGGCGCTCGTGGGGCGCAGTGGCTCCGGCAAGACGACGCTGGCCATGCTCCTGCTCGGGCTGCACGAGCCCACCACGGGGGAGATCCGCTACGACGGCCTGGCCATGCAGTCGCTGGACTACGTCGCCCTGCGCGGCCAGTTCGGCGCGGTGCTCCAGGAGCCCTTCCTCTTCAGCGGCTCGCTGCGCGAGAACATCACCTTCAGCGACCCCGCGCTGTCGCTGGAGCAGGTCACCGAGGCGGCGCGGCTCGCGGTCATCCACGAGGACATCGAACGGATGCCCATGGGCTATGAGACGGTCATCTCCGGCTCGGGAGGCTCCGGGTTGTCCGGCGGGCAGCGCCAGCGCATCGCCGTGGCACGCGCCCTGGTGCGCAAGCCGGCCCTGCTGCTGCTGGACGAGGCCACCAGCCAGCTCGACGTGCTCACCGAGAGCCAGCTGGACCAGAACCTGGGGAGGCAGTCCTGCACGCGCATCCTCATCGCCCACCGGCTCAGCACCGTGCGCGACGCGGACCTCATCCTCGTGCTGGAGGCGGGCAGGCTCGTCGAGCAGGGCACGCACGACGAGCTGATGACGCGCAACGGGCCCTACGTGGCGCTCGTGCAGAAGCAGCTGGCGGACGTGTCCCCCCAGGGCTCCCCCCTGACG
>NZ_RAWB01000414.1 GCF_003612055.1 Corallococcus llansteffanensis
GTCCTGGAGCTGTGCCGCGCCGTGCCGGAGCTGCGGCCGGGCTACCCCGCGCTGTGCGAGGCGTCCGCGCGGTTCCTGGAGCAGGCGCTGGAGATGAGCGCGTCCGCGGCGGAGGGGCTCGCGTTCGAGGACGGCGTGAAGATGGAGTGGCTGGTCGGGCTCGCCGAGAACCTGGAGGAGGAGCTGGGGGTGATGGGCGCGCTGGCGGCGATGCTCACCGAGGCCGTGCCCGCCCTGCACGAGCGGCTGCGCGACGCCGACCGGGAGACGCGCCGCCGGGTGGTGGTGGCCCTGCGCCGTCGGGTGTCGGCGGCGTTCCCCGCGACGCCCACCTCCCGGGGACGCAAGGATCCGCTGGACGCGCTCTCCGCGGACTCTCGGCGCCTCACGCAGCTGGAGAAGGCGCTGACAGCGCTGGACGCCTCGCAGGCCGGACTGAAGCAGGAGCTGCTCAAGCCGCTGAGCGTGGCGTACGCGCGCGAGGTGCTGGGCGCGACCCCCTTCGAGCGCATCGAACAGTACGGCCGCGCGGTGCAGGCGGTGGCGGAGAACCTGCGGCGCGAGGGCGTGACGGCCGAGCCGGTGCTCGTCGAGTGCCGGGAGCTGATGGAGACGCGCCTGCGGGAGCATGCCCGCGTGCTGTCGCGCGAGGTGGCCAGTCCTCCGCCCGCGCCCACCGCGGTGCTCAACGGCGACGCGTACACCTACTACCGGGGCGAGCTGTCCGCGCAGGCGCCGGATGGAGAGCTGGCGGCGCTCGTGGGCCTGGACGGTCAGTTGATGGCGGCGCGTCCGCCCTTGGCGTCGTCGTTCCTCTCCGACTCCGTGCGCGCGGCGGTGGCCGAGGCGGAGCTGTCCTTCCTCCAGTCGCGCATCAAGTACCTGCGCAGCTGGCTGACGCAGCTGTTGTCCGCGCTGCCTTCCGTGGACGCCCTCGTCGAACGGGCCGACGCGGAGCGCACCTTCGAGTGGCTGGTGCGCAGCCGCTTCCCCCTGCTCGCGCTCAAGGAAGGCGAGCTCGTGCGACTCAAGGCCACGCTGGGCATGCTGGAGACGCTCCCGGGAGAGCTGGGAGACAGCGCGCGCAAGCTGTCCACCCAGCTGCGCGGCATCGACGAGGACTTCGGGCGCTTCAGCCGGCAGGTGCTGGCGCGGCGGAGCGCGTCGTGAGCGCGGGCTCCGTGGACGGAAGGCGGCGCTGAGGCGTGCTGGCGCGGCGACTCACCCAGCTGCGGCAGCGCCTGGATGCGCTGCGCCAGCCCCCGATGGGACGGGGTGCCTCGTGGTCCTGGCCCTTCGGACGGAAGGTGCGGGGGCCGGAGGACCTGTCCCTGCCGGTGCTCGTGGCGCTCGACCGCGAGCTGGACCGCGTGGGCGTCCACACCGCCGCGGACGCCCGGTTGCTGCTCGCGCTGGGCACCCAGCGGGGCAGGGCGGGGGTGCTCGCGCAGGGGCTCGCGGCACGGGCGGCCCAGGCCCTGGAGGAGTTCGAGGAGTGTCTGCGCCTCGTGGAGCGCGCGCATCGCTCGGGGGAGATGCCGGCGGGCGCCCCCACCGCGCTGGACCGGGGCTTCGTGCGACTGGCCCGCGCGGTGAAGGTGGCGGACCTCTTCGGCCGCCCGCTGGAGCCGTTCGAGGACGACGCACCGTTCGAGATCTTCGAGCGCCCGGTGGAGACGGATCGCCAGCGGCCTCCGGCCAGTGCCCGGCTGGCCATCGCCGAGATGCTGGCCGGCCGCGCGCGAGAGAACGTCATCGACCTGGTGCAGAAGCGGCGCGACCTGGACCTGGCCCACGAGATGCTGTTGCGCCTGGGCACGGACGCGGACCGCGCGCGGAGCATGGCGCTGCGCAACGACGTGGCGGAGGCGCGTGAGCGCGTGCGCGAGGTGCCGCCCACGCGCTCGTTGGATGCGCTGGTGCGCAACGTGCGCGAGAACGTCCAGAAGGATCCGCGGGGCGCATACCGCTCGCTGCAGGGGCTCTACGAGCGCGCCCTGGAGGCGGGAGACGCGGAGCTGGCGGCCGCGGCCCGGAGCGCGCTGAAGCCGCTGCTGCCCCCAGAGCCGCGGCTGACGCGCCTGGTGGAAGAGGCCGAGTCGGAATCGCTGGTCCGGTGGCTCGGGGAATCCGATGCGGAGGAGGCGCCCGCGCGCGCGGCGGAGGACGGGCCGGACGAGCGGCTCGCGGACCTGGCGTTCTCGCTCAAGCCGGAGCAGCTCGCCACGTTCGACCTGGCGGCCGGGTGCGCGCGCTACTTCGACGTGGAGGACTCGCTGACGGAGGAGATCGTCGAGTCGAACACCACCGCCGCGCGAGCCGTTCCGCGCCAGGTGCCCTACCCGACGCAGACGATGTCGTTCGCCACGACGGGCAGCCTGGACGAACTCCACCACTTCGTCATCACCGACCCCCGACGCATCCTCCAGGACCTGGCCGCGCACCGGCAGCTCGTGCGCACCTACCTGGACGACGCGCCTCCGCCCCGACCGCGCAAGGTGAAGCGCACCGCCGTGCGCGTCTACGTCTGTGACGCCTCCGGCTCCATGCACGGCGCGCGGGCGCGCTTCCGCGATGCGCTCATCATCGCGGAGCTGAACAACCTGCGGGTCAAGGCGCGGCGCGGGGAGGCCTTCGACCCGCTCTACTTCAGCTTCTTCAACGACGTGCCCACGGAGCTGGCCCGTGTGGACACCGCCGCGGAGGCGACGCGGCAGATTGAAAAGCTCTTCCACGACTCGCCCGCCGAAGGGCAGACGGACATCTCGCTCGCGCTGCTGTCCGCCTTCGACTCCATCCGCGCCGCGCAGGGACGCGACCCCTACCTCGCACGCGCCACGGTGGTGCTCATCACCGACGGCGAGGACCGCGTGGACCTGGACCTCATCCGCCGCACCCGCGCGCCCATGGGCGCCCTGGACATCGCGCTGAGCTTCATCTCGCTGGGCGAGGAGAACCCCGACCTCAAGTCCCTGGTGCTCGAGCAGCGCGCCGCCGGGGGCCGCGCCTTCTACCACCCGCTCTCCGACGAGGAGATCCGCTGGGCGCGCACCGAGTTCGACACGCCCTGGCGCACGCTGCTGCCGCGCGACGTGCCGCCCACCCTGGCGGCGCTGGAGTCGCTGGCCCCGCACCTGGACGCGCTGGAGGCGGTGGCAGCCGGGCGCGTGCCCCTGGCCGGCGTCGCGGTGGAGGCCTCCTTCGACGCGCTCTTTCCGGCCTCACCCGCGCCGTCCTCGTCACCGGAAGCGCCCGGCCCGGACGTCGCCGCGCGCGTGGCGGACATCCTGGAGGCGGTGGGCGAGGCCGCGTCGCTGGCGCCCGCGGACCGGCGCGCGACGGAGAGCGTGGTCCTCCTGCAGCACCTGCTGTCCGTCTATGGACTGACGCCCGCGCGCTACCTCGCGGTGCTGTCGGGCGGCGGTCGTCCGGTGGGGGACGCGCTGGAACGGGTGCGACTGCTCTGCCGCCCGTTCGGGTAGGCTCCGGGCAAGCACCGCCATGTTCGGCTTCCTCAAACGCAAGAAGACGCCCTCGGCGCCCGTGGATCCGCTGGCCACGTTCGACCGGCTCATCGAGGACCTGGAGCGCCAGGCGGCCGAGGTGCGCAAGTCCGCCGCCACGCTGCTGGCCCTCAAGGGAGAGCTGTCCCGCGGGGTGACGCGCTACACGGCGCGCCTGGGCGACATCGCCGGCCGCCGCCAGACGGCCCATGACAAGGGCGACGCGAAGGGCGTGGGCGTGCTGGAGCGCGACCGCGTGCAGACCGAGCGCCTGCTGGAGTCCACGCGCGAGTCGCTGCGCCGCGCGGAGCGGGACTCGGAGCTGCTGCTCTCCGCGGCGGGGGAGCTGGGCGAGCGCGTGGCGGACCTGCGCATCGAGCGCGAGAGCGCGTCCGCGCGGATGGCCGTGGGCGGCGTCATCACCGACACGCTGCGCGAGCAGGTGGAGCGCTTCGACCGGGTGCTCGCGCTGGAGGCCGCGCGCGACGAGGTGGAGAAGGCGCACGCCCTGGCGGACATCTACCGCGAGGAGCACCTGCCCCCGAAGACGCCCGAGCGCGCCAAGTAGGGAGCAGGGCGCGCTCAGGAGCGCCGGGCCGTCTGGTGCAGCTCCAGCACGATGCTGCCGCCCTTGAGCAGCCGCACCGCCCCGGACGTCTGGCTCACCACCAGCGCGATGCAGTGGGTAGTGGAGGTGATGCCCGCGGCGGCCGCGTGACGGGCGCCCAGGCCCAGCGGAATCTTCACCGTGTCGTCCGTCGCGGACAGGTAGCGGCCGGCGGACAGCACCACGCCGTCCTCGCGGATGACGAACGCTCCGTCCAGCACGGAGAAGTTCTTGATGGCGTCGCGGATCTTCGGGTCGAGCACGTTGCGCTCGGCCTCCGACAGGCCCTGGAACGGGTTGATGGTGAGCTGCCGGCTCTTCTCCAGCACGCTCGTGTGGTCGCCAATCGTGATGATGGTCCCGATGGGGTGGCCCTCGAAGCCCTCCTGGCCGATCTGCAGCGCCAGCTGGATGAGCGCGTCCACCACCTGCGAGTTGAACTCCTCGCCCAGCTTCACGCCCTCGATGGCCAGCCGGTCGTCCAGCGACCCTCCGATGCGCATCTGCATCAGGGTGTCCGGTGCCCGACCCACCTTTCCCGTCATGCACAACACCAGGTCGCCTTCCTTGAAAGCTCCCTGGGAAAGCGCCGACACCAGCGCTACCTTCACCCGCTCGGTGCGCGAGTAGTCGTAGGCGGGGATGACGAGCGCACGGACCTTCTTGCGCTGGTGCTCCTGCGCCAGCGCTTCCATGGTGACTGCGTACACGAGCTTCTTGCGAGCAGGCCGACCCCGCAGGTCCTCTGGAGGAATGGGCGTGTCACAGATGTAGAGGAAGTGGTCGACGTCGCTCTTGGCGGCCAGGGTGAGCGCCGAGCGCAAGAATTCCCGATCGAACTTCGTGTTGTCGCTCAAGCCGCCCCTCGTGCACCTACAATTTGAAGCAGGTCAGCTTGACACTGCCACGTGCATGAATAAAGCTTTCGGGCCCTTTTTTTCAGGGGCCAGGCCCCTCTACCCGCCCCACCTGGAGCGCAGGCTGTGAATCAGAAAGATCTCAAGCGTTACAAGAAGATGCTCGAGGACAGCAAGACGAGCCTGCTGGAGAGCGCGAAGAAGACCCTGGTGGAGGAGTCTTCGTTCGACACGGACGACCTGCCGGATGAAATCGACCAGGCCGCCTCCGAGTACACCCAGTCCATGGTCTTCCGCCTGCGGGACCGCGAGAAGTTCCTGCTGCAGAAGATCGAGAAGGCGCTCGCGCGCGTGGAAGACGGCACGTTCGGCATCTGCGAGCGGTGCGAAGAGGACATCTCCCCCAAGCGGCTGGAGGCGCGTCCGGTGACGACGCTCTGCATCCGGTGCAAGGAGGAGCAGGAGAAGAAGGAGAAGTCCTACGGCTGACGCCGACGCGTGAAGTGTCCCTGGCCGCACGGGCTTGAAGCGCCGTGCGGCCTTCCCTTCGCGCCCGCCTGGAAGCCCTGCGTACCGCCTGCTCAGGCGACGACGGCCTGGATCTCCACGCGCAAGAGCTGGCGACCGATGAGGAAGTGGTCGCCGTTGTCCACGAAGGTGGGCCCCGCCAGACGGATGAAGGTGCCGTTGGACGAGCCCACGTCGCGCACCATCAGCCGGTCCCCGCGCACCTGCAGCAGCGCATGCCGCCCGGACACGAAGCCGTCCGTGGGGAAGGCGATGTCGCCCTGCTCGCGACCCAGCAGGTTGTCGCCCTCCTTGAGCGGGAAGGCCGCGCCGCGCAGGCCGCCCTCCAGCAGCTGGATGAGCCGCAGCCGGTAGCCGGGATCCGGGGAGCCCCACACCTGCGTGCCGCCAGGCCCGAGCGCCGCGGTGGGGATGGGCTCCAGCACCAGGCGCTGGCGGCCCAGGCGCAGCTCGCCGCCCGCGGGCAGCTCGCGCTCCTGGCGCAGGCGCACGAAGACGCCGTTGGCGCCGCCCACGTCCTCCACGGCGAGCCGGGCGCCGGAGAAGAAGAAGCGGCACTGCACGGGCATGATGAAGGGGTCGTCGTTGAGCGCGATGTCCGCCTGCTGGCCGCAGGTGAGGGTGTCGCGCTGCATGCGCACGAGTGACTCGGGGCCGCCGTCCGCCCGCACCACGCGGATGGAGACCTGCGGGCGCGACGACACGTGCGCCACGGCCATCACCATCGTCCCGGAGCGCAGCGCCGAGCCGCAAGCTCGGCATACGGTGGCATCCCGGGAATTCTCGGTGTCACAGCGGGGGCAATAGTCCACGGCGTCCATGAGAGGCCCTCTTCTAGCAGGCCCGCGTGGCGTTGGGGGGGCTGGAGCGCATGGCTTGCTCCACACCCGAGCGGCATGGTGAAGTCCCGGCCCCACCCACTGGACGCTGACGTGTACTGCCCTTCCTGCGGCGCCGACGCCGAAGACTCTTCCCGCTACTGCCCCGCCTGCGGCGCCACGTTGTTGCGCTCGGTGGAGGGCGGTGACGAGTACGTCGGCAAGACGATTGCCTCCAAGTACCGGGTGGAGGCCCTCATTGGCGAGGGCGGCATGGGCAAGGTGTACCGCGCCCGCCAGCTCGCGCTCGACAAGGTGGTGGTGCTCAAGGTCCTCCGGCACACGCTGCTGTCGGACGAGCGCACCGTCGCGCGCTTCCAGCGCGAGGCCAAGGCGGCCAGCCGCCTCAACCACCCCAACTCCATCAGCGTGCTGGACTTCGGCCAGGCCGACGACGGCGCGCTCTTCATCGCGATGGAGTACGTGGCCGGGCAGGACCTGCATCAGATCCTCAGCCGCGAGTGGCCGCTGGGCGAGGCGCGCGTGGTGCGCATCGCCCTGCAGATCCTCAGCGCGCTGTCGGACGCGCACGGCGCGGGCGTCATCCACCGGGACCTCAAGCCCGAGAACATCATGGTGGAGCAGCGCCGCAACGAGCCGGACTTCGTGAAGGTGCTGGACTTCGGCATCGCGAAGATCACCGACGTGCAGGACGAGGGCCCGGCCCTCACGCGCGCGGGCTTCGTGTGCGGCACGCCCGAATACATGTCGCCGGAGCAGGCGCGCGGCGCGGTGCTGGACTACCGCTCGGACCTGTACGCGGTGGGCGTCATCCTCTACCAGCTCACCACGGGCCTCCTGCCCTTCGAGTCCGACTCGGCGGTGGGCTACGCCACCAAGCACCTCACCGAGGAGCCGCCGCCGCCCTCGCGCCGCCGCCCGGACGCGCGCATCTCCCCGGGGATGGAGCGCCTCATCCTGCGCGTCCTGTCGAAGGACCCGGATGATCGGCCGGCCAACGCCGCGGCCTTCAAGATGGAGCTGCTCGCGGTGGACAAGGAGCGGCGCAGGGGCGGGGCGAACGACTCCGCGCCCCGCCGTCCGCAGCCCTCCGGCGTGCTGGCGCCCATCCCGCGCAAGTCCCAGGCCGCCCAGAACCAGGAGGCGCGCAACAGCACGGGCTGGAACGACGTGACGGTGGAGGCCACCGTGCGGGCGCTGCCCGACTCGCGCACGCCCGTGTCCGAGGAGGCCACGCTGGCGCCCGAGGGCGCGCGGGCCAGCCGCACCTCCGAGTCCTCGCCCGCGTCGGGCGGCGGCGAGGGCTTCATCCTCTTCTTCAAGGCGCTCACCACCATGCTGGTGCTGGGGGCGGTGGGCTTCTTCGTCTACTACTTCGGCATCGGCGCCGGCAGTGGCACGGAGGGTACCCAGTACCTGCCGCCGTCCAACGCGCCCCGGCAGCTCAATGCGACGGGCGCGGAGTCGGAGCCCGACTACCTGCGCGAGATCCCCAGCAACGCGCGCAACATCGAAAAGGCGCGCAAGCTGACGCAGGCCGGCGACCGCGACGTGCTGGCGGGCGACCTGGGCCGCGCGGCGACGAGCTACAAGGAAGCCTTCAGCTTCAACCCGGACGCGGAGCTGGCCCTCAAGCTGGGCGAGATGTACTGGCAGCGCGAGCAGACCGACGAGGCGCGCGGCTGGTGGGAGCGCCACCTGCGGGACATGCCCGACTCGCGAGCGCGCCCGTACATCGAGATCCGCCTGGGCGGCGCGGTGGCCCGCCCCACGGTGCCCTGAAGCTCCGGTGAAGCTCCGGTGAAGTCCGTGTGAGGTTCAGCTGGAGCCCGGGGCAGGTGGCTCGCGCCGGCCTGCCTTCAGCCGAGCGTTTCCACCTGCACCACATGCTGGCCCAGGCGGACCCGGTCGCCCGGACGCAGGGGCCGCTCCGTGGCCGGAGGGATGCGCACGAAGGTGCCCAGGCCGCCGGACAGGTCCCTCAGCATCGCGCCCGTCGGGGTGGGGCTCAACTCGCAGTGCCGGCCGGCGAGCCCCTCGTCATGCGGGTACGCCAGGTCGCAGTGGGCCTGCCCGATGGTCAGCAGCGCCGCCGCTGTCACCACCGCCCGGCCGGCCCTGCCGCCCATGTGCACCTCCTCCACGCCGTACAGCGCCTGGCCCAGGGGCACCGGCGAACCGTACAGGTTGGGGCGGCCCGCGACGGGGGGCGGCGCCTCGACGCGGCCGGTGAAGCGGAACAACCGCTGGCCGGCGCTGAAGAGGGCGCGCGGCGCCAGCGGCTCCGTGCCGGAGAAGGTGACGTAGACGCCCGAGGCGCTCGTCTCGTCCCGCACGAAGAGGGCGCCGTCCTTCACCAGGAAGGTGGCGTGCAGCGGCGACACGAAGACGTCGTCGGGGAAGAGGATGGCGCCGCGCTGGCGGCCCACCACGCAGCCCGTCACCGGCAGCTTGTAGCGCTGGCCGCGCGTCGTCCCGGCGATGACCGCCAGCCCGAAGCGCGACGCCACCGGGGCGGGACGCGCCGCCACCGGGGTCGCGCCCGTGGACACCGGGCCCGTGACCGCCGGGCTCGTGG
>NZ_RAWB01000415.1 GCF_003612055.1 Corallococcus llansteffanensis
GGACGGGACCGGGAGGCGGCGGCATGGCGGCGCCCGCGGCCGCTCCGCCCTCGCCCGTGGAGTCGAACAGTGAAGACTCCTTCGCGCAGGAAGAAGAGAAGGACCAGGGCGGCGAGGGCGGAGCGGCCGCGCCCACCCGCGCGTGGTTCCCGGAGACGTTCCTCTTCGAGCCGCTGGTGGTGACGGACGCGAGCGGCGCCGCGACGGTGCCCGTGCGCGTGCCGGACCGGCTGACGCAGTGGCGGGTGCTGGCGCTCGCGCACTCGCGCTCCGGCGCGCAGGCGGGGGCGGTGACGTCCTTCGCGGGCACGCTGCCCACCTACGTGGATCCGGTGCTGCCGCCCTTCCTGCGCGCGGGCGACACCGTGCGCCTGCCGGTGCAGGTGGTGAACACCACCGACAAGGAGGTGGTGGCCGCGCTGAAGGTGGACGTGCGGGGCGCGCAGGTGGAGGACGGCGCGCGCACGGTGAAGGTCCCCGCGCGGGGCAGCGCGGTGGCGCTGGTGACGGTGCGGGCCCAGGGCGCGGGGCCGGTGACGGTGCGGGCCTCGCTGGGGGACACCGACGCGGTGGTGCGCGACTTCGACGTGTGGGCCACCGGGCAGCCCGTGGTCCAGACGCGGGGCGGGTCGCTGGCGGCGCCGCGCACGCTGTCCCTGGTCGGGCCGGCGGACGCGCAGCCCGGCAGCGAGCGGGTGCGGTTGCAGGTGTACCCGGGCGCGCTGGGCGTGGTGCGCGCGGAGCTGGCGGCGGTGGAGCGCCGGACAGCGGGCCTGGACCTGGCCGCGGATGCGTACGCGCTGCTGCTCGCGGGCCAGGCGCCGGAATTGCTGAAGGCGCTGGGCGAGACGCCGGACGCGCAGGCGCTGAAGGCCCTGTCGATGGTGGCCGGGCAGCGCGTGCTCCGGGCCGCGCGCGCGCCGTCGGTGGACGTGGCGACGCGGCTGGCGGAAGCGGCGCTGGCCCACCCGGACAACCCGGTGCTCGCGCGGCTGGGCGAGCGGCTCGTGGGGACGGTGGCGAAGGCGCAGCGGCCGGACGGCACCTGCCAGGGCGGCGAGGGCTGGACGCTCCAGCGGTTGCTGGTGGCGACGGCGGACTGCGCCCGCACGGTGCGCGCGGCGACGGGCACGCCCGAGGGGAAGCAGCGCGCGCTGGCCTTCACCGCGCGCTCGGCCGGGGTCTTCGAGCGCTACCTGCCGCAGGTGAAGGACGGCTACACGGCGGCGGTGCTGCTGGCCGAAGGCGCGGTGACGGGCTCCGTGGCGGACGCGCTGCGCACCCGCGTGCGGGACGCGCTGAAGCCGGGCGCGGACGGCACCGCGTCGCTGCCGGTGGAGCCGGGCATGGTGCGCGCGGACGGCGCCACGCCTTCGGAGGTGGAGGCCACGGCCATGGCGGTGCTCGCCCTCCAGGGCGATGCGAAGGCGCCGCTGGCGGACCTGGGCGCCTTCCTGCTCGCGCGCTACACGCCGGGCCAGGGCTGGGGGGATGGACAGGCGAACCGCGTGGGCCTGCGCGCCGCGCTGGTGCTCTTCCGCGAACCCCTGCCGGCCCAGGTGCGCGTGACGCTCGCGCGCGACGGGCAGACCGTCACCGAGGGCACCTACGACGCGAAGGCGCTGCGAGAGGTGCTGGCGCTGGAGGCGGCCGCGCCGGGTTCGGCGGGGACGCACACGTGGACGGTGCGCGCGGAGCCCGCGGTGCCGGGGCTGGGCTTCTCGCTGTCGCTGGCCGCGGCGGTGCCGTGGAAGCGCGAGGAGAAGGGCGGCCTGCAGCTGGCCGTGGTCGCGCCGAAGGAGGCGCGCGTGGGGCAGCTCTCCGACGTGCGGGTGCAGGTGGGCGCCCCCTCGTCCCTGCCGCTGCTGTTCCAGCAGGAGCTGCCCGCGGGCGTGCAGGTGGACCCCGCGAGCCTGGAGGCGCTGGTGGCCACGGGCCGGGTGACGTCCTGGGACGTGCAGGACGGGGCGCTGTCGCTGCGCCTCGCCCCGCGCGCGCAGGGGGAGCTGATGCAGGTGGACTTCCGCGTGCTGCCCACGCTCGCCGGGACGTTGCAGGCGGGCGCCTCGCGGCTGGGCGTGCCCGGCCGGCCGGACCTCGCCTCGTCGCTGCCGCCCACGTCCTGGGCGGTGCGCTGAAGCCCTGCCGCCGCATCAGGTCGGGTCATTCTCCACTCCCGGTCCGGAGGGCTCGTGGCTCCGTCCGGCAGTGGACGGCGGTGGAGGCGGACGGCGGAGGTGTGGGAGGGGCCCGTCCCGGCGAGCGCTCCGCGCGCGGTGCAAACGCTGCGCGCATGCGTACACTGCAAGGCACACGGCAGGCGTGACAGTGCGCGGCCCCGAGAGGACACGGATGGAGCTTGAAGGCTCCGAGCGGGAGGAACTCACCCACGCCCTCCAGGGCGCCTTCTCCTCGGTGGAGGACCTCCACCGGATGGTCACGGTGAAGTGCGGCCGGGACCTCGTGCCTCCCGTGGAGCGGGAGGGGGTGGCCCGGGCCCGTGCGCTCGTGCGCACCGCGGAGGCGGAAGGGTGGACGGACACGCTCGTGCGCGGCGCGCAGGCGGCGGCGCCCGGCCATCCGCGCCTGCGCCGCTTCCTCCAGACGTACTTCTCCTCCGTGCAGCGCAGCGTGTCCGGCAGCGCGCTGGCGCGCATCGTCCAGGCCTCGAAGCAGGCGCTGACGCCGGAGGCCTGGCGCGACCGGCTGGCCACCCTGTCGCGGCGCGTGTGCCGCGTGGAGTTGGACGGAGGCCGCGCGCTGGGCACGGGCTTCCTGGTGGCGCCGGACGTGGTGCTCACCAACTCGCACGTCATCGAGCACCGGCTGGTGGAGGCGCTGCGCGTGCGCTTCGACCTGAAGGTGCTGCCGGACCGCATCGCGGTGCACCCCGGCCGCGTGTTCGCGGTGACGGCGTGCCTGGCGCAGAGCCCGCACAGCCCGGCGGACCTCATGCACCCCCGTCCGCGCGAGGCCACGCACGACGAGCTGGACTACGCCTTCCTGCAGATCCAGGACGCCCCCGGCGAGGAGCTGCTGGGCGCCCGCCCGCGCGGCTTCATCCCGCTGCCCGCGTCGCCCACGCCCTTCATCCCCGGAGGGCTGGCGCTCGTCGTGCAGCACCCCAAGGGCCGGCCGATGCAGGTGGCGCTGGACACGTTCCAGGCCGTCAACCGCTCGCACACGCGCGTCACGTACTGCACCAACACGCACCCGGGCTCGTCCGGCTCGCCGTGCTTCACGCAGGACCTGGAGCTGGTCGCGCTGCACCACAGCGGCGACCCGCGCCCCGGCCACGAGGCCGCCGAGGACGACGAGGGCATCCCCCTGGAGGCCATCCGCGCCAGCCTGTCGCCCGGGGTGCTGCGCCGCCTGGGCTGGGACTGAAGGGCCCGCGCGCGCGAGACGGGCATGCGGGGCCGGGGTGGGGGGCTGCTATCGTCCCCGCGCATGGGCCTTCCAGCTCGAAACCGTGGGACCGCGTGGGGCCTGCTGTGCCTGCTGCCGACGCTCGCGCTCGCGGCGCCGCGCTTCAGCGTCGCGGGCCTGTCCTCCAACAACGAGGTGCGGCTGCGCACGTCCACCGTGCACGTGGAGACGGTGCTGCGGGTGGACCTGCTGCCCGCGGATGCCGAAGGGGGCGTCACGGGCGCGGGCGCGGCGGACACGCGGGTGACGGTGCTGGTGGATCCGCTGCTCGCCGCGGACGGCACGCAGGTGCCGGTGACGGTGCGCATGGGCAGCTCGGCAGGCGGCGCGGCGGACGCGCCCATCTCCGTGCGGCAGCCGGTGACGGTGACGCTGTCGGCGGACCTGCCCGCGCCCGGGGAGTACAAGGGCCGCGTGGTGCTGCTGGCGGACGGCGCGCGGGAAGTGACGCCGCTCTTCGTCCAGCGCGCGGAGGCGGCGCCGACGGTGCAGTTCTACCCGGTGGCGCCCGCGCGCGGCTGGACGCTGGGGCCCTTCTCCGGGAAGGCCACGGTGCGGCTGTCCTTTCGGGAGACGGCGGGCGTGGGCGGCCCCGTGGGGCCGGCGGCGGTGGTGCAGCTGGACCGCAAGGAGGGCGGGGCGGGCAATGGCGCCGCGCCCGTGCAGGCGCAGGACGCGCGCTGGACCTTCCGGGGCGCGGACGGAGAGCCGGAGGGGCCCGGCGCCGGGGGCGTCCTCCAGGTGCCCGCCCATGGCACCGGCCTCTTGAACCTGGACGTGTCCGGGCTGCCGGAGTCCGGCGAGTACACCGGCACGGTGCGGCTGCTCGTGCCCCAGGGCACGCCGGTGGAGCAGACCTTCACCGTCTGGGTGAAGACGCCCGCCATGTGGGGCGCGTTCCTCATCTTCCTGGGCGTGGTGACGTCCGCGGCGGTGCGCTTCTACGTGCAGCGCGTGCGTCCGCGCGTGACGCTGCGGGGCCGGGCGGAGGCCGCGCGCCACAAGCTCCAGGAGCTGGTGCCCGCCCGTCCGTTGGAGCGCGAGGCGACGGTGGCCGCGTCGCTGCGGCGGCAGGTGGACGCGCTGCTGGAGAACATCCAGCGACCGCTGAGCGGGCTCGCGGTGCAGGACTCCGTGCTGGCGCTCTTCGAGGCGCGCCTCCAGTTGTTCTCGCTCTGGTCCGCCCTCCTGCGGCAATTGGAGGGGCTCAAGGGCGTGGCCCTGCTGGACGCGGAGCGGAAGCTCAAGGCGGTGGAGGCGCTGCTCCAGAACGACCAGGCCACGTCCGCGGACTTCACCGAACAGGCGCAGTCCCTGCGCACGCTCGACCTGGAGTCGGTGGCCCGCGCGGTGCTGGAGGCGCGGCTGTCGGAGCTGGAGCAGCAATCCCAGACACTGATGACCCAGCGCGGGGATGACCCCGTGAGCCACCGGCTCCAGGGCGAACTGCCGCTGTACCTGCTGCGCGCGCGGCAGCAGCTTCCGGGGCCCGACCTGGACGCCTCCCGCAGGCTGGTGGAGGCCGCGCGCGAGGCGTTCCTCGAAATCCTCCTGTCGGACCTGGAGGGCTCCATCGGCGGGCGGGAGCTGCCGGGCGGCTTCACTCCGGAGGAGTGGGCGGAGCTGCGCGCCCAGGTGGGTGAGAAGCTCGTCAAGGCGCGCGCGCGCAAGTCGGCCAGCGTGGACGAGGCCTTCCTGTACTACCAGTCCGCGCATGCGCTGTACCTGCGCGCGCTGGTGGACAACCTGGACGAAGCGGTGGCCGCCGCCCAGGTGGAGGCCGGGGGGGATTTGAGCACCCGGTTGGACTGGGAGACGGAGGTGGACGCGCACCTGGACGCGGCGCGCGCGCACCTGGACCGGGGCGAGGCGAACCTGGCCGCGCCGGAGTACCGCGCCGCCCGAGAGCTCTTCGCGCGCCACGCCACGCTGCGCCAGCGGGCCGCCGCCGCGGGCAGCCGGATGCAGGTGCCCCCGGCCCTTGAATCGTCGGTGACGCTGGACCCCTTCTCCCAGAAGCCCCAGGAGTCTCCGCCGCCGCTGCCCGGCGCGCCCGCCGGCGGCAGCCTCACGCCCCTGCCTCCCCCGGGCGGCACCACGGGCGCCGAAGCGCTGGTGAACCTGGACTGGATCCCCCTGCCGAAATCGCGCGACCTGTGGAAGGTGGAGCTCGCGGTGCTGGGGATGATGTCCATCATCGCGGTGCTGCTGGGACTCCAGGTGCTGGACGTCTTCGCGCCCACCTGGGGCGGCTCCGGCGGGTGGATGACGGCCTTCCTCTGGGGCTTCGGCCTGCATCAGGTGGGCAACGCCACCTTCGACGGGCTGTGGGGCATGGTGTCGAAGCTGGACACCCGGTAGCTCAGGCCTGCTTGCCGCGGATGGCGCGCGCGGCCAGCCGGTCCAGCAGCCCGGGGGCCACCAGCTTGAGCACCTGGCCCACGCGGCCCGCGAGCGTCATCACCACCTCGCGCTGACGGCGCTCCATGCCGCGCAGGATGAGGGCCACGCAGGTGTCCAGGTCCATGGTGGCGCCCTCCTCGTCGCGGGGGCTCTTGCCCAGGGGCTGTCCTTCCGCGCCCAGCGCGTGCGCGCGGATGTCCGTGGCCACGAAGCCCGGCGACACCACGAGCACGTCCGTGCCGGAGCCCAGAAGCTCGATGCGCAGCGAGTCGAAGAAGCCCTGCATGGCGTGCTTGCTGGCGGCGTACCCGGTGCGCGTGGGCACGCCCGTCTTGCCCGTCAGCGAGGAGATGGCGACGAGCAGCCCCTTGCGGGCCTTGAGGTACGGCAGCGCGTGGAAGGTGCAGTGCACCGCGCCCAGGTAGTTGATGCGCATCAGCCGCTCGAAGAGGCCCAGGTCCTTCACGTCCTCGAAGCGCGCGTGCATGGTGACGCCCGCGTTGTTGACGAGCACGTCCACGCCGCCGAACGCCGCCACCGCGCGCTCCACCAGCAGGCGGCACGCCTCCGGGTCGCCCACGTCGGTGGGCACCGCGAGCGCCTTGCCGCCCGCCGCCTCGCACCGGGCCTGCACCCGCTCCAGCGCCCGCGCGTCGCGCGCCGCCAGCGTCACGTTCGCGCCCCGGGCCGCCAGGGCCACCGCCAGCGCCTCGCCGATGCCCGCCGAGGCACCGGTGACAATCACGGACTTTCCTTGCATGGGCCGCATCCTCGCAGGCGCGTTCCTGGCGCGTCGAGCGGGGGGCCCGGAAAGGACAACGGGCGGGAAGGGCGTGAAGCCCCACCCGCCCGCGACTACGCCCGGAGGCGCACTCCGACTAGCACTCCTGGAGGCCGTTACACGTCAGGATGACCGTCATGCCATTGGAACAGGTGCAGGTATCCGTGACGGCGGCAACGCGAACAATCTCAGCCTTGGTGTACATGGGAGTCTCCGTATCGAAGGTGTGTGTGTGGAACGTGAACGACTAGCAGTCGGAGGACTGGACGAGCCCGGTGCAGGTCGTGGTGGTGGTGGTCATACCGCCACCGCAGGTGCAGGAGTCAACGACGGCGGCGACGCGGACGATCTCGGCCTTGGTGTACATGGTGGTGGTCTCTCTTTGGGGTGTGGTGTGTGGGTGTGGCGGGAACGACTAGCAGTCGGACTGGATGAGCCCGCTGCAGGTCGTGGTGGACATGCCGTTGCTGCAGGTGCAGGAATCAACGACGGCGGCGACGCGGACGACTTCGGCCTTGACGTACATGGTGGTGACCTCTGTTTCGCGGGTGGAGACCGGAACAGGGGCGAACGCCCCCGCGCCGGCAGTGGAGGCCCGCGGCCCCGCACAAGCGAAGGGGGACCGGCTCCAGGCACCTGACGGCTCGCCGAGGCGTGGCATGTGGCGTCCCCTCAAAAACAGGTCCGGGGTCGGTCCTGCGAGTGTTCACCCGGAGAATGACTGTCTATTCGGAGAGTAGATGGGCTTGGTAACAACCGGTCAACATAAATTCACGGGAAGTGGCTGTTACGCAGGGAGACATGTTTAGCCCCTGTAGAATGACGCACCGCCTAACCCTGTTTTACATGTTTCAAGACGCGCTCAGCCATGAACGCCGAGGATGCGCTCCGCGAAGTGGAGGCCGGTGATGAGGAGCAGGCCGCACAGGAAGCCCCCCACGCGCTTTCGCGAGTCCAGGCCCCGTCGCAGCTCCGGCAGCAGGTCCACCGCACCGATGTAGAGGAACGAGCCGCCGGCGATGGCCAGCACGGTGCCCTGGAGCGAGGGCAGGTGCCGGGTGCCCAGCAGCACCGCGGCGGCGCCGGCCACGGCGGTGAGCTGCACGCCGCCCAGCGCGACGAGGGACCGGACGCGGGACCAGCCCGCGGCGCGCAGCAGGGCGTAGTCGCCCACCTCCTGGGGCAATTCGTGGACGATGACGGCGAACGCGGTGGCGAAGCCGGCGTTGGGGGACACGAGGAAGGCGGCCGCGACGGCCGCGCCGTCGCCCACGTTGTGCAGCGCATCCGACGCGAGCAGCGCCGCGGGCAGGGTGGGCGCGCCGTGCGAATGCACGTGCCCGGCGGCGGCCTCGACGTGGTGGTGGTGGTGACCCAGGGCCCACTCCAGGAGCGCGAGGATGACGAAGCTGCCCAGGGCCCACGTGAAGGCAGCGTCGCCGAGCGCGGCCACGGCCTCTGGCAGCACCTCCAGGAAGACGGCGGCCAGCAGGGTGCCGGCGGCGAAGGCGACCAGCGCGGGCAGGTGCCGCTGCAACCAGCGCTCGGACAGCACGCCGCCCGCGAGTCCGGCCAGGCCGTCCAGCCCCACGGCGATGAAGACGAGGAGGACGGTCTGGGAGTCCATCACCCGGCCGTCAGCCACGCGAGCAGGGCCTGGGCGCTGTCCACGTGGACGAAGTGGCCCGCGTCCGGGAGGGTGGCCACGGGGCAGCCAGCGGCCTCCAGGCGTCGGGCGCTCTCGTCCGGCACGTACCGGCTGCGGCCGCCCCGGATGCAGCGCGCGGGCGGGTGCACGGGGCGCTCCACGGCGGGCCACAGGTCCTCGCCGTTGACGCGCTGGTGCAGGCGGAAGAGGGCGTCGCGGTCGAAGCGCCAGCGCACGCCGTCGCCGTCGGGCACCAGGTTCATGAGCAGCCAGTCCGACAGGTGCTCGGACAGGCCCCGGCCGGTGAGGTCCGCGCGCAGGGCCCGGCGGTTGTCGGCGCGGGGCGGGGCCTTCAGGAGGATGTCCAGGACGAAGCCGCTCTCCGACAGGTCCAGGGGCACCGGCCCCGGGGCGATGTCCAGCAGGGTGAGGCTCTTCACGCGCTCGGGGGCGTGGAGGCTCGCGGCGAGCGACACGCGGCCACCCAGCGAGTGGCCCACCCAGTCCACGGCGCCGGTGAAGCCCTGGGCGCCCAGCGTGTCCGCGACGTCGCGGGCGAGCGAGGACAGGTCGGCGTCCGGGGTCAGGGCGGGGGACTGGCCGTGGCCGGTGAGGTCGGGCAGGAGGAGGC
>NZ_RAWB01000416.1 GCF_003612055.1 Corallococcus llansteffanensis
TTGGCGCGCGCGTCGAGTTCCCGGAAGGTGAGCTGCTCGTCGCGGCACACGACGGCCAGTGCATCGGGCGTGAGGCGTGCCTGGGCGGCGAAGGCGTCGTGGATGCAGGTGTCACGCGCGAAGTCGATGCGCGGGCCGTTCCAGCCCACGAGCAACTGCTGGCGCTCGGTGTCGGTGAGCAGGGGCAGGTTCGCGAGCGTCGTGTCGGGCTTCGCGGCGATGGCTTCCAGGAGGACGCCCAGGTGGCCGGCCATGCGCTGAATGCTTGAGGCGTCGAAGAGGTCCGTGGCGTACGTCAGCGCACCGACGAAGCCCTGATGCGACTCCTGCAACGTGAGCGTGAGGTCGAACTTGGCGGAACTCGTGGCCACGTCAACGGACTGGAAGGACAGACCGGGGACGCTCAGTGCTTCGGCGGGCGCGTTCTGGAGTGAGAACATCGCCTGGAAGAGCGCACTTCGGCTCAGGTCGCGCGCGGGCTGCACCGCTTCGACGACCTTCTCGAACGGGAGATGCTGATGCTCGTAGGCCGCGAGCGTGGTGCCGCGCACCTGGGCCAGCAGCTCACGGAACGTCGCCTGAGGCTTCAGGTGCGTGCGCAGCACCAGCGTGTTGACGAAGAAGCCGATGAGGCCTTCGGTCTCCTCCTGGGTGCGGCCCGCGATGGGGGAACCCACGCTGATGTCGTCCTGGCCGGCGTAGCGCGACAGGAGCACCTGGAAGGCCGCGAGCAGCGTCATGAAGGGCGTGGCACCTTCCCGTTGGGACAGGGCCTTGAGCGCCTCGGAGACAGGCAGTGAGAGCCGCACGGGCACTGTCGAGCCTCGGTGCGACTGCACGGGCGGACGCGGACGGTCGGTGGGCAGCTCCAGCGCGGCCGGTGCTCCCGTGAGCTGCTGCTTCCAGTAGCCCATCTGTGCTTCCAGGGCCGCCCCCTGGAGCCACTCGCGCTGCCATTTGGCGTAGTCCGCGTACTGCACGGGCAGCGGTGCGAGCGACGGCGTACTGCCCGTGCTGAACGCCGCGTAGAAGGCAGCCAGCTCGCGGACGAGGACGCCCATGGACCAACCGTCCGAGACGATGTGGTGCATCGTCACCAGCAGCAGGTGCGCCTCCTCGCCCAGGCGCACGAGGGTGGTGCGCAGCAGCGGGCCGGTGGAGAGCTGGAACGGACGGCGCGCTTCCGTCGCTGCGACGCGCTGGGCCCCCTCTTCACGCTGCGATTCGGGAAGGGACGACAAGTCGATGCGGGGCAGGTCCCACCCGGACGGGGCCTGGATGCGCTGCGACGGTTCCTCGTGGGCGTCGGAGAGCGTGGTGCGCAGGGATTCATGGCGCTGGACGAGCGCCTCGAAGGCACGGCGCAGGGCTTCCACGTCCACGCGGCCCGTCAGCCGCAGGGCCGTGGGGATGTTGTACGAGATGTCTCCCGGCTGGAGTTGATCCAGCAGCCACAGGCGTTGCTGGGCGAAGGAGAGGGGAATCGCTCCCTCGCGCGAAGTGGGTCGCAGCGGCGGTGCCTGGTGCGGGGTGCGCTGGGCCCCTTCGAGCCTCTTCGCGAGCGCTTCCACCGTGGGGGCCTCGAAGAGGGCCCGCAGGGGGAGCTCCACGCCGAAGGCCGCGCGCACGCGCGAGACGAGCTGGGTGGCCAGCAGGGAGTGCCCGCCGAGCGCGAAGAAGTCATCGTCGATGCCGACACGCGCCACGCGCAGCACCTCCGAGAAGATCGCGGCCAGCATCTCCTCGGTGGCGTTGCGCGGGGCGACGAGGGCGGAGGCGCGCGGAGCATCGCCCGGCTCGGGCAGGGCCTTGCGGTCCACCTTGCCGTTGGCGTTGAGGGGCAGGGCCTCCAGCACCAGCAGCGCGGAGGGCACCATGTACTCGGGCAGGTGCTGCTTGAGGCCTCTCTTGAGGGCGTCGATGTCGAGCGTGTGGCCTTCGAGCGCGGTGACGTAGCCGATGAGGCGCTTGTCCCCGTCTGTTCCCTTCGCGATGACAACGGCCTCGTTGACGCCAGCGGCGGCACGCAGGGAGGTTTCGATTTCGCCCAGCTCGATGCGGAAGCCGCGCACCTTCACCTGGAAGTCGACGCGGCCGAGGAAGTCGAGCGTGCCGTCCTCCAACCAGCGGGCCTTGTCACCCGTGCGGTAGAGGCGCTCGCCGGGAGTCATGGCGAAGGGATGCGGAACGAAGCGCTCCGCGGTGAGGTCGGGGCGGTGCAGGTAGCCCCAGGCAAGGCCAGGGCCGCCGACGTAGACCTCGCCCGCGACGCCCACGGGAACGGGTCGCAGGTGCGCATCCAGCACGTAGGCGGTGGAGTTGGAGATGGGCCGGCCGATGGACACCGGGCTGTCCACCACCGTGTCGCGGTGCAGGGACAGCGTGGTGGAGAACGTCGTGTTCTCCGTCGGGCCATAGGCATTCACCAGGGTCGAGCCCACGGGGAGACGGGGCAGGTGCGCGCGCACGCGAGCCCAGGGCATGACATCACCCCCCGTGACGACCTGCGGCACCGCCGCCACGGCTTCACCGTGGTGCAGGACCATCTGCTCGAAGAGCGCGGTCGTCATGAACGACGTCGTCACGCGGTGCTGACGCAGCAGCGTGGTCAACTCTTCCAGGGAGAGGGCATGGGGCGGCGCGAGGATGAGCTTCGCGCCATGCAGCAGCGCGCCCCAGATTTCGACGGTGGACGCGTCGAAGGCAATCGGCGCGATCTGGCTCCAGACCTCGTCAGGCCCGAAGCGCATGCAGGTGCTGCCGAGCACCAGTCGGGTGATGCCTCGGTGCGGCACGCAGACGCCCTTGGGACGCCCGGTGCTGCCGGAGGTGAACATGACGTAGGCGAGCGATTCGCCGTCCACGAAGACGTCCGGCGCATGCGTGGGCAGTGCGGCGAGGACGTCCTGCTGTGCGTCCAGCCAGACACGGGTGCCGGTCGCGGGCAGCAGTGAGGCGAAGGGCTGGTGGGTGAGCACCACCTCCACATCGGCATCCTCCAGGAGCACGGCGATGCGCTCCATGGGGGCATTGCGGTCCACGGGGACGAACGCGGCGCCGGCCTTGAGGATGGCGAGGAGCGCGACAATCAGGTCGAAGGAGCGCTCGACGGCGAGGCCCACGCGGGCGCCGGGAGTGATGCCGAGGGCGCGCAGGTGGTGGGCCAGCTGGTTGGCGCGGGCATCGAGCCGGGCGTACGTGAGCGTGGCCTCGGCTTGGACGAGGGCCACGGCGTCGGGCGTGCGCCGGGCCTGCTGGGCGAAGTGGACATGGACGGGGACGTCCATGGGGCTGTCCGCCGCGGTGTCGTTCCAGGCCACCAGCAGACGCTGACGCTCTTCGGTTCCCAGCAGCGGCAGCTCCGCCACGGACTGCTCGGGCTTCGCGGCCACGGCTTCCAGCAACGTGCGCAGATGGGCGGCCATCCGCTCCACCGTGCTCCGCTCGAACAGCGCCGTGCTGTACTCCACTTCGCCCTGCAATCCGTCCGGCGTCTCCGAGAAGAAGACGCTCAGGTCGAACTTCGAGGTCGCGTGTTGGAAGGCGAGTCCTCGCAGGCGCAGGCCCGGCAGCCGCACGTCCTCGGTGGGCACATTCTGGAGTGCCAGCAGCGTCTGGAAGAGCGGCGTGTGGCTGAGGCTGCGCGTGGGCTGCAGCACTTCCACGAGCTTCTCGAAGGGCACATCCTGGTGCTCGTACGCTCCGAGCACCGTGCCGCGCACCTGCTGGAGCAGTGCGCGGAAGGACTGGCCGTCCTCCACGTTGGCACGCAGCACGAGCGTGTTGACGAAGAAGCCGATGAGGCCCTCCGTCTCCGCGCGCGTACGGCCCGCGATGGGAGAGCCGACGCTGAGGTCGCGCTGGCCCGTGTAGCGTGACAGCAGGGCCTGCCAACCGGCGAGCAGCACCATGAACAGCGAGCCGCCCTCGTGATGGCCCAGGCTCCGCAGCTTCTCCGTCAACTCACGCGGAAGGGTGAAGCCGAGTGCCGCACCCGCGCTGCTGCGGACCGCCGGGCGGGGCTGGTCGGTGGGCAACTCCAGCACGGCCGGCGCACCGGAGAGCTGGTGCTTCCAATAGCCAAGTTGTGCATCCAGGACCTCCCCCTGGATCCACCGGCGCTGCCAGGCGGCGTAGTCCGCGTACTGCACGGGCAGCTCCGACAGGGGAGACGGTTGGCCATGGGCGAACGCGGCATAGAGCGCGCTCACCTCTCGCACCAGCACTCCGAGGGACCAGCCGTCGGAGATGATGTGGTGCATGTTGACGACGAGGATGTGCTCACGCTCCGCGAGCTTGAAGAGCAGCGTGCGCACGAGCGGGCCGGTGCGCAGGTCGAAGGGCCTGCGCATCTCCTGCTCCATCCGCACCCGCGCTTCGGCCTCCCGCTGTGTTGCGTCCACGCTCGTGAGGTCCACGAGGCCAAGCGGCAGGACGACTTCCGCGTGGATGACCTGCACGGGCTCGTTGTCCACCTGCACGAACGTGGTGCGGAGGGCCTCGTGGCGACGGATGACTTCCTGCAGCGCTTGCTCCAGCACGTCCGTGCGCAGGGTGCCTTCCAGCCGCACCGCCACGGGCATGTTGTAGAGGGAGCTGCCCGGTTCAAGCTGATCAATGAGCCACAGGCGCTGCTGCGCGAAGGAGAGGGGCAGCGTACCTTCATGCGAGACGCGCGCGAGGGCCGGGGCGCTGGCGCCGGTGAGGCCGGCCAGGCGCAGGGCCAGGCCCTCCACCGTGGGTGACTCGAAGAGTGCACGCAGGGGCAACTCCACGCGCAGCTCCGCGCGCACGCGCGACACCACCTGGGTGGCGAGCAGCGAGTGCCCGCCCAACTCGAAGAAGGAGTCCCGCACGCCCACCTGGGGAAGACGAAGCACCTCGGCCCAGATGGCGGCGAGCTTCGCTTCTGTCTGCGTGCGGGGTGCGAGGTAGGTGCTCCCAGACTGGGGCGCCTCGGGCTCCGGCAGGGCCTTGCGGTCCACCTTGCTGTTGGAGTTGAGCGGCAGGGCGTCCAGCACCACCACGGTGCCGGGCACCATGTACTCGGGCAGGCCCTGACGCAGCTGCGCCTTGAGCGCTTCGGCTTCCAGGGCTTCGCCGGCCTTTGGCACGACGTAGGCGACGAGGCGCTTGTCGGCGGCTTCGCCCTTCGCCACCACCACCGCGTCCTTGAGGCCCGGAGCTTTGCGCAGGGCGGCTTCGACTTCGCCCAGTTCGATGCGGAAGCCGCGCACCTTCACCTGGAAGTCGACGCGGCCGAGGTACTCCAGCCGCCCGTCCTCGCGGTACCGGACGCGGTCACCGGTGCGGTACATGCGGCCACCCGGAGGGCCGTAGGGCTCCGGGAGGAAGCGCTCCGCGGTGAGGTCCGGTCGCAGCAGGTAGCCGCGGGCCTGGCCTTCGCCCGCCAGGTACAGCTCACCGGCGACACCCACCGGCACGGGTTGGAGCGTGGCGTCGAGGACGTAGGCGCGCGTGTCCGGGAGGGGCCGGCCAATGAGCGGCACCTCCTCGCGTCCCACCAGAGAGCCTGTCGAGTACGTCGTGTCCTCGGACGGGCCGTAGAGGTTGTAGAGCTTCTGTACGGAGGGCAGGGCGTAGACCTGCTTCGCCAACGTCTCCGGCAGTGCCTCGCCCGCGAGGTTGATGACGCGCACTGCCGCCGGCACCGCGCCCAGGCGCACCAGTTGGGCCATGGCGGAGGGCACGGTGTTGACGAGCGTTACCTCCGAAGCGGTGGGCAGCTCCGCCAGGTGCAAGGCATTGCGCGCCACCACCACGGCGCCGCCGCTGGCGAGCGGGGCGAACAACTCAAACACCGACAGGTCGAAGTTGAGGCTCGTCGCCGCGAGCACACCCTTCAACTCCTCTGGCGCATAGGTCGCCAGGGCCCAGTGCAAGAAGGCCACGGCGTTGCCGTGGGTGATGGCGACGCCCTTGGGACGGCCGGTGCTGCCGGAGGTGTAGATGAGGTAGGCGAGGTGGCCAGCGAGCACGTCCACCGCAGGTGCCGTCGTGGGCTGCTTCGCGAGTTCAGCATCCGTGTCCAGGCACACCGGCGTGGCGGAGTGCTCCGGCAACGAGGACAGCAGGTGCGAATGCGCTACCAGCGCCGGGCCCTGGGCGTCTTCCAACAGCCAGCCCAGGCGCTCACGCGGGTAGCTGGGGTCCAATGGCACATAAGCGCCACCCGCCTTGAGGATGCCGAGCGCCCCGATGACGAGGTCTTCGGTGCGCTCCACGCACAGGCCCACGCGCACTTCGGGGCCGACGCCCAGGCCGCGCAGCCGGTGAGCGAGCTGGTTGGCGCGTGCGTCCACCTCCCCGTACGTCAGACGCCGCTCCGGGGTGATGACCGCCACGGCGTCAGGGGTACGGAGAACCTGGGCCTCCACCATCGCCGCGATGCTGGACTCGCGCTCTGTCGCAGGCGTGCGCGGATTCCATTCGACGAGGAGTTGCTGGCGTTCCGTGTCGGTGAGCAGCGGCAGGTCCGCGAGCCGGGTGTCTGGCTTCGTCGCGATGGCCTCCAGCAGCACGCCCAGGTGGCCTGCCATGCGCTCGATGGTCGAGGCATCGAAGAGGTCCGTCGCGTACTCGAACATACCGACCACGCCCGTGGGGGATTCCCGCAGCGCCAGGGTGAGGTCGAACTTGGCGAATTGGACCTCCAGCGGCAGGGGCTGGAAGGACAGGCCGGGCAGTCGCAGCGCTTCGGAGGGCGTGTTCTGCAGGCTGAACATGGCCTGAAAGAGCGGTCCACGGCTCAGGTCTCGTGTGGGCTGTAGTGCTTCGACGAGCTTCTCGAACGGCAGGTGCTGGTGCTCGTAGGCCGCGAGCGTCGTGCCTCGGACCTGGGCCAGCAACTCGCGGAACGTCGACTGGGGCTTCAGCTGTGCACGCAGCACCAGCGTGTTGATGAAGAAGCCGATGAGGCCCTCGGTCTCCTCCTGGGTGCGGCCGGCGATGGGGGAGCCCACGCTGATGTCGTCCTGCCCCGCGTAGCGCGACAGGAGCACCTGGAACGCGGCCAGCAACATCATGAAGGGCGTGGCGCCCTCTTGCTTCGCAAGGGCCTTGAGGGCCTCGGACACGTTCGCGGGGATGTGGACGTCCACCGTGGCGCCGCGGTGCGACTGCACGGGCGGACGCGGGCGGTCGGTGGGCAGCTCCAGCGCGGGGGGCGCGCCCGTGAGCTTCTCCTTCCAGTAACCCATCTGCGCGTCCAGGGTCGCACCCTGGAGCCAGTCGCGCTGCCACGTCGCGTAGTCCGCGTACTGCACGGGCAGGGACGGGAGGGTTGGCATGCTGCCCGTGCTGAACGCCGCGTAGAGGGCGGTCAGCTCGCGGACGAGGACGCCCATGGACCAGCCGTCGGAGACGATGTGGTGCATCGTCACCAGCAGCAGGTGCTCCTCCTGGCTCAGCCGCACCAGCATGCTGCGAAGCAGCGGACCCGCTTTCAGGTCGAAGGGACGCTGCGCCTCCTGGTTCGCGAAGCTTCGGGCTTCGGTTTCCCGCTGTGCAGCGGGCAGGGCGGAGAGGTCCACGAGCGGCAACGTCCAGTCACCTGGGGCGTTGATGAGCTGCGTGGGCTGGCCCAGGTGCTCGTGGAAGGTGGTGCGCAGGGCTTCGTGGCGCAGGACGAGGGCTTCGAAGGCTCGGCGCAAGGCCTCCACGTCCAGGCGCCCGGTGAGCTGGAGCGCGGCGGGCAGGTTGTAGGACGCATCCCCGGGCTGGAGCTGATCCAACAGCCAGAGCCGCTGCTGTGCGAAGGACAGCGGCACCGTGGTGGCGCGCACCGCGATCATCTTCTTCGGAGCCGAAGCGGTGGCGGCTTGTGCGGAGTCGATGCGCTGCGCGAGGGCGGCCACGGTGGGCGCCTCGAAGAGGGCTCGCAGGGGCAGCTCACGCCGGAAGGTGGCGCGCACGCGCGAGACGAGCTGGGTGGCCAGCAGCGAGTGGCCTCCGAGCGCGAAGAAGTCGTCGTGGATGCCGACGCGCTCCACGCGCAGCACCTGCATGAAGAGGGCTGCGAGCTGCTCCTCGGTGGGCGTGCTCGGCGCGACGTAGCTGGAGGTGGGGGCGGTACCCTGCGGCGCGGGCAGGGCCTTGCGGTCCACCTTTCCGTTGGTGTTGAGGGGCAGGGCCTCCAGGACGAGGAATGCGGAGGGCACCATGTACTCAGGCAGGTGCTGCTTGAGGTGTGCCTTGAGGGTGTCCGCCTCCAGGGAGTGGCCTTCGAGCGCGGTGACGTAGGCGACGAGGCGCTTGTCGCCGGGCACGTCCTCGCGCGCCAGCACCACCGCTTCACGCACCTCCGGGTGCTGGAGCAGCGTCGCTTCGATTTCACCCAGCTCGATGCGGAAGCCACGCACCTTCACCTGGAAGTCCGCGCGGCCCAGGTAGTCGAGCATGCCGTCGGCCCGCCACCGGGCGACGTCACCCGTGCGGTACAGCCGCGCACCCGGGGTTTCGGAGAAGGCGTCCGGGATGAAGCGGTCGGCGGTCAACTCAGGGCGGCCGAGGTAGCCGCGCGCTACGCCTTCGCCACCGATGAAGAGCTCTCCCGAGACGCCCGTGGGCACCGGGTGGAGGTTGCGGTCCAGCACGTAGACGCGGACGTTGGGCAGCGGCCGGCCGATGGTGGGCGTGGGTGAGGCGTCGAAGGCGCATGCCGTGGCGTCCACCGTGCACTCGGTGGGGCCGTAGACGTTGAAGACACGCATCTGCGCGTTCGCCGCGAGGTGGCTCCACGTCGCGGGGTCCACGGCTTCGCCGCCCACGAGGACGCGGCGGGGAATGGACTCGCGCGCCAGCAGGCCCTCTTCCAGGAGGAGGCGCAGGTGCGCGGGCGAGCAGTCGA
>NZ_RAWB01000417.1 GCF_003612055.1 Corallococcus llansteffanensis
CTCCGGACTCCCACGTCCTCCGCGCGGAAGGCGGAAGCCCTCGCGCCAGGGCCCTCCACCCACCGGGGCACGAAGCCGTCGCGTGGCACGAAGACCGCCGCGCCACACGCGTCACACAGCGCTCCGAATCCCCACAACGTGAGGCGCCCCCCATCCGCCAGCCGCCCCTGGTACGCGCTCTGCCCTTCGACCCCTGGAGGACGCGGCTCGCGCACCAGCCCATGGAGCAGGAGCACGTTGCCGTCCGGGCAACGCACGTCCTGGCCCAGGCACCACATGGCCACGTCGAACAACCGGTCGCCGTCGCGGCGAACGTCGCAGGGAAGAACGGATGCAGCACCGACAGGAGGGCTCTTGGACATGGGGCGCCTCACGGGGCTATTCGTGCGAGTGGTCGTGCTCGCCGCCCTCTTCGATGACGAGCGACACCGAGGAGAGGGTCGAGGGACCGAAGGTGAGCGTGTGCGTGCCCACGGTGAGGGGCACGACGTGGCGACCCTTGATGTCCGTGCAGAGCTCGGAGCTGGTGGCGCTCTCCTCGAACTCCACCGTCGCGCCGCTGCCGTTGGTGACCTTCACCGGCACCGGGGCGTTGGTGAAGAGGACGTAGTCGGTGGCCTCGGAGACGGCGAAGGACACCGCGCCGCCCTTGCCTCCCGCCACGTCCACGAGCGCGATGTCGTAGCGCGTGTGGTTGTTGCTCACGGCGGGGCCCGTGCCGGTGGCGGCCGCGGTGACGTTGACGGCCGGCCCCTCCTGCAGGTGCTCGCAACCTTCTTCATCGCCGGAGGCCTCTTCTTCGGCGTCATCGCCACAACCCACGACGAGGAGCGCGGTGGACAGCAACAGGGCGGACAGCAGCTTGTTCTTCATGTGTGGAACTCCACGGGATGGACTGCGGGGACTGCGGTGACTCCAGGCCCCATCGCCCACGGCGCACCGCCCCCGAAGGGACGGCCGCGCGCGGAGGCGACCAGGGACTGGAAGGGGGAGGCGCGGGACGAAGCACGCGTCAGGTCGCGGCCGGAAGACCCTCGCTCCGGCCTGTCACGACAGGTGACGGGAGCGCGGACGCGACAGGACACCCGGGGCCACGGCGCTTCCCGACCCGCGGACACACGCCGGGCGGAAAGGACGGGCTTCGTCGGCGGAAATCAGGCGCGCGGAGGCGACAACTTGGGCGCGAGCCTCAGCAACGCGACGGGGGCCGCATGGAAGCGGAACACCGCCAGCGCCGGGCTGGAGCGCGTGGAGACCGCATCCATCATCGGAGCGGACTCGGCCGGAGGCAGGGCCTCACGGCGGAAGAAGGCATGGTGACAGTGGGCCTCCGCGCTGTGCGGAACAGCCTGGGCCCGAGGGACCCGCGCCACGCGCGCGTCGTCGAAGGAGGCTTCCTCGTCCGACGGGCTGCCGTGGACCTGCGCCTCGCCCACGTGCATCACGTCCCCATGCTCCAGGCACGTGGTGTGCTGCACGAGCGCGAAGTGGAGGACGCTGCCTACGTACACCAGCACGCACACGAGCACCCACGGCAGCGCCAGCAGGCGCGTCGGAGAGCGACCCGTGTCGGGATGGCGTCGGAGGCGGCTCACGTCACTTGGTCTCGTAAAGGCAACTGAGTTGTTTTAAGCGACCTCCCCACCGGGCGCAAGTCGGGAAGCCGACCAGGGGAACAGCCCGATGCAGCGCGGGTTGTGGACCCGTAAGCCCCTGGGGTCGTAGGTTCCGCGCGTGCAAGAGTTCATGGACGTCCTGCGCAGGCAGGCACACTACTTCGGGCCGGAGCTGGCGAAGACGGCCTATCAGCGCGGGCTCGCGGTGACGAAGCCGGATGGCAGCACCCAGCCCATCCCCATCACCGCCACGCCCGTCATCCTCGACGCCGCGGAGATCAAACGCCGCGCGCTGCTGTCCGCGAAGCTGGCGTCCGCCACGCTGAAGATGGCGCGCGCGGTGCTGGCCGGCGCGGATCCGGGCCGGCTGCTGGGCGCGCTGTCCCCGCTGGAGCGCACGCTGGCCGAGCGCACCTGGCAGGAGAGCCGCAAGCTGGTGACGACGCGCGTGGACTACTTCGTGTCCGGGGACCGGCCCTGGGCGCTGGAGGTCAACGCCACCATCCCGGCCATGCAGGGCTACTCCGACATCGCGGCGCGCACCTTCATCGAGGTCGTGGCGCGGCACCTGCGCTACCCGGAGAAGGGGCTCGCGTCGCTGCTGACGCTCAATGGCAGCAACGCGCTGGCGCTGTACCGCGCGCTGCTGGACGGCTACGCGGCCGAGCGCGACGGGAAGATGCCGGACACGGTGGCGCTGCTGTGCCGCAAGAACGATGCGCAGGTGACGGAGCTGCGCTGGCTGTGCGAGCGCTTCCGCGAGTTCGGCGCGGACGCGGACATCGTGCACCCGGAGGACGTGTCCGGCGAGGACACCTTCACGGTGAAGGGCAAGGCGTACGACCTCGTCTACCGCCACCTGTTCGTGCGCCGGCTGGAGCAGTCCCCCGCCCCATGGGTGGAGGACTTCCTGGGCACGGTGCCCGGGAAGAAGGCGGTGTTCCTCAACCCGCCCGCATCCCAGGTGGAGGTGAAGACGACGTTCGCGCTCCTGTCGCAGGCGCTGACGGAGCCCGCGCTCGCGGAAGAGGCGGGCCTCACGCCGGAGGAGCTGGAGGCGGTGCGCGCCGCGGTGCCCTGGACGCGCCCCTTCCGCCACGGCCCCGGCACGGGCCCCGCCGGCGAGAAGGTGGACGACATCGTGGCGCGCGTGTCCCAGGAGCCTGCCCGCTTCGTGCTCAAGCGCGCCTGGGACTACGGCGGCAAGGCGGTGTTCCTGGGCCGCTCGGTGGGCACGGTGCCCTACGAGGAGCGCGTCAAGGGCGCCTACGGGGAGTCCATGTCCTGGGCGGAGCTCTGCACCCGGGCGGCCACGGACCCCCAGGGCGGCGGGTTCGTGGTGCAGGAGGTGGTGGACACGCAGCCGGAGGACCACCTGCTGTGCGGTCAGAACCAGGTCCTGCCCACGTCGTTCTTCGTCGACTATTCAGCGTATGCCTCCGTGGGCATCGCGAAGCAGCCGTCCTGGGGCGGGGTGTGCCGGGGGTCGATGTCGGAGATCGTCAACATCGTCGGCGGGGGCGGCGTGCTGCCGCTCATCACGACGGAAGTCGCGGCGAAGCTTTTGTTGGCCTGGAAGGCCATTTAAGGCGTCTCCCCAGGGAACCCGTTACACATACGAAGAGCGGCCGGGCAGTCATCCGGCTCGAAAGGATACGAAAGCACATGGCATGGGAATCTTCTGGCGGGTGGCAGAGCGGGCGGGCGAGCGAAGTGGACTCGGTGCTGGTGCAGGAGTCGCAGCGCGCGTTCATGACGCGCGTTCACGGCTGGATGTTCGCGGGACTCGCCCTCACCGGCGTGATGGCGATGCTGACGCTGTCCAGCGAGGCGATGCTCATGGCGGTGGCGCAGTACCGCATGGGCCTCTTGCTGGTGCAGTTCGGCGTGGTGCTGGCGCTGTCGTTCCTGGCGCCCCGCCTCTCCGGCCCGGCGGCCGCGGCGATGTTCCTGGGCTACTCGGCGCTGACGGGCGTGACGCTGTCCGTGCTGTTCCTCATCTACACGGCGGGCTCCATCGCCCAGGTGTTCTTCATCACGTCGGCGGTCTACGGCACGATGGCCGTCTACGGCACCGTCACGAAGAAGGACCTGAGCGGCTGGCGGACCTTCCTCTACATGGGCCTCGTCGGCATCGTCATCGCGGGCATCGTGAACCTGTTCATGCGCAATGACGCGGTGTCGTTCGTCAGCGCCTGCGCGGGCGTGCTCATCTTCGCGGGCCTCACCGCGTACGACACCCAGAAGCTGCGCGAGTACCACGCGGCCACGGGCTTCAAGAGCACCGCGACGGTGAGCATCGTGGGCGCGCTCACCCTCTACCTGGACTTCATCAACCTGTTCCTGTCGTTGATGCGGCTCTTGGGCAAGCGCCGGTAGTCCCACCGGCTTCACCGCACCGGTTGTAAAACCGGTGCGCGGTACCCCGAGGCGGGGCGCGAGGCGGACCTACCGCCTTCAGCGCTCCGCCTTCTTGTTGAAGGGCATCAGGAGCCGCTCCACGGGGCGCCCCTGCACCAGGTGCTCCTCGACGATGGTGGGCACGTCCTCCACCTTCACGCCGCCGTACCAGGTGCCCTCCGGGTAGACGACCACGGAGACGCCGAACGCGCATGTGTCCACGCACCCCGCCGCGTTGGCGCGCATGGTGCGTTTGAGCCCGCGCTTGTCCAGCTCCTCCTTGAAGGCGGCCCGGACCTCCTCCCCTCCCTTGGTGGCACAACAGCCCTTCGGATTCCCGTCCGGGCGGCGGTTGGTGCAGACGAAGACATGGCGTTCGAAGGGAGGCGGCATGTCCGCCTCCTAACGCGACCGTGCCCCGAAATCGACGCCGCCGTTCAGCAACCGACCGTCCTGGGCCACCCCGCCCCGTCCGTTGCTCGCCCGGACAGGAAGGCCTCCCTCCGCAGGGCGCACGGACTGGCAGCAAACATCCATCAGTGATCACAGGCCCTTGGCGCCCCCTCTCCACGCCCTGGCTGTCATTCATAGGGCCATGACAATACATTGCCAGCAAAGCCATGGTTGCCACTGCCGTGACGGGTCCTTAAATCAGCCATGGGTCGTACTCATCCCCCCTGCGCATGCGATCAGCGCCCCGGGTGTTGACCTCTGGAAAGACCCCCAAATGAAGTGTGTAAGTCAACTTCTGACACCAGCCATAGGGGTACAGGCGATGTTGACGGACCCCGCGAGCGATCATATGGATCCGCCCGCCCGGCGGGAGGGCAGTCAGCCCCGGGCCCGGATTCCAGCGGTGGGTCTGCTGGCTTCCGCCCCTCCCGAACCATCCTGACGCCGCTCCCCTCCTGTCTTCGCGTGATCACCTGAACCCCTGGGATCTCGCGGCGTTGGCGATTTCGCAAATTTCGCATCCGTACTCTCAGTGAATCTGGAAGGTGGGCGTCATGGAGAAGGAACTGAGTGGCAAGCCGGTGGTGGGGGGGAAGGAGCGTCGCGGAGGGAAGGCGAAGGGGAAGGTGGCGACGGCGACGACCGGACTGACCGTGGAGCGCTTCTTCACGACGCCCGGGGTGGACCCCGCGGACGAGCTGGCGTGGGAGTACCGCAGCGCGAGCATCAAGGGCGAGGACGGCAAGGTCGTCTTCGATCAGAAGGACATCGAGGTCCCCAAGTCCTGGTCGATGCTGGCGACGAACGTCGTCGCGTCGAAGTACTTCCGGGGCACGCCGGGGACACCCGAGCGTGAGACGAGCGTGCGCAAGCTGGTGGCGCGCGTGGTGGACACGCTCACCCGCTGGGGCACGGAGGGGAACTACTTCGCGTCGGCGGTGGACCGCGAGGCGTTCCACGCGGAGCTGACACACCTGCTCTTGCGCCAGAAGGCGGCCTTCAACTCGCCCGTCTGGTTCAACGTGGGCGTGGAGGAGCACCCGCAGTGTTCGGCGTGCTTCATCAACAGCGTGGACGACAACATGGAGTCCATCCTGGGCCTGGCGCGCACCGAAGGCATGCTCTTCAAGTACGGCAGCGGCACGGGCACCAACCTGTCCACCGTGCGCGGCAGCAAGGAGCTGCTGGCGGGCGGCGGCACCGCGTCCGGCCCGGTGTCGTTCATGCGCGGCTTCGACGCGTTCGCGGGCGTCATCAAGAGCGGCGGCAAGACGCGCCGCGCGGCGAAGATGGTCATCCTCAACGCCGAGCACCCGGACATCCTGGAGTTCATCCGCTGCAAGTCGAACGAGGAGAAGAAGGCCTGGGCGCTCATCGAGGCCGGCTACGACCCTTCGTTCAACGGCGAGGCCTACGGGTCCGTCTACTTCCAGAACTCGAACAACTCCGTCCGCGTCACCGACGACTTCATGAAGGCCGTGGTGAACGACGGCCCGTGGCAGACGCGCGCGGTGCGCGACGGCCAGGTGATGGAGACGTACAAGGCGCGGGAGCTGTTCCGGGAGATCGCGGAGGCGGCGCACCTGTGCGGCGACCCCGGCCTCCAGTACGACACCACGGTGAACGCGTGGCACACGTGCTCCGGCACGGCGCGCATCAACGCGTCCAACCCCTGCTCCGAGTACATGTTCCTGGATGACTCGGCCTGCAACCTGGCGTCGCTGAACCTGATGCACTTCCGCACGCTGGAGGGCGGCTTCGACGTGGCCGCGTTCAAGCACGCGGTGTCGGTGGTGCTGCTGGCGCAGGAGATCATCGTCGGCTTCAGCCGCTACCCCACCGAGCGCATCACGAAGAACAGCCACGACTACCGGCCGCTGGGCCTGGGGTACGCGAACCTGGGCGCGCTGCTGATGGCCACGGGCCTGCCGTACGACTCGCCCGCGGGCCGCAACTACGCGGCGGCCATCACGTCGCTGATGTGCGGCGAGGCGTACGCCACGAGCGCGCGCATCGCGCAGAAGCAGGGCGCGTTCGCCAGCTACGGGAACAACGCGGAGCCGATGCTGGGCGTCATCCGCAAGCACCGCAAGGCGGCGTACCAACTGCAGACGGAGGGCGTGAGCGCGGAGCTGCTCCAGGCGCAGAAGGAGGCGTGGGACGACGCGCTGGCGCGCGGCACGGAGCACGGCTACCGCAACAGCCAGGTGACGGTGCTGGCGCCCACGGGCACCATCGGCTTCATGATGGACTGCGACACCACCGGCATCGAGCCGGACATCGCGCTCATCAAGTACAAGAAGCTGGTGGGCGGCGGCATGCTGAAGATCGTCAACCAGACGGTGCCGCTGGCGCTGGAGAAGCTGGGCTACCCGCAGACGCAGGCGCAGGACATCATCGCGTACCTGGACAAGCACGACACCATCGAGGGCGCGCCGCACCTGAAGCCGGAGCACCTGCCGGTGTTCGACTGCGCGTTCAAGCCGTCCAAGGGCCAGCGCAGCATCCACTGGATGGGCCACATCGAGATGATGGCGGCGGCGCAGCCGTTCCTCTCTGGCGCCATCAGCAAGACCGTGAACATGCCCACGGACTCCACGGTAGAGGACATCGAGAAGGCGTACCTGGAGGCGTGGAAGAGCGGCCTGAAGGCCGTCGCCGTGTACCGCGACGGGTGCAAGCGCACGCAGCCGCTCAACACGTCCCAGGACAAGCCCAAGGAGACGCGCCACGTGGCGGCCGAGCCCGTGGCCCCGCTGGTGACGCCCGAGCCGAAGGCGCACCGGCGCCGGCTGCCGGACGAGCGGCAGTCCATCACGCACAAGTTCTCCATCGGCGGCCACGAGGGCTACCTGACGGTGGGCATGTACGAGGACGGCTCGCCGGGTGAGCTGTTCGTGGTGATGGCGAAGGAGGGCTCGGTGGTGAGCGGGCTGATGGACAGCTTCGCCACCAGCGTGTCGCTGGCGCTCCAGTACGGCGTGCCCATGCAGGTGCTGGCGGACAAGTTCTGCCACACCCGCTACGAGCCGAGCGGCTTCACCGGCAACCCGGCCATCCCCATCGCCAAGTCCATCACCGACTACATCTTCCGGTGGCTGTCGCTGAAGTTCCTGCCCACCGCGCCGTGCGGTGACGAGGCGGAGGTGACGCCGGTGGAGGAGGCCCGTCCGGAGCCCGTGAAGCAGGCGGCGGTGGCGGCCCCGCCGGCGACGCTGCAGCTGTCCGCGATGGGCTCGCGCAGCACGTACCTGAACCAAGCGGACGCCCCGCCCTGCCACACCTGCGGCGCCATCACCGTGCGCAGCGGCGCCTGCTACAAGTGCGCGAACTGCGGCACGACGAGCGGCTGCAGCTAGGTGGCCTGACGGCGGCGCCCCCGAGGGCTCCGGTGCCGATGCGATGGCGCCGGGGCCCTTCGTGTCTTCAGTGCGGCGGTGAGGCCTACGGGAAGCGGTGGAGGCGGGTGCAGATCTCCACGGCGCGATCCGCGATGCGGGCCAGTTCCTCCAGCGTGTCGAGGTCCACGGGGGAGGGGCCGTGCTCGGCCACGAAGAACGCCACGGGCTGACCGCGAGCGTGCAGCGGGAAGACGAGCAGGTGCGATTCGGACTCGCACAGCGCGGAGAAGATGGCCTCGTCCTGAGGACCCTGCGGCGCGCTGAAGACGCTGGGGCTGGGGCCCTTCAGCGCGGACGCGAAGAGGGACGGCGCGTCCAGGTCCACCTTGAGCGCGGAGACCTCCGGGCGCTCGCTGCCCGGGCCCCAGGCGCGACCCACTCGCGCGAGCCCGAAGCTGTCGCCCAGGAGGAAGGCTCGGCGGAAGCGGCCCGCGCTGTAGGCCAGCAGCACCTTGCCGACCGTGCCCTGCGAGTCCGCGGTGTCCAGCGCGGAGAGGACCTGATCCGCCGTGACGGCGGGACCGTTCGGTGGCGTGTCGGTGGACGCGCTGGCGGCGGCGAGCAGGGCCTGGGCGGTGTCGAGCTGCAGGGTGGCCTGCGGCTGCCACGGCTGCTGCATGAACTCCCACGCGGAGGCCAGGGCCACGCCCCCTTCGTTCGCGGCCGGGATGGACGTGGCGGGGCCATCCAGGTCGACCACGCGATCCGCCCAGGTGGTCTCGGCGGTGTGGCCCACCGTGCCCTCCCCTTCCCCGCCGCCCTGCCAACCCACGAACTCCCAGGTGGACGCGAGCTGCATGGGCTCTTCGGAGGACGCGGGGAGGTCGTCGAGCGAGATGGGCGTCCGCTCTCGTGCAGGAGCCGGTGCGGACGCGACCACGAGGCGCGGCTTCGGCGGGGTCGTGTCCTCGGGGATGGAGGCGGGCGCCTGGGCCCCCGTGACGC
>NZ_RAWB01000418.1 GCF_003612055.1 Corallococcus llansteffanensis
GGACAGGGGCTTCAGGGGGTGCCGCCGTCGGGGAGCTGGCCGTTCACCACGGCGAGCGCATCCAGGTCGAAGCCGCCGGAGTTGCCGCCGGAGCTGGTGAGCCCCGTGTCGGTGAGGCGCACGAAGCGCGCGCGGGCAAGGCCCACGGCCGCCAGGTCGAAGCCGTCCCCGCCCGCCACGGCCGGGTCGGTGGGGGACACGCCGTTGCCCGGGCTGGAGTGCACCGGGTGCGTGCCGGCGCAGCCCGGGAAGCCCCCGTCGCTGTCGGTGGCCGCGCAGGGGAAGTCGTACCAGGTGGCGCCGTCGTCGCTGACGGACACGGAGGCCGGCTCCACGAAGAGTTCGCCGCCGGCCCTCTGGAAGGCGTTCTCGAAGACGAGCAGGTCCACGCCCGGGCCGTCCACCACCAGCAGGTCGGTGAACTCCAGGGTGAGGGTGCCGCCCCTGCCCAGCGACAGCACGTCGAGCGAACCCGTGAACTGCCCCGCCCCCACCGGAGGCCCGAGCACGACGCCCGGCATGCGGTCCTGTCCGAAGCCGGCCTGGGCTCCAAACGTGGTGGACACCACGCGGTCCGCGAACGGATCCACGGGGCGCATGCCGGCATCGGAGCCGGAGCCGGCATCGGAGCCGGAGCCGGCATCGGAGCCGGCATCGGTGTCACTGCCCGCGTCCACGACTCCGGACGGGGGCAGCGGCATGTCGGAGGTGTCGCCCGCGCAGGCGCACAGGGCGAGCAGCGCGCTGAGCGCGAGCCAGGGGCGCGGGGTCACGGGGCCTGCCGGATGCGCACGATGCGGCGGCCGTTGCTGTCCTTCAAGACCACCAGCAGGTCCGAGCCCAGCGACGACAGCAGGTCCACGGTGGTGCACGCGTCGGCGGAAGTGAGGACCGGCTCGCGGGTGCCCACGCTGACGGGCTGGCTGCCGGTGAGGCCAGGCGTGAGCGAGAAGCGCGACACGTCCGTGACGCCGAAGCCCTTGGCGCCGTAGCTGCCGCGCGCGACCGCCACGCCACCGCCGAAGGCCGCGGCGGCGTTGAAGTCGCTGCCCACGGCGACCTCGGGCTCGCTCGTGAGCACCACCGGCGTGCGCGAGGACACCGCCTCCGCCAGCTTCGCGGACGACACCGCATGGGCCACGTTCACGTAGGTGCCGCTCAGCGCGTAGCCGAACACCGCGATGCCGTTGTCCGCGACAGCGGAGAAGCCGCTCGCGCCCACCTGCGCGGGGAAGTTCACCACCTTCACGGCGGAGTAGGGCTTGGCGGACGTCACCAGCGCGTAGACACCGAAGCCGTCCGCCAGCGTGTCCAGCCCGCTGCCGTTGATGAAGAACGTGTTGGTGATGCCCGCGGCCGTGTAGTTGGACGGCGCGCTGACGTACGTGGCCCCGTCCCGCGCGACCGGGTCGAGCACCGCGACGCTGCCCGGAGCGCCCTGCCCGGCCTTCGTGTAGCCCGCGAGCAGCCGCGTGCCGTCATACGCCAGGAAGTAGGACGGGAAGGTGGTGACGCCGACGGCGCGGTCCGCGGGCGCGAGCACGGTGTCGAGCGCCGCGTCCCCCACCTTCACGTCCGGCCAGGTGCCCAGCGTGAAGAAGTCGCGGCCCGTGGCCGTCTCGCGCATCCCGAAGAGGGAGTACGTGGGGCCGGGCGTGGACACCACCGCGACGACCTCCGTGGGCAGCGGCGCGGACTCCGCGACGGTGAAGCCCGTCTGGAGCTGGAGGGTGCCCAGCTTCGCGTCGCGAGGCACCGAGGCGCACAGGTCCGTGCCACCATCCGTGCCCGCGTCGGTGCCGGCGTCCGTGCCCGCGTCCGTGCCCGCGTCGGAGCCCGTGCCCGCGTCGGTGCCCGCGTCCTCACCGCCGGTGGTGACGGGAACCTGGACGCACTTCTCCTCCTGGCAGGCCCAGGCCTGGCCCTCGGGGGGCGTGCCCTTGTCGCGGCAGTCGAAGGAGTCCACGCACTCCGAGCCGCAGCCCGTCCCACCCAGCACCACCGCCAGCAGGGCGCCCATCAGCGCCGCGCGCTGGCCCTTCGTGCCCATCCGCTTCATGTCGGTCCGCATCGCGTCCTCGTTCCTTGCCCCCGCCCGGAGGCGGAAGGATTCCTGACGGGAGGCGGCACGGGCGCGAGCCACCTGCCCTGGAGCGCTCCTCGCGCCCTGACAGGTGCCTACGCCGTCAGCTCCCCGCGGAGGTTCCGGTCTGTCTCCGGGTCCTCCGTGAAGAGGCCCCCGGGTCGTCGCCAGTCTTCGGACTCGCGGGAGCGGGGCTTCGAAGGCGCCGCTCCTGCTCACCGCTGCGGGGCAGTCCCGGAATCACACCGGGTTCCTGGAAGCCCCCACACCCCATGGCGGGAAGGCATATCGATGACGGGGCGGGACTATGGCGGCCCCGGGGCAATGTCAATGCGGTGTGGGCTCGGTGTGCCGGGCGCGCATCAACACGTAGCGCTTCGTGCTGCCATCCACGACGACGGTGGACACGACCTGCCAGCCCTCCGCGCCCAGGCGCTGCAGCTCCCGGAGGTCCTCCTCCGGGCCTTCGCGCTTCACGAAGGTGTACTCGTAGGACGGCGGCAGCGGGAACACGGGCGGAGGCGGGGCGGGCGTCGGGTGCGCGACCGGCGGCGGCGGCGGCATGCGGGCACGGGCCGTCTGGGCCCCGGCGACCGAGGGGAGGAAGGACGCGGCGGTCGCGCCGAGCAGGACGCCCGTCAGCACGAGGAGTGAGGCGAGACGACGGTTCATGGATGCGCACTCCGGGGGAGGAACAGCCGGCATCTAATCCGGCGTCCCCCACCCCGGAAGCCTCGTGGGCTCCGATGAGGCCCCCACGGGTCACGAGGCGCCCGGGACCGTCCGCTGGAGGACGACCCGGGGCACCGCGAGCGGGCGCGCTACGGGAGCTGCACGCCATTCACCACGGCGACGGCATCCAGGTCGAAGCCACCGCTGGTGCCGGCGTACCCGTTGGCGCCGGAGTCCCGGACGCGCACGAAGCGCGCGCGGGTGAGGCCCACGGCGGACAGGTCGAAGCCGTCCCCGCCCGCCACGGCCGGGTCGGTGGGGGACACGCCGTTGCTGGTGTTCGAGTACACGGGCGTCACGCCCGCGCAGCCCGGGAAGTGGCCCGCCACATTCCCGGAGGCGCAGGGGAACTCGTACCAGGTGACGCCGTCGTCGCTGACGGCCACCACGCCCGTCTCCGTGAACGGCACGCCGCTCGGCTTGATGAACGCGTTCTCGAAGACGAGCAGGTCCACGCCCGGGCCGTCCGTCACCGCGATGTCGGTGAACTCCAGGATGATGACGCCGTTGAGCCCGAGCGACAGCACGTGCAGCGAACCCGACCCGGCGCCCGTCCCCTCTGGAGCGCCCAGGACGATGTTCGGCAACTGGTTCTGTCCGAACCCGGCGGCGGTGCCGGGCGTGAAGGAGACGATGCGGTCGGCGAACGGCGTGCCCACGAGCGGCTGCACCTGGTCGGAGCCGGACTCCGACTCCAGCGGCGCTTCACCGCCGCAGGCGAGGGTCAGGAGCGCGGCGAATCCCAGGGCGAACGACTTCGGCAGGAGGGTCTTCATGTGAGGTCTCCGGGAAGCAGTGGGGGGCATCACTGCGCCTGCTGGATGCGGACCAGCCGGGTGCCGTTCTTGTCATCCACGCCGACGAGCAGGTCCGCGCCGATGGAGGTCATCAACGTCACGCTCGTGCACTGGTCCACGTAGGTGAGGACCGGCTGACGCGCGCCGACAGTGACGGTCTCCCCTCCATCCGTCACGGTGAAGGCGAAGCGCGAGATGTCGGTGCCGGCGAACTCGTAGGTGGGGGGAACGTAGTCGCCGCGAAGCACCGCCACGCCCGTGCCCTGACCGGCGGCGGCGACGAAGTTGGAGCCGACATCGAGCATGGGGGCGTCCGCTACGACGAACGGCGTGCCCGACCGGAGCGCCTGGGTGATCTTCGCCGGGGCCACCGCGTGGCCCACGTTGGCGAAGACGGTGTCGGAGTAGTAGCCGAGCATCGCGACGCCGTGGGTGGACACGGCGGTGAAGCCGCTGCCGCCGTTCTCGGGAGGAAGCGTGCCGACCTTCAGGGCCGTGAACGGCGAGGTGTCCGTCTTCAGCGCGTAGATGGCCAGGCCAGCCGACACCGTGTCGAGCCCGTTGCCGTTGACGAGCAGCGCACCCGGCACGACGCCCGCGGTGAAGTTGCCCGGCGCGGAGACGTAGGTGGAAGCAGCAGGGGTGGTGCTGTCGTAGAGGGACAGCGAGCCCGGGAAGCCCGCGCCGGACTTCGTGTAGCCGGTGAAGACGTGCTGGCCATCCGTCTCCACGAAGGGGCTGAGGAAGAGCATGGCGGAGGGCCCCCGGTCGGCGGGAGCGGCGACGTCGAAGAGTGGCGTCGCGCCCAGCGACACCTGCGGCCACGTGCCCAGCGAATGCAGCGCATGCGGGCCGACGTCGCTCTGCGAAACCACCGTGTAGAGCGAGTAGGTCGGGCCCGGGGTGACACCCACCGGGCCCGCGGTGTCCGGCAGCGCGGCCGACTCACCGGCCACGAAGCCTGACGCCAACTGGAGCGTGCCCAGCTTCGGGTCATACGTGGCGCTCGAGCACGGGACGGTGCCCGCGTCCGTCACCGTGCCCGCGTCGGTCTGCGTACCGGCATCCGTCACGGTGCCTGCATCCGTCACGGTGCCTGCGTCGCTGCTCGTGCCCGCATCGGTGCTTGCGCCTGCATCCGTCTGAGGGCCCGCGTCCGTCACCGTGCCAGCGTCGGTGCGAGTCCCCGCATCCGCCTGCGTACCCGCGTCGGCGCCCGTGCCCGCATCCACCGTCGTGCCGGCATCGGCCTCCGGGATGGACGTCAGCTCACAGCGCTGCTCGACGCAGACGTAGCACTGTCCCTCGGGGGGCGTGCCCTTGTCGCGGCAGTCGAACTCATCGACGCACTCCTCGCCGCACCCCATGCCGGTCAACGCCACCGCGAAGGTGGTCAGCACCCACGCGAGCCTCCGCCCCGAACTCATCCGCTCTGTCTTCATCCGCGACTGCTCCCTTGCATCGCCCCCACGGGCGAGGTGAATCCAAGGGAGGGCGGACGGAGAGCGGACCGCGAACGAAGGACACGTCAGGACACGACACGCCGCGCGAGCGGAAGACCCCCGTCACCTCCCCTCGGAGGCTCCGGTCTGTCCATGCCCGGAGGCATGGGTCGTGGCAGGTCTTCGGACTCGCGGGCGCGGATGACCCTCATCGGGTCACCCACCTACTGACCGTCGCTTCCCAGCCCACGGAGGGCCAGTGCTTGCGGGGACGGCGTTCGTTCCTGCTTACCGCTGCGGGGCAGTCCCGGATTCACACCGGGTTCCCTTTAAACTCCCCATCTGCGTGATGAGGAGTACCAACGACGCGCGGTGAAGTACGGCGGAAGGCAGGGCTTGTCAATGCGCGGGCGGGCAACGCCTCACGGCACCGCGACGAGGTCGAGGGCATTGGACAACGCGCGATGCCCGGCGCAGTGACACCATGCATAGACAGAGACATGGTTCGCCCATGAGACTCGCAGCGGACGCGGCGCTGGTCGGATTGACCCTGGGCATGGTCGCGCTGGTGGGCGTGGGCGTCGCACTCAGCGCGCGACGCAGCGGGCGCGAAGCCTCGTCCGCCACGCGACTGGGGCTCGCCGTCGTTTCCGTGCTCGCGCTCTGGCTCGGAGCGACGGCCCTGCTCGCATCTACGGATGTGCTGTCCTTCAGGAGCGCGCGCCCGTCACCGTGGCCGCTCCTTCCGCTGAGCGGCATCGCTGCGCTCCTGCTCCTCGGTCGGGCGCCTCTCGCGAAGACGCTGCTCGCGAACACCCCTCGTCACTGGCCGATTGTCGCCCAGAGCTTCCGCATCGGCGTCGAGCTCATCATCTTCGCGTGGCACCAGGACGGGCGAGCCCCCAACCAGATCACCTTCGAGGGACGCAACTTCGACATCCTCGTCGGACTGACCGCGCCCCTGGTGGCATGGCTCGTCGCCACGAATCGGGTGACGCCGAAGCCCGTCCTGCTCTGGAACGTGCTGGGGCTCGCGATCCTCGCCAACACGGTCGCCACGGTCGCGACCTCGACGCCGGGCCCGCTGCATCTCGACTGGCCGGGAGCGCCCTTCACCGCGATCACAACCTGGCCGGTCCTCTGGCTCCCGGCGCTGCTCGTGCCGCTCGCCGTGTTCCTGCACGTGATGTCGCTTCGACAGACCCTCACCGTGCCCAGATAAGGGGCGACCCGCCCCGTCTCTCATCCGCCAAGACCGCCGCTGGAGCATCCGCGCCCATCCTTCCGCGTGGACGCCGCGCGCGGGCCCGCACGGTGATGTGCACGCGCCTTCCGAGGAGGCAGCTCCTGGCACGCGGACTGCTCAAGCCCCGACGCGACCTCAGGCGGTCGAAGCCAGAGAGGGACCCGGGCCGTGGTGGCGCGGGAGTGAAGGGGGAAGGTTTCTGATGCTGACGGCGGGGAAGCGGTTGGCGGTGTTCTCCATCCACGAGGGCAAGGGCGGGAGCATCTGGGTGCGCGCCGGCAGCGCGTTCGTGAACAAGGACGTGATGCAGTGACCTGACTTATGCGGAGCAAGCACCAACGCCCCGAGGGAAATAGGCGCTGCGACACCACATGACGACGAGGGGGAGGACGCGAAGCAGCGGAGCAAAGGAAGGGGAGCGGCCACAAAAAAGCCCTGGTGCCGAGTACGCAGCACCAGGGCTCAAACGAGGCCGTTGCGCTACGAGGCTGCGCCGCTACCGATTTGCCGGGGGCGGTACTGCCATCGACGGGACGCTGAGGGGTGCAGGGGGCTGGGCCGGCTCAGGGTAGTGAAAGGTCCATGCCCGCCAGACCATCGCCAGCAACACCACCGTCATCATGACGGCCATGGCGGTAAGCGCCTGACTCGGACTCAGCGACCTCAAAAAGTCGAGGAAATCCTTCATGTTTGTGCAACTCCCAATGTGAACGAATGCAGCGACAAGCAGATCGGTTCCAAAGAGGAGTGCACCGGCGCATAGCTTACGAGGCGGATTCGCCGATGCACTCCTGCAGCTTTGTTGATGGCCTCTGCCTCTTGGCGGGTAGACAAAGGCGACGGGTAGTCAAATGTGTGCTAGGCCTCCTTCCGAGGGGGTATAGAACTCTCTGTGACAGGTCAATGTTGACGCGCGCAATTCGCTCGTCGATAACTGGGTTGCGGAGTAGCAACCCTTTGGCGGCCACGGCGGCTTGGGGAGAGTGCTGAGGTCACACCGCCCTTCTTACGAGGCGGGTTCGCCGATGCGACCCTGCTGGGAGATGCTCGCTTGGCGGCGGGCATCTCCTTTTTTTTCGCTCGCTCATGCCAAGGGCTTACCCCGCGTCCGGGTATGCGTCAACGCACCAAACCAACCAGACCTGTACGGACGCGCAGTGGACCCAAATTACTCAGGAAGTCCAAGAACTTAGCGCGTGTTCGCGAAGCAACGTAGGTCGATGAATCGCGGCTAGGTTGCGTCGGTGAAGACCGACGATCTGAACGAGGTTCTTCCTACAGCCCCAGCGAAGCCAGCAGGCATCTGGTGGACGAAATCGTCCCCGGCGCAACTGGGGTGGAGCGAGTTCCTGTAGCGCCTCCAACGTGGTGCGGTTGTCCTGCGGTGAATCAGGCAAGCACACGGCTGCGCTGGTCGCCTCGGCAACGTCTGAATCGAAGTTTCGGTCAAAGGTCATGGCCCTGTCCTCTCGTTGGGGCTCGGCGGAAGCGCACGAGCGGACAATCCACTTACACCCTGTTTTTTTCGCGCCCCCCCGCACGGGCCGGGAGGGCCTTAAGAATAAGGACCTCCGGGCGCTTGACACGATTCCCGGCTGGGGGCCCGTAACCCGGTGGGCACCGTTCCCCGGGGTACGTACGGCGAACAGTAATTCTAGACGCCCAACATCGCCAGCAGGGCATCCGGCTGCCGGAAGCGACCACGCCGCAGTTGGGGTGAAGCGAGTTCCTGTAGCGCCTCCAACCTCTCCGCAGGGTCTGCACGCAGGTACAACTCTGTCGTCTGCACGTTGGCGTGGCCCAGCCACAGCGCCACCTTGCGGACGTCGCGGGTGGCCTGCAGGGCGTGCATGGCGCAGGTATGCCGGAGAACGTGCGGTGAGACGCGCTTCGACTTCAACGAAGGGCAGCTTGCGCGCGCGACTGCGACGTACTTCGCCAGCAGGTACTCGAACCCAGCGCGCGTCATCGCCTCTCCACGAGCATTGAGGAAGAGTTCCACGGTGGCTGCATCCCCGCGAAGAGCCAGCCAGGCGCGCACCGCAGTCGTAGTCTCCTTCCAGAGAGGGAGGGCCCGCTCGCGCCGCCCCTTCCCTCGGACGAGAATACTGGGGTGTGCGCCCAGCGTGACGTCCGCGAGCCGCAGGCCCACCAGCTCGGACACGCGGAGGCCACCAGCGTAGGCGACATGCAGCATGGCGCGGTCCCGCACACTTGCGCGGGTACTCGCGCTGGGTGCGTCGAGGACCGCCTGCATCTCGTCGCGGGTGAGGTAGTGCACCAAGCGCGTCTCCGTCCGCTTCACCGGAATGGCGAGCACCCTACGCACCTGCTCCAACGCAGAGGGAATGCGGTGCTCGATGAACCGCATGAACGACTTGATGGCGGAGAGGCGTGCGTTGCGGCTCGCATCCTTTATGCGGTGCACCGCATAGAGGACGGTTCGCTCAACGTGCTGCCCCTGGACGGGAAGCTGCACGTGCGTGAGGCGGCGGAGAAGCGCGACAC
>NZ_RAWB01000419.1 GCF_003612055.1 Corallococcus llansteffanensis
CTTATCGTCGGCAGCGTCAGAGGTGTATAAGAGACAGGCAGGCACCCCACTGACGACCCGCGCACGGCGCCCGAGGACACGGAAGCCCAGGCCCCGGAGACGCCCTCTCCTTCCGAGGCCCCCGGCCTCACCCGCCGCGGCATGCTGGCGCGCACGGGCGCCACGCTGGCGACCGGCGCCCTGCTGATGAACAGCCGCGCCGCCCAGGCGCAGTCGGACGTGCCGGGCGCGAAGGGCCCGCGAAAGGACTCCGCGGCGGACACGGGTGGTCGCGTCGCGCGGCAGACACACCTGCCGCCTGGAAGGGCCGGACGCGACTACCGGCCCGTCGTGGTGCCCAACGGCACGAAGCTGCCGTGGAAGGACGTGGGCGGCGTGAAGGTGTTCCACATGGTGGCGCAGGAGGTGGAGCACGAGTTCGCTCCAGGCCTCAAGGCCACGTGCTGGGGCTACAACGGCCACGTGCACGGGCCCACCATCGAGGTGGTGGAGGGCGACCGCGTCCGCTTCTACGTCACCAACCGGCTGCCCGCGAACACCACGGTGCACTGGCACGGCATCCTGCTGCCCAACGGCATGGACGGCGTGGGCGGGCTCAACCAGAAGTCCATCGCGCCGGGGGAGACGTTCCGCTACGAGTTCACGGTGAGGCAGTCGGGCACGGGCATGTATCACTCGCACCACGACGAGATGACGCAGATGGCCCTGGGCATGGTGGGGATGTTCATCATCCATCCGCGCAAGCCGGTGGGCCCGCGCGTGGACCGCGACTTCGCCATCATGTTGCACGAGTGGCGCATCGACCCGGGCACGCAGCGCCCGGACCCCAACGAGATGACGGACTTCAACATCCTGACGATGAACGCCCGGGCGTTCCCGGGCACGGAGCCGCTGGTCGTCCGTCAGGGAGAGCGCGTGCGCATCCGCTTCGGCAACCTGAGCGCGATGGACCACCACCCCATCCACCTGCACGGCTACCAGTTCCTCATCACGGAGACGGACGGGGGCCGCATCCCCGAAAGCGCGCAGTGGCCGGAGACGACGGTGCTCGTCCCCACCGGCAGCACACGCACCATCGAGTTCGTGGCGGACGAACCCGGTGACTGGGCCATGCACTGCCACATGACCCACCACGTGATGAACCAGATGGGCCACGACCTGCCCAACCTCGTCGGAATGAAGCCCGGCGGCCTGGACGCGAAGGTGCGCCCGCTGCTGCCCGGCTACATGACCATGGGACAGACGGGCATGGGGGACATGGGCGGAATGCACCACATGCCCGTACCGGACAACTCCATCGCCATGGTGGGCGGCAAGGGGCCCTACGACGAGATCACGATGGGAGGCATGTTCACGCTGCTCAAGGTGCGCCAGCACCTGGATGGCGAGGGAGACCCCGGCTGGTACGCGCCTCCGCCAGGGACCCAGGCACGGCTTGCCCAGGCGGACGAATTGCGCCGCGACGGCATCGACGTGGAGGCCCCACCGACCGCGGAGCCTGCCGGGGCCCGGCACGGCTGAGACCCGGTGTCGCGATCAGCGGCTGGAAGGGATTGCCGGGTTCCTGTCCTGCAGGGGACCGTGAAATCGCTCGAGGGCAGTCCTTTCCAGGACATCTCCTCTCAAACCCACGCAATCCCTTGCAAACGCCGCTCGTGACGCCCAGTTTTGTTGAGTCTGGTCAGGCAGGGCCTTCCCTCCGCCGCCTCGCTCGCCTTCCCGCGCCGCAGGTGTCAGGGCGACCTCAAGACTTTCTGCTGCTGGGGGGAAGCACCATGGCGAGCGTCGCGGAGATCATCCGAAATCATCACGGCGAGATCATGCGCCTGTGGACGGAGGAGGCGACCCGGGCCGCGTCGGCCCGCGGGCTGAACGCACCCGAGTTCCGGAACATCATGCCGACCTACCTGGACTCCCTTGCCAACCTCCAGGGGACCGCGGGCACGGGCATGAGCTCCCAGCAGAAGTACGTCGAGAGCCACGTGTCCGCGCGACTCCGCCAGGGCTTCCATGTGGCGGAGGTCGTGGAGGAGTTCGCCATCCTGGGACGGAGCATCACCCGGATGTGGAGCCATGTTCCGCCTGACCAGCAGCCCGACTCCCTCGACGTCGAGCGGCTCTTCACCGAGCTGCATGCCGCCACGGCCACCGTGACGGACCTCTTCAGCAAGCACCTGCTTGAGGACGAGCAGACGGAGAAGCGCTACCTGCGACTCCTCCAGAAGGTGGCGAGCGAGGCGCTGGCGGACGAGACGAGCCTGGGTGACCGGTTGAAGGAGATCCTCGAGCTGATCTCCGAAGCCATGGGGTCCCAGAGCGCGGCGCTACTCCTGTACGACCCGAAGCGCAAGAAGCTCATGGCCACGGCCTCCGTCGGAGAGGCGGAGGAGCAGCTGGAGCAATACGCGGCTTCGCTGGGCCCGTCATCCTTCCCGGGACAGATCGTGGCCGGGGGCGAGGAGACCAGCACGCTCCGGGATGCGGAGACCACGACGATCGAGGTGAGCGATACGCTCCGCCGCAGCGGCATCCACTCCGTGCTCGGGGTCCGACTCCCGCCCCACCAGCGACTGAGGGGCGTCGTGTACGTGGGCGTCTCCGAGGTCCGGGAATTCACCGCGCGGGAGAAGACGCGGCTCCAGACGCTGGGCCAGAACCTGAGCATCCACCTGGAGACCGCGCGGCTGTACGCGGACCTGCAGGAGAAGGTCGACGCGCTGGAGATCGAGCGGCACCTCCGTGAGCGGTTCGTCTCCGTCCTCGCCCATGACCTGCGCGGCCCCCTGGCAGCGGCGAAGATGAGCGCCCAGATGCTCACGCGCTTCCCCGAGAGACTGGACGAGCGGCGCGACCTGGCGTCAAGGATCGACCGGAACCTGGAGCGCGCGGACCGGATGGTCCGGGACCTGCTCGACGCCAACCGCATCCGGGCGGGCGAGCGGCTTCCGCTTCGGCTCGATGACTGCGACCTGGGCAACATCGCCCGTGAGGTCGTGGACGAGCTGAACTCCATCCACGGGGATCGCTTCTTCCTCAAGACAGAGTCCCAGCCCGTCCGGGGCATCTGGAGCTGCGACGAGCTGCGCCGGGCCCTGTGGAACCTGGGAAGCAATGCCTTCAAGTACGGCGCGACCGACCAGCCCATCACCTTCACGGTCACCCGGTCCAAGACGGTGGCGCGAGCCTCCGTGCACAACCACGGCCCCGTGATTCCCCTCAGCGACCGGGGAAGCATCTTCCAGCCCTTCTCCCGGACACGCTCCGCGCAGACGGGCCCCGCGCAGGGCTGGGGGCTGGGCCTGACGCTGGTGTGGGGTTGCGCCCAGGCGCACGGCGGAACGATCGGCGTCACGAGCGAGGCCGTCACCGGGACGACCTTCACCCTGGAGTTGCCCTGGGACTCCCGGCCGTTCCAGGCCAAGGCGGCGTAGGCCGGAAGGAGCGGGCACATGCGATTTTCGGAAAGCATCTTCCAGGGCCGCACGGTCGTCGCGGCGGGGGGACAGACGCTCGGGACCGTGGAGACGCTGAGCATCGACGATGCGAGCTGGAGGGTCGAAAGCCTCCAGGTGAAGTTGAACTCGGAGACCGCCGAGCAGCTGGGCAAGTACTGGAACTACTTCCACGCGGGCCGCATCGAGCTGCCCACGCGACTCGTCCACTCGGTGAGTGACACGGTGCTGCTGTCCGCCACCGTGGACGAGCTCCGCCAGGTGCTCGCCGCCGAGTCCGCCCCCGCGCCCTGACGAGGGCCGCGCGCGTCAGGCAAGGCCAGGGTACATTCGGGGGGCTCCCGGAGGCTCCGCCCATGACCGACCCGCTGCCGACGCTGGAACGACTTCCTCGCGGAGCGCTCACGCTGTTCCGCATCCTGGCGTTGATCCGCATGGGGCTGTACGGAGCGGTGTCCTTCGGCGTGGCGCTGACCTTGTCGTTCGCGGGGGTGGAGCATTGGCCGTTCCTCCTGCCGTGCGCGGTGGTGTTGGGCCTGAGCGTGCTGACGGCGTGGTATCCGCAGCGCGCGCATGAGCGGTGGGGCTGGGCGCTGCGCGAGCACGACCTGGTCATCTCCCACGGCGTGCTGCTGCATCAGGTGGTGTCCATCCCCGCGGGCCGCATCCAGCACGTGGACGTCCACCAGGGCCCCATCGAGCGGTCGCTGGGGCTCGCGCGCCTGCAGATCTTCACCGCGGCGGGCAGCGGCGCGGACGGAGAGATTCCGGGCCTCACCCGGGAGACGGCGGACGCCCTGCGCGAGCGACTGGTGCGGCGCGAGGCCGACGATGTCGTCTGAGGGGTACGCGGCCCTGCCCTCCACGGAGGAGGTCCCCTGGAAGCGGCTGAGCGCGAAGGCCCCGCTCGCGGCGCTGGTGCCGCTGTCGGCGACCATCGGGCGCATGCTCCTCACCGCGCTGCTGCCCACGTACTTCGCCGGGGAGCGCGGCCTGCCCACCGTCCTGTGGATCATCATGGTGGGCATCGCGGGGATACTGCTCGCGGCGGGGCTCTACGAGGTGGCCACGCTGAGCTACCGCGTGGTGGGCGCCCAGCTGGAGATCCGCTCCGGCGTGTTCACCCGCTCGTCGCGCTTCATCGAGGCGGCGCGGGTGCAGAACACGGAGGTGCTCCAGCCCTTCGTGTCGAAGCTGCTCGGGCTGGTGGAGGTGAAGGTGGAGACGGCGTCCGGAGGCAAGGCGGACGGCCACCTGCGGGGCCTGACGCCGGAGGACGCCCAGGCGTTGATTCACGCGCTCCAGTCGGTGCGCGGCGAAGGTGCGGCGGTGCTCCTGCCCGGAGAGTCGTCACCCGAGGAGCGGGTGCTCTCCGAGGCCCGACTGGGCGACCTGCTGCTCTACGGCGCGACCGCGTTGGGCGTGGGGGTGCTCGCGGTGGTGTTGAGCGCGCTGCATGAGATCACCGAGACCTTCCACAAGCTGCTGCTCCCGTGGATGGAGACGCACTGGGAGGTGATGGCGGCCCCCGGCATGGGGTGGCTGGCGGCGACGGTGGCGGCGCTCGCGGGGCTGTTCGGCCTGTGGCTGGTGAGCGGCGCCCGCGCGGTGCTGCGCTTCCATGGGTTCCGGCTGGTGGACACCGGGACGCACCTGCGCGCGGTGGGTGGGCTCATCACGCGTCGGCAGGTGACGGTGCGGCGGGTGCGCATCCAGCAGGTGGTGCTGGACGAACCGCTCCTGCGCCGCGCGCTGGGCTTCGGTTCGGTGGAGGTGGAGACCGCGGGCGTCCGCACGGGCAAGGAGGCCTCGGAGCGCGCGGAGCTGCTGATCCCCGTGGTGCCCACCGCGCGCATGCCCGAACTGCTGCGCGAGTTCGTGCCGGACCTGCCCGGCGCCATCGGCTCCCTGCCTCTGCGGCCCGCGCACCCGAAGGCGCTCCTGCGGGCGCGAATCCGCGCGGTGGGCCTGAGCGTGCTGGTGGCCGCGCCCGCGACGTGGTTCTGGGGAGGCTGGGGCGCGCTGGCGTGGGGTCTGCTGCCCGCGCAGCTCCTGGGCGCGTGGTTCGACTGGCGCTTCCAGGGATGGTTCATCACCGACACGCTGGTGGTGGTGCGCCAGGGCTTCTGGCGGCGGCGCACGACGGTGGTGCAGCGTGCGCGCATCCAGTCCGTCCGCGCGCGACAGGGACCGCTGGAGCGCGGCTACGGCATCGGCCACGTGCGCATCGACGTGGCGGGATCGCACGTCGTGCTGCCCAGCGTGGGCTGGGCAGAGGCCCAGTCGCTCATCGACCAGCTCCCGGGCCGACGTCCGGCCCGACGCGTCCGGCCCGTGCCGGACGCCACTCCGTTGCAACAGGTGCCATGAAAATCTCGAACATTCCCTTCTGCACAACGGACTGGAGCAAGCTCCAGCCCACGGAGCACCCGGGGGACTCAGGGAAGGCGCTCTGGCGGACGCTCCAGGCGGGAGACATCCGGGTCCGACTCGTTGAGTACACGCCCGGGTACGTGGCGGACCACTGGTGCAGCCGCGGACATGTCTTGCTGGTGCTCGAGGGGACGCTGATCACGGAGCTGAAGGACGGCCGGCGTTTCGAGCTCGGGCCGATGATGAGCTACCAGGTCTCCGATGACGATGGAGCCCACCGCTCGTCGACAGAGACAGGGGCCCGGCTTTTCATCGTGGACTGAGGTGTCGCCGCCCATGTAAAGCCAGATAAACCGCTTTGCATGAACAGAAGGAATATCCCCTCATGGGGCATACTGGTGGTCCTCGGGCTTGCCCTGACGACGACAGGCAGTAGCGGCACAGCGCGCGCCCAGCCCCGCAGTTCCCCGGTGTCCCTGGCGCAGGCGCAGTGCACCTCCAAGGACTCCACGGTGAGCTGCTGCGTGAAGACGCACCCGCTGGCGCCGGAGCGCTGCGGCGCCACGAAGCTGGAGGTGGAGGAAATCCTCTTCGCCGCCAAGGTGGCCGCCGAGTTGGCCCGGAAAGACCTGCCGGAGTGGAAGCGCAACTGCATCGAAACCTACGTGCAGTGCATGGAGGACCACTGGACGGGGTCCTGCTACGACTGCTTCCGGAACTGCGAAGGGCAGACGGGTGAGTGGCCTGACAATAAGTGCCGCCCGAAGAAGAAGGGAGGTTGAGCATGGCCGAGGACATCGATTGGGAGGAGGTGCGCGAGCTGGCCGCCCGTGTCGAGGCGGGCGAAGCGCTTGAGTTCACCCCGGGCGTGCGCGAATTGCTGCTGCGCACGGCCCAGCAGGTAGCCATGCCCAAGTCCGATGCGCAAGCGGCCGTCCAGGACGTAGCCACCGCGACGACTCTCCTCCGCGAGATCCGAACGCGGATCCGCAACAGCTCGATGCGGATGATGAAAGCCAGGTCCGAAGTCCGGCGCCTTCGACAAGCAGGCGACACTGCCGGCGCGCGGGAAGTGATGGAGCACCTGCTCACCGTGGAGGTGGTGCCTCTCTACCGCGAGCTGGCGGAGATAGCGCTGGAAGATCTGGACTGACGGCCGGTCATCCGCAGGCGCCAGAAGAGCGTCCACCGGGTAGACCCTGAAAGTTCATCATCCAAATCCTTTCAGGTCTCCATCAGACCTGCCGCTCCGCCCCCCCTGCCCCGTCACCCAGCGAGTCGCTCCAGCGCCTTCATCCAGATGACGACGGCCGCCGCGCCCGCGTCGGGGATGCCCTTCGCGCGGTCGCCCAGGTAGCTGGCCCGGCCCAGGCGCGGCGCCATGCGGGCCGTCGCCTCCGCTCCCTGCTCCGCCGCGAGCGTCGCCGCCCTCCACGCGTCGCCCAGGGACTTCCCCTCCCGCACCGCGCCCACCAACACCTCCGCCGCCGGGTGCAGCGCGTCCACCATGGTCCGGTCGCCGGGCCGCGCGCCTCCCAGCTCCGACACCGCCGCGACAGCCACCTGGAACGCCCGCGCCCAGGCCGCCGCATCCGGAACCTTGTTCGCCAGGTGCCGTGCGGCCCTCAACAGCGCCGTCGCATAGAACGGCCCGGAGCTCCCAGCGATGTTCCTCCGCAGCGCCTGCCCCAGCTCCGTCAACGCGCCCGACGGCGTGGCCCACGCGCTCTCCGGCAACGCGCGGATCGCCGCCGCGCCACGCGCCAGACTCAGGCCCAGGTCCCCGTCTCCCGCCGCGCTGTCCAGCTCCGTCAGCCGGGCCTCGGCCGCGTCCCAGGCGTCCGCCACCGCCAACGCCGCCGCCCGAACCTGCGCCATCTCCGGATGGTCCTTGGGATGCCCCTTGATGGTGGGCAGCGCGTCCCGCACGGACACCACCCGGCGCTGTGCGACCAGCATCCCCTTGCCCGGCCAGGCCGGCGCCTCCGTGGCCGCGTCCAGCCGCGCCAGCCGCGCGTCATCCACCTTCAAGACCGTGAGCGAACACCCGGGCATCTCCAGCGCCGACAGGAACGTGCCCTGCCACGCGCGCTCCACCTTCACCCCGCGCTCCGCGAGGAACGCCAGCGCCCGGCGCGTCACGATGGCCAGCTCCATGGGCGGCGTGCCTCCCAGGCCGTTGACCATCAGCGCCACGCGCTCGCCCGCGCCCACCTTCCGGTCCTCCACGATGGTCGACAGCAGCGTGTCCACCAACGCGTCCACCGGCTGCATCGCCACCCGTCGCACGCCCTGCTCGCCGTGGATGCCCAGCCCCAGCTCCACCTCGTCCTCGCCCAACGTGAAGCCCGGCCGCCCCGCCGCCGGCACCGTGCACGGCCCCAGCGCCACGCCCATGCTCCCGAGCGCCGCGGCCGCCTCCGTCGCCTCGCGCGCCACCTCCGCCAGCGACGCACCCGCCGCCGCAGCAGCGCCCGCCACCTTGTGCACCAGCACCACGCCCGCGATGCCCCGCCGCCGCGCGGGCTCCACCGTGTCGCGCAGCGCCACGTCGTCCGCCACCACGACGACCTCCGTCGGGATGCCCTCCGCCCGCGCCAATTCCGCCGCGAGCCCGAAGTTCAGCCGGTCGCCCGTGTAGTTCTTCACGATGAGCAGCGCGCCCGCCGTGCCCGCCACCGCGCGGATCGCCGCCAGCACCGCGTCCGCGCTGGGTGACGTGAACACGTCCCCCGCCACCGCCGCATGCAACATGCCCGCGCCCACGTAGCCCGCGTGCGCGGGCTCATGCCCGCTGCCACCGCCCGACAGGATCGCCACCCGCCGCGCCGCCAGCGCCGCCGGTACGTCCGCGCGCACCACCACCGTCTCCCCCTCCAGCAGGGCCTGCCCCGGCGCGAGCGCCACGAAACCCTCCAGCATCTCCTGGACCACTTCGCGCGGCGCATTGACGAGCTTCTTCACCTTCGACACCTCGGGGA